>JACZUQ010000022.1 GCA_022573065.1 Nitrososphaerota archaeon
TTGTCACAAACAAGCTCAAAAAGACCACTTACAACTCTCCAGAAAAATACCAAGAAAAGTGTTATAGTAAGGCTCAAGAATGATGTACAATACAAAGGTATGATGGAGAATGTAGATTCTTACATGAATTTGATAATGACTAATGCTGAAGAAATAAAAGATGGTAAGGTTATTGCAAATTATGGTCGAGTTATTGTTAGAGGAAATAATGTTTTATTTATCAAATTAGAAAATGAATTTTAATTAATAATGAGTGTGCCAAATGGCAAGAAGTTTTCTTTTTACTTCAGAATCTGTAACTGAGGGCCATCCAGATAAAATTTGTGATCAGATATCTGATGCATTATTAGATGAATATCTAAAACAAGATCCTGATTCAAGAGTTGCAATAGAAACCCTAGTAACTACTGGTTTGGTAGTAGTTGCTGGTGAAGTAACATCCAAAGCAAAATTTGATAAAAAAGCTCAAGAAGAGGTTGTTAGAAGAGTAATTCGAGAAATTGGTTATGATAAACCAGAATTAGAATTTGATGCAGATTCTTGTGAAATTATGTTAAGATTACATACTCAGAGTCCAGATATTAGTCAAGGCATTACAGCTAATGAAGAGAAAGAACAAGGAGCAGGAGATCAAGGTTTGATGTTTGGTTATGCAACAAATGAAACTGAAGAGCTAATGCCTATGCCAATTATTCTTGCACATAAATTAACCAAAAAACTTTCAGAAGTAAGAAAATCAAAAGAGTTACCATGGCTGAGGCCCGATGGAAAATCTCAGGTTTCAGTTCAATATGAAGATGGAAAACCAAAAAAAATTACAACTATAGTAATATCAACCCAACATACACCAGATGTTTCAAATTCAGAGATAACAGATTCTATTCTTGAAAAAGTAATCAAACCTGTTTGTGGAGATATATGGAATGATGAAATAATAACTCATGTAAATCCAACTGGTAAGTTTGAAATTGGTGGTCCTCATGGAGATGCAGGTCTTACCGGAAGAAAAATTATTGTCGACACATATGGTGGTCAAGGAAGACATGGGGGAGGAGCTTTTTCTGGTAAAGATCCATCAAAAGTAGATAGATCTGCATGTTACATGTGTCGTTATATTGCAAAAAATATTGTGGCTGCAGGTTTAGCTGAGAAATGCGAAGTACAGGTTGCTTATGCCATAGGGGTAGCAGATCCAGTATCTCTCATGGTAAATACTTTTGATACTGGAAAAATTCCTGAAGAAGATATTGAAAACATTGTTAGAAAACACTTTGACATGAAACCATCTGCAATAATTTCCCAATTAGATTTAAAAAAACCATTTTATAAAAAAACTGCTGCATATGGACATTTTGGTAGAAACGAATCAGAATTTAAGTGGGAAAATACAGATAAAGCAGATTTATTACGACAAGCTGCTGGCTTGTAAGATCTCTCTAAATTTTTTAAATTTTAAACCAGACAATTGTTTTAATTTCTCATGATTTCCTGTGAAATCTCCTATCATAATATTTAGATCTTCAATACCATAATTACTATTAGGATCTTTTAAAGCAGTATGAAATGCATGTTCAAGATCTATATTTTCAATTTTAATTTTTCTTTTACCTTTGAATAGCTTAACAAATTCTTTAAAAGTTACTTTTTCTGGTCCAACTAATTCAAGAATTATATTTGAAAATTTTTTTGAAATTACAGAATTATAAATTACTTCAGCAACATCATTGACATAAATTGGTTGAAGATGATAATTTCCTTCTCCTGGAATTATTATCTTTCCTTTTTTGATTTGGTTTTTAAGATTTATTACTAAAGGATCGTTTTTTCCAATAATATAAGATGCTCGTAGAATTGTGTAATCTAATCCAGAGTTAATTATTTCCTGTTCAGCTTTATACTTTGAAGTAAAATATGGTGAAATTGAATTTTTTGATACACCTAGACCACTAATGTATACAATTTTTTTAATTTTAGATTTCTTACAGAGTAGGATAATTTTTTTTGTTAAATCTAAATTCACTGACTTGTACGTAGAATTAGCTGTTAGTTTCCCTGTCCCAATCAAATGAATTAATGCATCACAGTTTTTTAGTTTACGTGAAATTTCTTTCAAACTAATATCTGGGGAAATTATCTTAGATTCAGATTTATAATTTGAAAAATTTTTCCTTGAAATTCCATAAAGTTTCACACCTTTATTATTCAGTAAATATCGAGTATTTTGTGCTACAAATCCATTTGCACCAGTTACAGCTATTCGTAAATCTTTAGATTTTTTCATTATTAAGATAAGAGTTAATACACAAAATAAATCAATTTGAGTGTGAGCGAACAACAAGAATCAAAAGAAAAACTTAGAACAGGATTTACAACAGGAACATGTGCTACTGCATCATCAAAGGCAGCTGTATTGGCAATAATTAATCAAAAAAAGATAGATTCTATAGATGTAACTCTACCTAACGGAAATAATATAACAATTAAAATTCATAATTGTGAATTTAGTGACAAGAAAGCAAAGTGTTCGGTAATAAAAGATGGGGGAGATGATCCTGATGTTACTCATGGTGCGGAGATTTTTGTAGATATATCATTAACTCCAAATGTAAATAAAATTGAGATTGAAGGAGGAGAAGGTGTAGGAATTGTTACAAAGCCTGGTCTTGGATTAGAAATCAATAAACCGGCAATTAATCCTATACCAAAAAAAATGATAAATGTTAATGTATCTGAAGTAGCACAAAATATTTTGCAGAAAAATGGGATTAGAGTAGTAATATCTGTACCAAAAGGAAAAGAACTTGCATTAAAGACAGATAATCCAAGACTTGGGATTGTTGGAGGTATTTCAATACTAGGTACAAGTGGAATTGTTATTCCATACTCAACTGCATCTTTTGCAGCATCTGTAAGACAGAATCTCGATGTAAGTCTTGCAATGGGTAATGATATTGTTGTATTAACAACTGGAGGAAGAAGCGAAGAATTTGCAAAAAAGATTATTGATCTACCTGATCATTCATTTGTACAAATGGGAGATTTTTCAGGTTATACAATACAACAATGTGCAAAAAAAGAGATCAAAAAAGCATACATTGCAGGATTCATTGGAAAATTTGCAAAGATGGCTATAGGAGTAAAACAAACTCACGTAAAGGGTTCCAAAGTTGACACAAATTTTCTTGCAGAGTTAGGTAAGAAATGTGGAGCAGATGAAAAAATTGTTGAACAAATTAGAAATGCAAATACTGCAAGACATGTACAGGATATTGTTCTTGAAAATAAGGTAGAGGGCTTTTTTGTTCAAGTATGCCTACATGTTTACAATCAAATGAGAAAGCATTCTGAAGAAAAGGTGCCTATAGAAGTGATACTTTTTAACTTTGATGGCAATATTTTGGGAAGGCACTCATCATAGTAAGGTATTTTATTAAAACAGCGGGATTGGATCCGTGGAAAAAATATCAATTCTTGCTATCACAAAAAATGGAATTAAGATTGGAACATCATTAAAAAAATTATCAAATTCATGGAAGATTTATGCACCATCTAAATTTTCAGATAATGATCCACAAGTAGAATGGTATTCTGAATCAACATCTAATAAAATTGCAGAACTTTTCAAAACTAGTGATGCACTTGTTTGTATTTTTTCATTAGGTGCAGTAGTTCGTTTAATTTCACCATACATTAAAGATAAAAAAATAGATCCTGCAGTATTAGTCATAGATGATAAAGCAAGATTTGTGATCAGTGTTTTATCTGGACATATTGGAGGTGCAAATCAGCTTACAGAAGATATTGCAGAAAAACTTGGAGGTACAGCAGTTATTACTACTGCAGCTGATGTAAACAAAACAATTGCAGTTGATCTCTTAGGAAAAGAGTTTGGTTGGAAGATTGAAGATGATTCTGCAGTAACAAAGATTAGCGCTTTTATGGTAAATGAAGAAGAAATTGGTGTTTATCAAGATGCTGGAAACAAAGATTGGTGGAATAAAAAACTGCCAATAAATGTCATAATTTATTCCTCAATGGAAGAATTAAAAAATTCACAAGCAAAAGGATTACTGATAATGACTGATAAGGAAATTAAAAATAAAGAAATTTTAAGAAATTCTGTAGTTTATAGACCACCAACACTTGTAGTAGGAGTAGGATTACATGTAGACACTACAAAAGAAACTATCAAAGAAGGTTTGAGTTTTTGTTTAGAAAAATACAAACTTAGTGCAAAATCAATTGCAAAGCTTGTTTCCATTAAAAAACAACAAGATGTACAAGGCTTAATTGATTTAGGAAAAGAAATGAACGTACCTGTTGAATATTTTCAAAAAGAAGAATTAGCAACAATTGAAATTCCTAATCCTTCAAAGACGGTTCAGACCTTTGAAGGTACTCCAAGCGTATCAGAGGCAGCAGCAATCAAAGGTTCCGGAGGTAAATTAGTTGTTGAAAAACAGAAATTTCCACCAAATTTGACAATTGCAATGGCAAGGATTCCAAATTGAAGCGGGGAGTTTTACTTATTGATAGAGGAAGTAGAGAAAAGGAAGTAAAGGAAGAACTTGATTTTATTTGCAAAAAAGTAAAAGAAAAAGGAAATTATGTTTTTTCTAATTATTGTTTTTTAGAGGTAATTCCTCCATTTATTGAAGAAGGAGTTAAAAAATGTCTTCAACATGAAATTGAATCACTTACAATAGTTCCTTATTTTTTGTATCCAGGAAAAAAAGTCAAGGCAGCAGTAAATGATGCAATAAAACTTCAATCACTAACTAAAGTGAAATTTGTTATATCAAAACCAATGTCGATGCATAAAACTATGTCAGAACTAGTAGAAAATAGAGTCAAATCTGCGCTGGAAAAAAATACCATTTCTCTTCCAAGCAATCAAATTGATGTTATGATAATTGGACATGGAAGCAAAGATCCAAATGCACAACGTTCCATACAATATGTTGTCGATAACTTAACTAATACCTATCGAAATATCAGTCATTGTTTTTTAGAAATTGAAGACCCAAACATTCAACAAGGAATTGAAAAATGTCAAAAAAATAATCCTGAAGTTTTAGTAATTGTTTTTTACTTTTTACATAAAGGTGCACATGTAAAAAGAGATATTTATGAAGATCTCAATCCTGCGATTGAGAAATCTAACTTAAAGAAAGTACTGATAACTGAACACATTGGTACTGATGAAAAAATGATTGATTTGATATTAGAAAGAGCAAGAGAGGTTGAACATGCAAACTGAGAAAGGACAATCAATAGAAGATCGAAGTATGCATATAATAGAAAGTGAAATTGGTTCGCATCAATATAACGAACACGAATGGCCTATAGTTAGACGAATAATTCATGCCACTGCAGATTTTGATTTTGCTAGAGACAACAAAATAATTTTTCACAAGGATGCAATTAAAACTGGAATTAATGCACTAAAAAATAGCTGCAACATAATAGTAGATGTTAATGGAGTGATTGGTGGCTTTAACAAACAAAACTTGAAAGATTTTGGAAATAAAGTAATATGTAATATTTCTAATCCGTTGATTGTAGAAGAAGCAAAAAAATACAACAAAACTAGAGCACAAACTTCCATGAGAATGGCTGCTTCTGAGATAAGTGGAGGAATTGTTGTAATTGGGAACGCTCCTACCGCACTCTTAGAGGTAATTCAGATGATTCAGGAAGGAGTTACGACCCCAGCATTAGTCATTGGAATCCCTGTTGGTTTTGTATCTTCTCCCGAATCAAAGGAAGCACTTCAGGCATTAGATGTTCCATATATCACAAATAAAGGACGAAAAGGCGGTAGTCCTTGTGCTTCTTCTATTGTTAATGCACTTTACAAACTATTGAGAGAAAATTCATCTTCTTGAAAACTTGACACAATTTGAAACAAATCGTTTCGCATAATTTAAGCTGTCAAAGTAAAGATGGCCGTAGGATGCAAGGGTATTGTAGAGTACCAGACCATCTTTACCGTTTTTGATTCCTTTACCAATTTCTAGATTATAGGCAAATTTTGAGTCGTTTGGTAATGAAGTAATCTCAGAAAAGTGAAATTCATGTCCACGAAACTTCTGAGAACCATTAGAAATTAAACACAGTTTACGCATAGTTCCTTTGGTATAATTTAGTGTCATTTTTTTTGTCATGATAGTTTCTGCATCTATTAATCCCACCATTGGATGTTTCTTCGTACCATCATGAATTGACTTTGTAAGATACATTAGACCTCCACATTCTGCGTATACTGGCATATTCTTTACAGCTAAATCTTTAATTAATTTACGCATATGGTAGTTTTTTCCTAAAGAATTACCAAGTACTTCTGGAAATCCGCCACCAAAGTATAGTCCATCACAAGAGGGAAGTTTAGAATCAGAAATAGGACTAAAAAATTTTAATTTTGCACCTTCTCTTCTTAATGCATTTAGATTATCTTTGTAGTAAAAATTAAACGAGCTATCTAATGCTACTGCAATTGTAGTTTTTGGTTTTTGTTTTGGTTTTTCATTAATTTTTTGTAAATCAGATGCATGTTTAGCAATTTTAATAATTTTATCAATAAAAAGTGAATCAGAGATTTCCTTTGCGATCTTTTCAATTTTATTTTTTAATTTAATTTGTTCTGAAACAGGTATCAAACCTAGATGTCTTGAATTAAGAATATTAGAGCTTTTTGGAATTGAACCTAGGATAGAGATTTTCAAAGGTTCTAAGGCTGTTCTGCATAGATCTTCATGTTTTTTACTCCCTATTTTATTAAGAATCAATCCCACAATCCTAGAATTTTTATGAAATTTTGTAAATCCTAATGCAGTAGCAGCAATTGAGCGAGCAGTTTTGCTCGCATCCAATACGAGGATTGTTGGAGTTTTTAAAAGAGTTGCAACGTGGTGAGTGCTTGAATAGTTCGAGTCTCCAGAAAATCCATCATAATAACCCATAACTCCTTCTATAATTGAAAAGCTAGATTTGGAATTTCGGACAAAACTTTTGATGAGTTCCTGTGTTCCCATTAGCCAAGCATCCAAATTTATTGTATCATTTTTGGCAATAGCTGAAAGATAACTAGGATCAATATAGTCAGGTCCTACTTTGAATGGTTGTACTGAATAACCTCTTTTTTTTATTCCTTGAATAATTGCTGAGGTGATAGAGGTTTTACCAACCCCACTACTGGTTCCTGCAAGAATTAATCTAGGAATTTTCAATTTCTTCATTAAACCAGATTTTTATTTAAATTGATGTAGAATAATGGATTTTGCGATTAACCAATGTTTTTGTTATAGGGGTATGACATCAAATCATGGGCAAAGATGGACTAGTCATTGTTTACACAGGTAACGGAAAAGGTAAAACAACTGCTGCATTAGGAATGGCCCTAAGAGCAGTTGGATATAATCATAAAATTTGTATGATTCAATTTATCAAAGGAACATGGCCTTATGGGGAAATTGAATCCGTTAAAAGACTCCAACCAGAATTAGAATTAGTAATTGTTGGTAAAGGTTTTGTAGGCATTATTGATGATAAAAGCCCTCACGAAGATCATGAAAAAATTGCAAAAGAAGCAATTCAAATTAGTAAAGAAAAAATCCAATCTGGAAATTATAATATAGTAATTTTAGATGAAGTAAATTATGCAATTAATCTTGATTTAATACATGTAGATGATGTTCTGAATTTAATTAAATCAAAACCAGATAATCTTAATCTTGTTTTAACTGGAAATTATGCAAAAAATGAGATAATTGATGTGGCTGATCTCGTAACTGAGATGAAGGAGATAAAACATCCTTTCAAATCAGGGATAAAAGCAAAAAAAGGCATAGATTTCTAACCAGCAACAATAAATTACACACTCAGAAATTTGAATTCATGTCCACTGAAATCCAGGAATTCCCTGAACCAGGAGAAATTGTTCTTGCTACTGTAAGTAAAGTTTCAGATCATGGGGCATATGTTACTCTTGATGAATACAATAATGTTCAGGGATTTTTACATGTGTCAGAAATTGCACCAGGGTGGGTAAGAAACATAGGCAGATATGTGAAAGAAGGAGAAAAAAAAGTTCTTGTTGTAAAAAAAGTAAGATCTGATAGAAACGAAATAGATCTTTCACTAAAACAGATTTCTAAAGACCAAAAAAAGAAAAAATTGCTAGAAGTAAAAAGATACGAAAAAGGAAAAACAATTATTCAGAGTGTTCAAGAAACAGCAAAGATTTCTGAAAAGGATTTAGAAGCACTAGAGGAGAGTATTTTTTCAAAGTATGATTCAATTTATGATGCATTCTTAGACGTTGCTAGGAAGGGAATTGATGTATTCAACGAACTAAAACTTCCAAAAAAAACTATATCAGCAATAGAAGAAGTTAGTTCAAAAATTAGATTACCGTCTGTAGAAATACGTGGAATCTTAGAGATTACAAGTACTAAACCTGATGGTGTTGAAATAATTAAAAAAATACTTGGAAATACCACTAAGAACGATGGAAATTCCAAGGTAGAGATCACCTATGTTGGTGCCCCAAAGTATAGAATATCTGTTTCGTCAGGAGATTTTAAATCTGCAGAAAGAACTTTGAAGCCAATTATTTCTGATATTCAGACAGCAATTGAGAAACAAAAAGGGAGTTTTAAATTCATGAGAGAAGATTCAAAGAAAAAAGGAGGGGGATAAAATGCATTTCCAGTTAAGAAAGTGCGTATCATGTAATCATTATACTTTAAAAGATAAATGTCCTAGATGTAATGAAAAAACCAAAATGTCACATCCTGCGAAATTTTCTCCAGATGACAAGTATATGAAATACCGTCTTCCCGAAGTATACGAGTAAATCTAAAAACAGATAACTAATTTCAACTATTAATTACAATCTTTTCAATAATTGCAGTTTCTCGATCAATTGGTTGATCTTGAGAATTAGTTTCTAAAGAAGCAATTTTATCAATAATATCTTTTCCAGAAGTTACTTCTCCAAATACAGTGTATTTACCATCTAACCATGGTGAATTTCCTAAAACAATGAAAAATTGAGAACCTGCACTATTGATATCAGTACCACGAGCCATTGAAACTATGTATATTTTGTGTTTAATATCACTAAATTCTGCATCTATTGAATATCCAGGTCCTCCTTGACCCCATGTATCACGACTTCCAGATATAGTATTAGGATCTCCTCCTTGGATGACAAAATCAGGGATAATTCTATGGAATATTGTTCCATCATAAAATCCTGAATTTGCAAGATTTTTGAAATTTTCTACAGTTTTTGGAGCAACATGTTCTTTAAGTTCAATTATAATATCTCCAAAACTTGTTGTAATGACTGCAGTTTCACTACTTTCAGGTATTTCTGTAGTTGGAGATGTTACTTGTTTAGGGACATAATCCTTGTTTACTTCGTAAATGAAAACTCCACTAATTGGGCCAGATGTATCCCTATCAAAACTTGAAGAGCTGTAGACTAACCTAAGTGGACCATCACCATCTGATGGGTATTTGACATCTTTTTCATAAATTGGTGTGAATCCAGGTTGATATGTTTCTGATTGTAAATTAGCATTAAAATTTGCATATGCTAGAAGACTATAAGGGAACATTTTTCCTAAAAGCGTATTATCCCAAAAATAGTCAGTGCCACTAAGTCCATCGGCTTCAACATATCGTGAAACAGGTACGCCTGCAATTCTCATGAACCATTGTTTTTTACTTTCATCTGCACCACCCTGTAGGAGATACAAAGCAGAACCGCCTTCATCATCTATTCGAACAGAAGCAACGTATACCAATACATAATCTGCACCTAGTTCTTGTAATAATTCCCATCCCCTATCTGGAGAACTTAGGAACATGAGAGCAATTTTTTGTATTTGTATTGTACTTAAAGTTGCGTTATCAGCTAAAGAAATTCTTTCGCCAAGGGTAGTTATCCAATATCCATAATCCCACCATGAAGCTACAACTGCATCTTTAGGTGTGTTATTTTTTAACCATTCCATTGCTGCAGGCCAATCATCTGTTGCAATATTGAAATTTGTACCACCATTTAGTATAGTGGGTGGAGCTTTTATCCCACTAATCCAACTGGCAGCTCCAGGTAATGTTGATGGAATAATTAGTAAAGTAATTATTATAACTACGAAAGAAATTTTTGTTATAGCTCCAGGAGAATGAATAATTTTTTTTCTATCAAGTTTATGAGTTTTAAGAATCTCTGATGAAATAATTGCTAATCCTACTGACGATAAAATAATTACAGAAATTGAAGCAAAAACTTCCAATCTTACAAATGCAGAACTAATGTATACTCCAATGATTCCAATGATGAGTGCAAATGCTGTCATGTCATTATGTACATAAGTCTTAGAATCATTGGATTTTGTTTTATTCCTAAAGATTAACCATATTCCAATTCCTGCAAAAATCATCAATATTGATAGAAACCAAAATGATTGCTCAATAGTAGTGGTTGCATGTTCTGCAACAGAATCTACAAGAGGGTCTTGAGTTGTAAGGAATGGATTAATGGCATTTAGATATCGAAAACTTGGAAGAGGAAGAAATCGGGAGTAGAAATTTATCACAAGAGTGGAAAAGCCTACAGTTATGGTTCCACCAAATAAGGCAAGTCCATTTCGCAACCTTTTTTCTTCATTACTTAGTTTTTGAATTAATATGCATACAACAAGGAAAAGAGTTGTTCCTACTAAGACAAATCCTTCAACCCCTAAAAGGAAACCAATTCCAGGTCTTTCAAAAGAGGCAGCAGTAAGGATTAATGACAATACAAAAACTGGTATTGCCCATACAATGAATTTATGATCATTACGTAAGAATGGTAAAGCTAAGAAAAATAATGATAATGGAATAATAAAGAACTGAATACCTCCCCATGAAGAAAGACCAAAACCTAAAATGATTCCTCCACCAACTAACTTTGCTAGAGCAATCTTTCGATTTTTAGATTTAATACCACTTAGAAATAAGTAAACTCCAATTAATCCATAAAAAATCCCTAATGGTTCTGACTTGAACCAACCAACCATGCCTCTAACAAGAATTGGTACAGATAAAGCAAAGAAAAGTGATGCAAAGAGACCTGCAGTGGTTCCTCCAATAATTCTAACTAAAGCAAAAATGATAATTGTGGTTAAAGAACCAATCACAACAGGAAACATAATTGTAAAACTATACAGATCAGTTCCACCACTAAAAATTTGATAAGTACTTGCTGCAGTAATATGCAGCATTACTTGTGAAGTAGCTGAAATATTTCTTCCATTTGGATACCAACTTCTATCGTCATGCCAATCAAAGTATTCAGTTATACCATTATCTACAATAAATTGAGTTGCTCTATAATTAAAAAAAGGATCAAACTCATTTAATTCAAAACCATAATCTAAAGCTTGAGATCTTACTAGAAAAGACATCGTAAATGCAATTGATAATATTCCGATAATCAGAAGATGTTGTAAACGAAATTCAAAATTTCCAACTGAAAATAACTGTAGATTTGAAACCAATTATCAAGTTTCGATTTATATTGCTTATTACTGTTTTGTAAGAAATGTATTGATTTTAATGGATGAAAAAGTTTTGATTAGATTTTTTCTTGTATAATGAAAATTTTGATTAATTATTTTTCTAGAAATAAATTGTAAAATTCAAGGAGTAAAAGTGCCTTTAAGTGTTGTTTGTGAAATGATTTTTCCATCCATAGCCTCTTCTAGCTGAGCTTTAGTTGTACCTTTTTGCAGATCTAATTTTGTTTCAAGTGCATAAAGTTTGAAGTCATAAGTATGTCGTTTATCTGGAGGTGCAGGCCCACCATATCCAATTTCTCCAAAATCAGTTTTTCCTTCAATAGAACCAGAAGGGGTTGAACCTTCAGAAATTGCTGTTGTATTAGGTTCAATATTCCATATTACCCAATGAACCCAAACCTTGCCAACAGCACCCATGGCATCTGGATCATCCATAATCAGAGCAAGAGATTTGGAATCAGTTGGAATACCATCAATCTTTAGAGGGGGACTGAGATTATCATTTTTATATCCATATTTTTTGGGAATTTCTTCTCCGAATGAAAAAGCTGAACTTTCAAGTTTGAGATCTACCATCTAATAATAGTAGATTATTGTTTAAGTTAAATTTTACTGGGATTCTAAAACAATTCGATCATTTGAAAATGAAATGATAGAACCACCGTATTTTTTCACCTTGTCTTTCAAATCTTTATCCATTGTACCTATGATTCCTCCATGTTGTTTTACATAATCAATCAATGCTTTATCAGCAAACTTTCCTGAAATTGAAATTTTTTTTAATCGTTTACAATAATCCAAAGTGGCTAAAACATCATGTTTTTTTTTCTCTTGTTTGGATAAATTCTCAAGTTCATTCATTACTACATCTGGCAGTATAAATTGGATTGATCCAATGTCAGTTTCAAGAGTAGAGATATTTTTTATTCTTGTTGTAGCTAAATGTATTAAAAAACTTGTATCACAGATGACTTCAACCAACTACCCCTGCTCCAATCAATCTCCATCTTTCAGCAATACGTCTACTTATTGCAATAGTACTTCCTTCAAAAATACATACAGGTCGTTTGAATTCAATTTCAATATTCTTTGATTTTACCTTTGTGACTTTTGAAAGAATGGGTGCAGTTCCAATATTTACTCGTAAAGAATCTCCTACAAGAATTGGATTTACTTTAGTTTCTTCAGTAGTTCCAACAGCAGAATCAAATAAATTAACTTCTACATTTGCTGTCAAAGAATTTGGAGGTAGAGTATCTGGTTTTCCTATTACTGATCCAATAAAAGAATCACTACGGGTAAGTGACGGATCAAGTTTAGTACCTATAGCTACCAGTCCTCCTGGTTTTACAATTTCAACTGTTCCTGCACCTGTACCAAGAGATGCAATTTCAGTCTGTATAGGTTCATATGACTTTTTTTTCTCATTTAATATGCCTGGTTTAATTTCTATTTCATCACCTATATTGAATACCCCTTGCGTAAGACTACCTCCTATTACTCCCCCTTTGATAGTTTTGATTTTTGCTCCTGGTTTGTTTACATCAAATGAACGTAAAACATGCATAACTGCGTCTTTATCTTCTTCACGTTTTGGAGTTTCAATTGTATCTTCAATTGCACCAATTAATGCATCAATATTCAAACCAGATTGTGCAGAAACAGGAATTATTGGAGATTTTAAAGCTTTGGTTCCTTTTACAAATTTTGTTATATCTTTATAATTTGATAAAGCCTCCTTGTATGAGATTAAATCAACTTTATTTTGTACTACAACGATTTGTTTTATTCCCAAAATTTCTAGTGCAAGCAAATGCTCTCGTGTTTGTGGTTTTGGTACTTGTTCATTAGCAGCTATAACTAAAATTGCCCCATCCATTAGAGCCGAACCGGATAACATATTTGCCATCAAGCTTTCATGTCCAGGACTATCCACAAAACTTACAACTCGTGACAATTCACTTTCTTTTTTACAGTTTGGACATTTTGGAGTGGTTGAATATCCTAATGGAGGTTCACAGTTCTTACATTTGTAAAATGCGGCATCAGAATACCCAACACGTATTGTGATACCTCTTTTGAGTTCCTGACTGTGGACACTTGTCCAAACTCCTGTAAATGCCTGAATTAAAGATGTTTTTCCGTGATCAACATGACCCGCGGTTCCAATATTAACACAAGGTTGGTAACCATATTTTTTAACATACCATTCAGGAAGTGTATCACGCCAATGCATTGCTGAAAATGTAAAATAGTATTATGTTAATCTATGCCTTTTTTGGCACATCTTTTACTTCTTTCTTAGCTGAATCATCCTTTTTGGGTGAATGTTTTACTTCTTTCTTAGCTGAATCATCCTTTTTGGGTGAATCTTTTACTTCTTTCTTAGCTGAATCATCCTTAGTTTCTTCTTGTGTTTTTTCAATTTTAATTTCTCCATCATATCTACAGTTTATCTGATAGATTTCTTCAGAAATTGTTGTTCCTCTTACTAATTTACGAAATCTTTGACCTTTTTCAGCATCATTTAATCCAACACCTTTTGTTAATAACACATACTTTCTTGCTCCCCCATGAATATCAGATCTCATTGGAACTCCAGATTTGTCACTACCACCTGTAATTTTCATTTTACCACTTAATCCAACTAAGGCAGCATC
>JACZUQ010000064.1:0-2875 GCA_022573065.1 Nitrososphaerota archaeon
TCTTATTACAAAAATTTGAAAGTAATAGATCAAGAATTTGATCTGAACCATTTCCTACACCAATCATGGCAGGTGAGACTTTAAGGTATTTTGCTAATGCAATAACCAATTTTTCTAGTCTACCCAATGGGTATTCTCTCACATCAGAATTTTTCTTTGCTGCATCTATGAGGTCTTTTTGAAATTGTTTAGAAATTACAAAATTCTCATTTGAATCAAGTTTTAGTGTCTCGGATTGTATTTCTGGTTTTTGATATCCCTGGAATTTTGATAATTCTATTACTTTTTTTTCAAACCAATTCATTTTAAACGACTCTTTACTGCTTCATAGTGATTTGGAAGACCTTCTGAATTACAAATCGCATTCATATATTTTGAAATTTTTCGAAGTGCGGATTTTGATGATTCGACTTCAGTACCTAATTTCATAAAATCCATTACTGACAATGATCCTCGTACTTTTCCAAATCCATTTGTAGGAAGTATGTGATTGGAACCTAACATGTAATCACTTGCAGATGAAGGTGTATTTTCTCCTAGTAGAACTAAGCCTGCGGTTGTAAGTTTAGCTGCTAATACTTTTGGATTTTTAGTAATTATTTCTAGGTGTTCAGGAGCTAGTTTATTTGCTAAGGTAATCATGTCATTTTCTGATTTGCATACGCCTACAAATCCATTATTTTCCAAACTTTTTTGAACAATTTCTTTTCGTTTAATAGTTTTAATTTTTTGTTTAACTGATTGTGTAATACCTTTTGCAATATTCTTTGAAGTAGTTAATACAAAACAAAATGTGTCTTTGCTGTGTTCAGCTTGAGAAATTAGATCAGATGCTACAAAATCAGCTTTTGATGTAGAATCCACTATGATTCCAAGTTCGGTAGGTCCTGCTATCATATCTATAGATGTATCATCACTTATGATTGATTTTGCAATACTAACAAATGAACTTCCAGGGCCAATAATTTTATCAACTTTTGGAATTGATTTTGTGCCATAAGAAAGAGCAGCTATTGCTTGAGCTCCTCCAATTTTATAAATTTCATCAACGCCACAAAGGTCAGCTGCAACTAGTGTAAGAGAATCAATTACGCCTTTCTTATTGGTTGGTGAAACAACAACAATTCTTTTTACACCAGCAACTTTAGCTGGAATTACAGACATTACCAAAGAACTAGGATATCTAGCTGAACCACCTGGCACATAACATCCAACACTAGAGATTGGAAAGAAAAATTTCTTAATTTTTACTCCATCAGTAGTTACTTCAAAATTTCCTAATCGTTTTTTAATTGCTAATTCAGTTTTTGTTAGTCTATTTTTTGTAATTTTTAATGCATTAACTTGATCTTTAGTCACTTTGTGGTATGATGTCTGAATTTCCCTTTTTGATACCTTCATAGGCCCTTTTTTGAACCCTCCAAATTTTTTTTCGTATTTTTTAACTGCATTATCACCATTTTTTCTAACATCGATGACAATTGATTCGATTTTTTTCTTGTTGGTTTTAGAGGGTTTAGGGATAATTGAATTTGCGAATTTATCTATGTCGCGAACCGTTATGATTTTCATCATTTTTCCTCATCACGTTTTATCTCCTCAAGTTCTAATATTTGTCTGGTTTCATGAACTACTAATCCCTGAGCAATCTTTCTTAGTTTTGGAACAAGTTTGTGAAAGTCAGATTTGAGAATTATAGTATTTACTCCATACCATCCTTTCTCACTAAGTGGACTCACAGTTGGTCTTTTAAGAGATGTAACTTCCTTTAACAATTTTTTGAGATTTTTTTCTTCCACATTTAGATAAATGTGTAGATATTTTCTACCATGTACAGCACCTCTCATCAACGTTACGATATCAAAAATTTTTTCTCGTTTAGATTTATCCTTAAGTGAATTTTTGTTTGCAACTAAATATGCATTAGATTCTAAAACCGTATCTATAATCTTTAATTGATTTTGTTTTAGTGTAGTTCCAGTTTCTGTAACATCCATGATTGCATCAACATCATCTGGTGGTTTTGCCTCTGTTGCACCAAATGATAAGTGAATTTGGATATTCTTGTTTGTTCCCAGTCTTACCCATGGTGTAATAATTTGAGGATCTTTGGACCCATAAAATTTCTTGTAAGACTTCAATTGTTTAATGAATTTTGATGCAGTTGTAAGATATTCAGAAGATATTCTAAGAATTTTTTTCTTCTTTGCATAAGCTGTAATCATTGCATCTAAGTTTTTGAATTTATATTTTTCAGGAATTGCTATTACAAGTTTAATTTTTCCATATTCTAAATCTAAAATTGGTTCAACGTTAGCTTTAGTTTCTGCTATCCAGTCTTGCCCAGTGATCCCAACATCATACAGTCCTTCAGAAACTAAATTAGGAATCTCTTGTGGTCGAAGCATCTTTACAGAAATTTGTGGATCATCTAAGAAAACTCTATACGTCCGACTTTTACGATTTACTTTAGTCCAAGATTTTTCAAGTATCTTAAAGGTAGCTTCTTCTAGACTTCCTTTAGGAATGGCAAATTTTACTTTGTACATTTGTAACCTTGTAGCAGTTTGAGTATATAATTTGGTGTTTAAATTTGGTCGAGCAACTCCTTTGCTCTATTAAGTGAGATATTATTTTCCTGAAGCATTTTTTGAACTATTTTATCTATCTGTTCAGGTGTGGCACCTGCTGCACTTGCAATATTTTTAGCATGAAGTTTCATGTGTCCCTTCTGAATTCCATCAGTAACAAGTGCTAGCAATGCACTAAAATTTTGTGCTAAACCCACTGAAGCAATAATGCATGCTAGCTCTTGAGCAGATTTTACTCCTAGAATTTTTGTACAAATTTCAGCCATTGGATGTACGTTAATTAT
>JACZUQ010000064.1:2973-4652 GCA_022573065.1 Nitrososphaerota archaeon
AGCTTTTGATGCTGCTGCAATTACAGATGGTTCCTCAATCACCATAGGAATTAAGTAATCTTTTTGGTTTATTCGAAAATTAGTAGCAATCCCAAGAGGTAATGAAAAAATTCCAATTGCATTTTCAATCATTGTATTAGCTTTATCAAATGAAATTCCTCCCCCTGAATTTTCTATAAGTTTTATTTCATCAGAAGTCAAACTAGAAAAATTTTTTATTATCTCAAGTTTTTCCTTTCTATCTTTTTCAAAAAATTTTGGAATTGAAGAATCAGCCATCTTACCTAAATATCCTTACTAATTTATCATCAGTACTATCCGGAAATGCTTTTCCATCTGTATTTGATGTAATAATGTACAAGTAGCCATCTGGGCCCTGCCCTACATCTCTTATTCTTCCCAAACCACTCAACATACTTTTTTGATATTCAAGTTCCTTACCATTTATTTTTAATCTATCCAGATTCTCAGGTTTCATAGAAGCCATAATCATATCACCTTGTATTTCTAATTTATTTCCTGAATAAAATATAATGCCTCCTGGTTCAATAGCTGGATCATAACAAATTATAGCATCAACAAACTTTTCGTCACCTGAACATTGTTGTTCAGGCCAACCATAATTTTTTCCTGCTATTACTAAATTGATTTCATCATTTTTTGTTGGGCCAGTTTCTGTTACATATAGATTACCAGAATTATCCCATGCCATTCCTCGAGGATTGCTGTGTCCGTATGAAAAAACTAGTGAATTTGAAAATGGATTATCATTTGGAATAGAACCATCATCATTTAATCTCAAAATTTTTCCTGCTAGTGAGTTTAAATCCTGGGCATCATGAGAAGAATCTAAACCTGCACCAGTTGCAACATATAGCTTATTGTCAGGTCCAAATTTGATTACGCCTCCATTACTAAATTTAGAACCAGGAATCTTTTCTAGAATTATAATTGCGTCTTTTAGCTTGTTTTCAGATTCAGTTATTCGAAGAACTTTGTTCCATAATTGATCATTTTCTACATATGTAAAGTAGACAAATAGGAAATGATTATTTGCAAAGTCTGGATGTATCGTAATACCAAGTAATCCACCATCAAAAATATCTGCAGTTCTAAGTGTAGCTAGAGGTTCTTCTAGTAATACATCAGATTCAATAACTCTAATTTTTCCTTTTTTTTCTGTAACGAATATTCTATCATCAAAAAAATCTAATGCCCATGGTTTTTCAAGATTGGTAGCTAAAATTTGTATGGTTTTGTTTTCAGTAGCTTGAAAATTTGGTGGTGGAATAGGTAGAGGTTCAGATGGTGATGTGAGAATTACAAATGAAAATATAAGAGCACCAATAATTCCAGCAATTCTAAATTTTTTATCCACAATAGAAAAACTTTTCAAATCCTTTTAATCATTTGCAAATTTTTGATAAAGCGTATATATCACCCGAAATCTCTTTTGCTTTAGCGGGGTGGGGAAGTCAGACTACAACAAAGGGCAAAGTCATCCCGGCGGGCTCATAATCATCTGTGATGAGAAACCCGCAAATCAGTAGTTCAAATCTACTCCCCGCTAGTTAGTTTCTATATTGTTGACACCATAGAATGGTAGGATCAAATTTTTCTTCTTGATTAATCCTGTTCATTCTTTGTAAAGGTCTAGTCAAATGTCTATGTGCAGAAAC
>JACZUQ010000023.1:0-3569 GCA_022573065.1 Nitrososphaerota archaeon
TTGAAACATTATCAATATCATACCCCATTGGATTTACAGTAGTTTTTACCTTGACTTTAGCATCCTTACTAAGATTAGAGAGAAATTCTTCTCCTGCATCACCTATTGTATTATAATTTACTCCAGAGACATGTGCCCATTCGATAGGAACTAGTTTTTCTGCATCTGTAGCTTCTCCAGTTGCTACTAAAATTCTGTAGGCAAGCTGTAACGATTCACCGTTTTCTCCCTTTAGTGACGCCTCTTCTTCTTTTGTTAATTCCAATAGAGATTATTCTTTAATGGCTGTTATAATATGTGATGACTAGTTTTTGTTTAAGTTTACATTATAATAGAATCAACTCTACAAATTGATATGAAAACAATTCTTCGTGGCATGATGAATACTATGAATGCAGTAAATCCCCCAAGGATGACTGCTTTACAAGAACTACATGAGGCAGAAACTGCTGGTCCATTTAGCATACTAATTGGAACTATTCTTTCTGCAAGAACAAGGGATGAGAATACTGCAAAGGTTGTAAAAAAGTTATTTTCAAAATACAAATCTTGTCGTGCACTATCAAAGGCTAAAGTCAAAGATGTTGAGAAGCTAATAAGATCAATAGGATTCTACCACGTAAAAGCCAAACGTATTATCAATGTAGCCTCTATAATTAATTCAAAGTATAATGGAAGAGTTCCATCATCTATTGATGAGCTGCTTAAATTACCTGGTGTTGGAAGAAAAACAGCAAATTGTGTTTTAGTATACGCGTTTGAAAAACCAGCAATTCCCGTTGATATACATGTACATAGAATTTCAAACAGACTTGGTTTAGTGAATACAAAAACTCCTGAGGATACTGAACTAGAATTAATGAAAAAGATACCGAAAAAATTTTGGCTTGAAATTAATGAGACCTTTGTGATGTATGGTCAAAATATTTGCAAACCTATTTCTCCTCAATGTGGAGTGTGTAAGATAAAAAATCAATGCAAGTATTACAAAACTAAGTACGCTTCTTAGTAACTAGTAATACTGCTACAATTATTCCAATTCCACCTGCTAAGAAAAATGGGTAAAGATGAATTATATTTTTTGCTGGATCTCCAGACATTATTTCTAGTTGAAGATTTCCAGAACTTACTGCAGGAGGATCAGTTGAACCTTCTTTACCAAAAACAGAATAGGAACCCATCTGAAAAGTTCCAATATCTAAATTTGAAAGTACAATTCTTTCACCATTGTTTACTGTCAATCCTGCGCGTTCAGTATAAGCTAGAATTTGAGTTAATTCTTGTTTCCAGCCTCGTTCTAGTTTGCTATGTACAACTACATATCCGGGATCATCTGGAATTAGTACTGCAATCCAAAATTTATTTTCTGGGGGACTTCCCATCCCTATTTCAAGAAATTTTTCAGGAGTGTTTTTATCATAAAATCTAACTACTGCATTACCATTAGGATTTGCATAGAGTAAGTCATTTCGAATTGTAACTTGCCAGCTAATGATATGTGGTTTTTCAAAATCTACAATTATTGTATCACGACCTACTGTGTTAAAGTAGTGAGCAGGAATTTCTATTGTTTCTAAAACTAATGATGGGTTTTGTTGAGATTGAGCAAAAGCAGGTACTAATCCTATTGAAAACACTAACAATAAAGTGATAATAAGTTTCACAGTTAAGATCTCAAAGTCACGAATAAAAATCTAGTCAACAAAAGGTTTGTCATACTCTAAAATAATTTTTGAAATTTCTGGCCTTAGAATAAATTCTGAAGGCGATTTACCTTCTTGAATAATACTTCGAAGTTTTGTTCCACTAAGTTGTTCTCTTGATTCAACATCATGAGGGCAAACTCTGTCATTAGTAAAATTAAGACATTTTTTACAATAGAAAAATGCTGGAAAGAAAACTGGTGTAATCTCTAAATCAGGATAATCATCAAATATTTTTTGGGCAGCAAATGGATCATAGTAATTACCTACACCAGCATGATCTCTTCCAATAATGATATGTGTACAACCATAATTCTGCCTCATTATTCCATGATGAATTGCTTCTTTGGGACCGGCATATCTCATTTCTGTATGTAAAGTAGCCAATTGACATCTATTTTTTGGATAATAATGTTCAATGAGACTCTCATAACATTTGATAATTACTTCATCAACAAAATCTCCTGACTTTTTTTTGCCTATCAAAGGATTAACAAAAACGCCGTCTCTAGTTGTAAGAGAGGTTTTTTGAAGCATTTCATGAGCAACATGTGGAGGATTTCTAGTTTGAAAAGCTACAATAGTTTTCCACCCAGCTTTTTGAAATCCTTCTCTAGTTTCTATTGGAGATTTTCTGTATTTTCTTATCTCGCTTTCTTGTGGTTTTTTTATGAACTCTATTTTTCCACCTACTAGAATGTCTTTCGTTGCCATTGTTCTTGCAACACCTGGATGTTTTGGATCTATAGTTCCATAAACTCCCTTTACGGTTTTTTCTTTATCAAAATGATATGTTTCTTCTACATGTAAAATAGCAAAACCTTCTGAGTTAGGATTTTGTAAAAGAACATCACCAGCATCTTTCATTTGTTTAGCAGTAGATTCATCAACATCAAGAATAATAGGAATTGTCCATGCCAAATCATTAGCTAATCTACCTCTGCTGATAACACTTTCAAAGTCTTGTTGACCTAAAAATCCCTCTAAGGGACTGAATATTCCATCGGCAATGTTTTCTACATCATTTGCAAGATCTTCACTAACTGAAATAGAAAATAATCCAGAAGAATCTTGTTTTGAATTTCTATTTACTAGTTTGCCACCATGGGGCTTTGCTACTCCAGTGCTTTGGGACAAGGTAATCTATTTTTTATGATCCATGTGCAGACCACATTCTTTTTCCGAATCGTTTTCCCACCACCAACGGCCTGCTCGTAAATCTTCGCCTGGTTTTACTGCTCTGGTGCATGGTTCACAACCAATACTTGGAAATCCTTTATCATGTAATTTGTTGTAGGGAATATTATTTGCTTTAATGTAATCCCAAGTTTGTTCCCAAGTCCAGTCAATAATTGGATTTAATTTTATCATACTGTTATGTTGCTCATCAATTTCAATTTTTATGGTATTACCTCTATTTTGAGTTTGATCACTACGTAGGCCAGTAATCCATCCATCAAGTGTTCCTAACATCTTGTTTAGTGGGTGAACTTTTCTTATACCACAACATAACTTTCTGTTTTCTGGACTATCATAAAATAGATTCATTCCATTTACTTGAACCATCTCTATAACCTCGTGAGCATCTGGGAATGTAATTTCAATATCTGTATTGTATTTTTTACGAATTTCATCCATAACATCATATGTCTCTTGATTCAATCTTCCAGTATCAAGTGAAAAAATTCTAGCTTTTGGATTTAGCTTCAATAACATATCAATTACAACTACATCCTCTGCACCAAAACTTGAAGCAAGAGCCAATTTTGGATGAAGGTTATCTAAACCCCATTTAAGAACTTCTTCAGGAGTTTTGAATTTATTATTAATGTCTACTATTTCTTCAGCCGTAAACTTACTCATATG
>JACZUQ010000023.1:3666-9002 GCA_022573065.1 Nitrososphaerota archaeon
CCATCTATTCCAAATTAGAATGCCTCAAACAAAACCAATTGTCGCAATTGTAAATGTTGTAGCTTCGGCAGCAATAAAGGAAAAATTAGATCTTATCGAAATTTCAAAGAAATTCCCAGATACAGAATACCATCCAGAACAGTTTCCAGGCCTTGTTTTCCGATTAAAGGAGCCAAAGACTGCTACCTTGATTTTCAGAACTGGAAAGATGGTGTGTACTGGTTCAACATCAGAGGAATTAGCAGTAAAGGCAGTAAACATGGTAGTTGCAAAATTAAGAAAAGGTGGAATTAAAATCAAAAAAGATGCAGTTGTTACCGTACAAAACATCGTATCATCAATAAATCTTGGAGGACGAATTCATCTTGAACGAGCGGCACGAACATTGCCTCGAAGTATGTATGAGCCTGAACAGTTCCCAGGAGTCATTCATAGAATGATTGACCCAAAAACGGTAATTTTGCTATTTGCGTCAGGCAAACTTGTCTGTACTGGAGCTAAAACCGAGAAAGATGTCTATCGCTCTGTAAACAATCTTCATAGTATGCTAGAAGAAAAAGGATTAATGATTTATGAATAGAGCGTTTTGGAATACAAGTTTGAGACGCCAACTAATACACATATTTGGCTATTCTAAAATTATAAACCACTCTAAGTAACAAAACGAGATGACTAATAACGCCTTTGTAGTAATTTTCCCATCTGTTTTTACTCAAAATAAGATAAATGCATTAATATCAAATGTTAAAAAAATCCTCAAGATTCAAAATCAGCAATTTCAGAAGATTAGAAAAGACAATTCTATTATTGTAGTAGAAGCAAATGATCCAGTTTTTGCTTCATCAACAATAAATTTACTTTTTGGCATAGAAAAAATAGCAATTGCTAAACAAGTAAAAAATGATTATGATGTTTTAGTTTCCGCTATTACAAAAATTGGTTCTAATCTTTTACTAAAAGGTGATACATTTTATGTTAAAGTAGAAGGACAATCAAAAGGTTACTTACCAAAAGATGTAGAATTTGCTGCAACATCTTCATTAATTGAAAAAACTACTAAACTTGGAGCAAAGCCTGGAACAGAAGATAAACATGACAAACTTCTGTATACATATCTCACAAAATTAAATGGCTACGTATGCATATTCGCAGATAGAGGAAATGGTGGAATTCCAAATAATTTTCAAAACGAAAAAATAATTTGTTGCATTTATGATGAATTATCTGCAGTTTCATGTCTTGAAACAATTAAAGAAGGATTTGAAGTAGAAATTATTGTATGTTATAAAAAAGAATCAGATTTATTAAAATTCGTAAAAATCTTGAATAGTTTAATTCCTAGAATGCTTAAATCAAAAATAGAACTTGAATTTATGCAAGTTGAAGTTGGTGATACTAATACACAAAGTTATTTGTCTTTAATAGAGACGGTAACAGAAGTAATGTTGTCAATAGCTAATTCAAAAAAATTGAAAAGAATTTCTTTGGCTATTTCCCCAAGTATTTTTCCTCAAACATTTATTGATAGAATTACCAAAAAGGTTTATCAGAAAAATATTATTCCACATATTTCACTATCTGGGTTTGATGAAAATATTCTTAATTCAGCCAAGGAAATTGGTTTAGAAAAATACTTGACAAGAATAGAAAAGTTAGGTAAAATGAAGTTTGATTCAATTGTAAAGGATAAAAAAAATATAGTAAATTTAGCAAAAAAAGCCCTAAACACAAAACGAGTTGTTACGGTTACTGTAGGACCAAATAATGTACATGATATTCTTGATTCATTAAAATCAGAACATTGAAAATTTAAACACTGTCAATTAACTTTAGTATGTGAAAAAAATAGGAGAATTCATCTATCCTTGGGGAAGCGGGCATTATACAAGAATGATGACATTAAACAATGCTCTTAACAAAAATATGAAAAATGAATATGAAATACATTATTCCAGTAAAGCAGAAATTTATCAGAAATTACTTGAGAAATTTCCAACAAAACATCATTTAATTCATGAAATTTTGATGCCAACCCCAATTGATGGTAAAATGGGTCCTAGTGTAACGTTATCAATGTTAAATTTACTCTTGCCAATTTTAAAAAATCCGCCTTTACTCAAACAAATTTCAGACTATCTTAAAGAAGAACGCAAACTCTTTGACAAGGAAAAATTTGATCTTGTAATTAATGATGGAGATATGGGTTCAAATGTTTTAGCAAAAAATCGTGGAATTACTAGTTTATTTATAACAAATCAATTCATGCCTAAACTCTGGAAATCAAGATTCTATCTTTATCCATCTTTAGTTTTTATAGCAAAACAAATCGCAAAAGCTACAAAAATTATCGTAGCAGACTCTCCACCACCCTACACAATATGTGAGCATAATCTTAATTTTCCAGAAAAAGTAAAAGAAAAGGTAACATATGTAGGTCATTTTGCTATAAAAAATAATACAGAAACTAAACCTAAAACAAATTTGGAAAAATTAATCATGGATGAAGAATTTGGGTATTGGATGCGTACTGGAAATAAATCTACTAATAATATTACAGGAGAAAAATATCAACAAGCATTTAATGACACAGAAATGATAAATGAGAAAAGAATCATTTCTCATGCTAGAAATGATTCATCAATTGATACAGTTATTGGAAAAGATAGAAAAAAATATTCTATTGTAGATGCTTTAGATAAAAAAATTGATTGGATTCAAATTGATATTGGATATTTAACTGAAACTGAAAAACAAACCGTACTAAGAACTTGTAAGTATGCGGTAATAAACGGGTCTCACACAGTAATGGGAGAAATTCTAGGTATTAACTCTAAACCAGTTATTGGAATTCCGGTATATGACGAACATACCAATAATTTGAGATGGGCTGAAGAAAAAAATTTGGGAATTCTAGCTAAAAATAAAGATCAAGTAATTGCAGGAATAGGGAAAATCAAAAAGAACTATAATAATTTTCAGGAACAACTTGATGATTTTTCTAAAAATTTTGTGTCAGATGGGGCAGAAACTACAGCAAAAATTGTAAATGAAGTTCTTGATACGAAGAGATAATAGTATTTCATTAGAATAAACTAATGTTCTGGTACGCGGGATGTTCGATGGGCGAACTGACCGTAAGGGATGAAGATATAATCCGCGTACCAGTTACTTTTCAAAAGTAAATTCTATGGTAGATCTGTGATGAATTAGGCAACGCTTTTATTGAAAATTTTGTGAGAAAAATCATTGTCAGATTGCCCTGAATGTGTTGCAAAAAAAAAGAAAGCTGTATTGGCTCAACAAGCATCTTTAGGAGAAACTGAAATTTCCACCGAAATTGAAATGCCGGTTGAAGGTGAATTTCCATTGAAATTTGATATAACCACAAAAAATTTTATCTGTAAAAAATGTGGATTGTACGCAACTAGAGAACAGATTAGTGACATAAGAGATCGATTAAACAAACGTGAGTCGACTCGGGAAGATAGACAATATGATTACTTAGAATGGTGGCAAAAAAGTAAGAAAGACAAGCAACAAAGATAGGAAGCGAATTTAATGGTAAAAAAGAAAGAGGATATTCCAAAATGGGTTACAGATGAAATTCAAAATGCTGAATTTGGAAAGCCGAAAGCAGAAACAAAAACTGGCTACATTCTTGAAGTTTATGATAAAGATGGTAAAGCAGATGCTCAACTATACGAAGCAGTAGAAGATGGCAGACATATAGTTACATTAGAACTACCAAAAAATATCAAACCTGCAGATTTAGAACGTGGAGTTGTTTACGAATTTACTTTGGAGTCATTAAAAGCTTCTTTAAGTAAAAAAGTAGTTGATTTTCTGAAAAAAGAAAAGGAAATTGAGATGGAAGCAATTTATCAATTTAATTTAATAAAGTTGGAGCAACTTGATGTTGGCTCTAGTGAATTATCAGAAGCTGTTGATGAATAATCTCTATTTTGATTTTTTGTAAGATTCTAACTGTTTTTTAAATGAAGAACCGATAATAGGATTTATCAAATAAGGAAAAGTATGTTTTGCCCAAACAGCACCTCTAATGAAAGATGGTACAATTATTTCAAGTCGTGATGAATTTGCAGCTTTTAAGATTGCTTTAGCAACACTTTCAGAACTAAGTGATGTTGCTGAATGTTTGGGCATTGAATCAAATGATGGATGATCAAAGAAATTTGTTCTAACCATTATAGGGCTTACAACAGTAACACGTACTCCAGAGCCCTTAAGTTCGTGTTGTAAGCCTTCTGAAAAGCCTAGCATTGCAAACTTTGATGCACAGTATGAAGCAATTCCAGGTAGACCAAAACTAGCTGCAACAGAAGCTATATTTACAATGTGACCAGAATTTTGTTCAAGCATTTTTGGAAGAAAATTTTTAATGCAATAGACCATTCCAAAATAATTTGTAGCCATTTGAGATTCTATTTCATCAATATCTAAATCTGAAATCTTTCCATATATGGCAAAACCAGCATTATTTACAAGAATATCTATTCTGTTAAATTTTTTAAGAACTATTTTACACATTTCTTTGACTTGAGATTTGTTTGACACATCACAAGGACATACAAATGTGGATACATTGTTTTTAGAAAGTTTTTTTTCAACCTCAAGTAATTTTTCTTTTCTTCTTCCAACTAGAATTACATTAGATCCATTTTTAGCAAATTCAATGGTAGCAGCTTCTCCAATACCGCTTGATGCTCCAGTAATCAAGACTATTTTATCTTTGAATTTCACGATTCGATAATCCTCTCTTAAAGATAAAGCAGTTTCTATGAAATGTTTGGTTTAGAGTATTTACTCAAGGCTAGTTTTACTAACAAAATCCATGTAATCGCTATAGGAACATAGTATGTTGCAATTCGCCACCCAATAACAGCATCCCATATTTGGTCGTATTTCTGAATTTCAAAACTAAATGGATTAAGATTATTGATATATGCAACAATACCAAATTCTGCTAAACCAGAACCGCCTATTGTAATAGGTAAGGTTGCAATTGCATTTGCCCCCATTACAGCCATTACAGAATCAAACGCGTCAATGAAATAACCAGTTCCTGAAGCTATAATCATAAAAGATAATCCATAAAAAATCCATGAAACAAGAGAAATTGCAAAACTATTGACAAAAACTTTTTTGGATTTTTTTGTTTTAAAATTTTCTCTGCTCATCTTACAAATTTCTTCCATCCACATGTTAGTTTGTTGAGAATACTTTTTGCCTTTTTCTTTTAATAATTTTATTAATAGTTTGGAAATGAATTTTGGTACTTGAAAAGTTCTTTTTGATGTAAGAAAGAATAGACTCGC
>JACZUQ010000023.1:9099-13664 GCA_022573065.1 Nitrososphaerota archaeon
GGGACTCCTTTCTTATGTAACCAGTAAATTACTACAAATTCTGCACCAATAAACATTGGTGTTGTAAATTTAATAAATTCACTGCCTACTCTTACTCCAGTCATTTTCCAGATAGAATCAAAAGAACCAAGATAATTTCTTACAATATAGCTAAATTTGATACCTTGAAGACCTAATTTTATTGCCATCGCAGCTACCGCTCCTAAAAATGGAATCACTCCAATGGCAAAAACGTCCTCAGCTTTAACATCAAATTGGATGGCAATGATAATGATAGGAATCATTGTCACAGGAATTGCAATTATTCTCCAATTCATTCGATGGTTTTCTCATGGATTGAAATATAAGCGAATCAAAAAAAATTACACCGAAAAAGGTTGAAAATAATTTTTGTTACAGGAACTGCAGGGGCTGGAAAATCTCTCCTAGTATCAAAAATAAATGAATATTACACAAGTAATGGGGCTTTTGCCGCAATTTTGAATCTAGATCCAGGGGTAGAAAACTTACCTTATTCATGCGATATTGATGTTAGAGATCATGTGGATATTATTTCACTTATGAAACAATATGACCTTGGACCAAATGGAGCATTGATTATGGCAAATGATTTGATTGCATCTAAAATTGATAAGATTCAACATGAAATAGACGATGTTAATCCTGACTATTTGATTATAGATACTCCAGGCCAAATTGAATTATTTGCATATAGAGCAAGCGGTCCTTTTCTTGTAGAAAATTTAGATGCTGAAGAAAAAGTAAATATTTTCTTGTATGATGGCTCGTTAATTACCACGCCTGTAAATTTTGTTTCAATTGCACTTTTGGCAACTTCAATAAAATTACGACTTAAAATATCAACAATTAATTTAATCACAAAAATCGATCTTATTGAAGCAAAGATGAAAGAAATACTTCAGTGGTCTACAAATCTCAAATCACTTGAAACGGCAATTTCAGATGAAGCAGATGGTGAAACTTATACTCTAACTACTACCATTTTGAGGAGTCTTAACTTTGGTGGATTTGCACAAGGATTGATTCCTATATCAAGTGTCACAGGTGAAGGAATGATTAATTTACAAAGTGCATTAAGCAGAATCATTAACTTGGGTGAAGAGGTAGAGGACTAGTGGTAAAAAGCGTAACAATAAAAGCGCCATCATCTACTGCAAATTTAGGTCCAGGGTTTGATGTTTTTGGACTTGCATTAAATGCATTTTATGATCAAGTAAAAATTACAAAGAAAAAAAAAGGAATTAAGATTATAACTTCTGATTTAATTCCTTCCAATCCTCAAAAAAATACTGCAGGACTTGTAGCAAAAAACATTATCAAAAGATTCAGAATTAAAGACGGAGTTGAGATTAAAATAAAAAAAGGTGTACCAGTGGGATTTGGAATGGGTAGTAGTGCTGCATCTGCAGCTGCTACCGCAGTAGCTATGAACAAATTATTCAATCTTAATCTTGATTCTAATTCGCTGATCAAATTTGCTGGAATGGGAGAAAAAGCTAGTGCAGGAACAGTTCATTATGATAATGTAGCAGCATCAATTCTTGGAGGATTTGTAATTGTACGAACAAATCCCCTAGACGTAATCAAAATTGATCCTCCAAAAGATCTTGCGTTATGTATAGCCATACCCAAAATTGCAGTCCCAGCAAAAAAAACCAAAGTATCTAGAAGTGTAGTTCCTTCTAAAATCAAAATTTCTGACAGTATTATAAATTTAGCAAATGCTGCTGCAATTGTGACAGGATTTATGAAAAAAGATTCAATTCTTATTGGAAAATCAATCATAGACGTCATAGTAGAACCTGCTAGACAACACCTAATCCCAGGATTTAGTAGAGTGAAAAAAAATGCTCTTAATGCAGGGGCTTTAGGTGTTACAATAAGTGGAGCTGGACCCTCAGTTATTGCATTTGCAACAAGCTCTTCTAATCTTAAAAAAATTTCTGCATCTATGACAAGAGGTTTTGCTTCATCAAATAAAAAATCTGAAACTATAATATGTAAACCCAGTAACGGAGCTAGGATTATAAAAAAATGATTTGTTGGAATCATTAATGAGGTTAGTTTTTGAAAAAAGCTGTTGTAATATTTAGTGGGGGTATAGATTCTATTTGTACATGTCTTTATCTTAAATCAAAATATGAACTATATGGAATTTCTTTTTCATATGGTCAAAGAGCAAAAAAAGAAATAAAAATAGCAAAATCATTTTCAAAAATTCTTAGTTTAAAGGAACACAAAATTTTAGATATTAGCTTTATGAAAAATCTATACGGAAAAACTAATGTTTTGACTAGTTCACAAGATAAAATTCCTCAGAAGTTTGATTATTCTATAGTGGTACCTATTAGAAATGCAATATTTTTATCAATTGCTACTGCATGGGCTTTTACATTAAATGCATCTTTAGTTGCATATGGTGCACACAAAGGAGATAAAAATTACCCTGATTGCAGACCAAGTTTTTCAAAAAAAATAGAATATGCTTTTAATGAGGGGGAAATAGATGGCATAAAATTAGGAATTAGAAAAAAAATTAGTATTTGGTCGCCTTACAGAAAAGGATTAACTAAAAGCGATTTACTAAAAAAAGGTTCACAGAGTTTGGGTAATAAGATTTTCAAGACATGGAGTTGTTATGAAAATAAAAAATTTCATTGTGGAGTATGTGAGTCATGTAACAACCGCAAAACAGCATTTGTTAAATCCGGAATTGTTGATAAAACAAAGTACATGAATTAGTATCTAATCATTTTAGAAATTTAATTATCTACTAGTTAAGATTGGTTTTTTTAGAATAAAACCTCTGATAACAATGTACCAACCTCCAAATATTGCGGACAAACATCCCATAAAGACCCAATTTTGCATCACATCTTCAAGATCTTCAATAGCTCCGGTTATTTCCCTTGAAAGAAGAGCTGAAACGGCCAATACGATAGCAAATTCAATTACAAACCAAATCCAATGAGGAAAGGATTCACTTGGAATGTGAATATTATCGTGAGTTACCACAAATGTGGTTTTCTATGTGATTATTTATCTTTTCAGGAGATCTCTGATACAAAATCAGAGGATCTTTTTCGAATCATTTCAACTATCTCTTCTCTTTCTTCTTTCTTTTCATATATTCCTCTAAAAGCAACTGTTGTCATCATGACATCATTTCGTACTCCTCTCATTTTCATGCAAAGATGTTCAGCTTCTGCTATCACGGCAACCCCTTTGACACCTTGTGCAAAAAGCTCATCTGCAATATTCTTTGTGAGTCGTTCTTGAATTTGTAATCTTTTAGAATATTTTTCAACTAAACGTACTAATTTTGAGATCCCAAAAACTCGCCCATTAGGAGAATAAGCTATATGGATTTTTCCAAAAAAAGGCAACATGTGATGTTCACACATTGAATAAAACTGAATATCCTTAGCAATCACCACATCTGAATCTTCAGAAAACTGTATTGAAAGTTGAGAATTAGTATCATATCCACCAAAAATTTCTTGGTACATATCAGCAATTCGTTCAGGGGTTTTTCGTAATCCTTCTCTTGTTGGATCCTCGCCTAATTCAATTATTAATTCACGTACAAGTTTTTTTACTCTTTCTTTATCCATATACAACAACAGAAAATCGTGCTTATATTTGAAAGTTTTACTTGGATTATATCATGGAGCGCCTATGAATTTGTGTAGTTGAGGTACTATTCTTATCTCATTATAAAAAGGAAAAACAAGATCATAAAATTTCAAAAGTTTTTCCAAACTTGGTTCAGCTATTCCATAAGTTGGTTGAATAATAAATCCTGTCAGGTCTTTTTTTGAAACAATGTAAAAGATTTTATCCAATAATTCTTTGAAATCTCTTAATTCAGTTTTTGCACTAACTACGATTTTGATATATGTAATCTTATTGGAAGCTATAGAAATCTTAAGACATTCTAGTGCGTTTTGTATTAGTTTCGAATAGTGATTTACATCAACGAATTTTGCTTCAGGAGTCTTAAATTCAATTTTAATAAAATCGATGAATGGAAGAACTTGGGAAAATTTTTCTGAATCATAACAAGATGACTCGAGATATGTTGGAATATTCTTAGACTTCACATATTTTGCCATTTCTAAGACACCTTCAGATTGAACAAGTGGTTCTCCTCCAGTAAAGTTAACTTTGTAAGTATTTTCTTCTAAATTTTTTTCAATTAAATTACAGGCTTCTTCAATAGCATACTCATTTCCAGAATCCATAGGAAGAGCATCAAGTGTATCACAGTAAAAGCAGGTAAAAGGACATCCAGCTAACCTAACAAACAAGGTTTTTGTTCCATAAAGAATTCCTTCACCTTCAATTGATGTAAATATTTCAAATAATCTAACTTTCAAGTAGATGATCTTATTTCAGTGTTATTTAATAGATGATATTTTGTCCCAAAAAATGGGAGTTATTTTATTCTAAAACAGGTTCTTTAGTGTAAAATAATCCACCAATAAAAAAAACCACACCTAAAATTCCAATTAGACTTCCAACAAATTCTACAGTTTCTCCTA
>JACZUQ010000024.1:0-8876 GCA_022573065.1 Nitrososphaerota archaeon
CCTGAATGTTTTATAAAATTAGAATATGCATAATCTAGATCCTTGAATGTAAATTTCTCTAGAACCTGAATAGGAGATTTTCGAAACGTTATTCTTGCATTAATAATATTTTGATTCATTTCCACTTTCTCAATATCAACATTGCCCGCTGTTGTGCTTTTTTGAGATTGTTATCTTTTAATAACTGTTTTATCGTTTTATCGTTTAATACAGAATATAGAAATTTTTTTCGTTCTATTTGGGTTGGAATAGTTTTTTTTGCTTTATCTCTAGCGATCTGCTGTAATTTTATTTGGTAAATGTCTTCTTTTTTAATAATTTTTTTGAATATCTTTTCAGTTTGTAATCTTAGCTTTCTAGCCATGGCAGGACTCTTACCACCAGTCGAGATTGCTATTTGAACAGTATCTTCTATGTTAATTACAGAAGGGTGAGCAAAATCACTAACTTCAGGATCATCTGATGCGTAAACATAACATTTCATTTTTTTTGCTTTTTGAATTATTTTCCTGTTTAGCTGTCTATCATTTGTTGTAGCCATGACAAGAAATGGTTTGTATTTTGAAAGAAAATCAGCATCTTTTAATTTAGTTTTTTCAAAATCAATTTTTTTTTGTTTGATGCAATTTGACAATTGTGTGTTTACTTTGTCACTAATTAGAAGAATTTTGCAATCTTGGGTAAGTAACGAATTAACTTTTTTATAGCCTTCATCTCCCCCACCAACTACTATTACTAAATTTCCTTTAAGATTTAGATCGACTATCAATAATCTAGCACCTTTGAAATTCTATATTACCTGTCTCTATTTATTTTATGAATTTTTGATAGGAATTTCAAGTTGATTTCAGATTGTCTATTTATAGATTCAAAATGTCTAGTTACATTTTTAATTGAAAAAGAAAATGCTAGTAATATTGGCTACTGCTATGGATAATTTAGATAAAGAAATTCTAAATGAGATTCAATGGACTTTTCCTTTAGTTGCTCAACCATATCATGATATTGCCAAAAAATTCAGCATTACTCCTGAGGCAATTAAAGAGAGATTAATCCAATTAAAAAAAATTGGAGTCCTAAGACAACTCAGCGCAATTTTTGATACACGAAAACTAGGATACAAAAGTTCATTGATTGCTATGGAAATTGAAGCAGATAAACTTGATTTTGTTGCTCAACAAATTAATCGACATCCTGGTGTAAGTCATAATTATGAAAGAAACCACCAGTTTAACTTGTGGTTTACCTTAGCAGTACCACCTGGTTCTTATCTAAAAACTGAGGTTGATAAAATTAAAAAACTTGAAGGAATAAAAAAAGTGAGATTACTTCCAACAATTAAATTATTCAAAATTGGTGTTAAACTTGACATAGTAGAAGAAAAAAAACATGAAATTAAACCATCAGAAGAAAAGAAAAAGATACGCGATGTAAAATTTGTCGCTACTGAAGATGACAAAAAATTCATCAGAGAACTTCAAAAAGATTTAGACATTGTAGATAGACCATTTCTAAATGCTGCAAAAAAGCTTGGAATGACCGAAGAGCAGGTATTTGAAAAGCTAAAACAATATGAAGAAATTGGTGTAATGAGAAGATTTGCAGCTATTCTTCGTCACAGAGATGTTGGTTTTGTTGCAAATGGAATGATAGTGTGGAAGGTTCCAGAAGAGCGTATAACTGAGGTTGGTGAAAAACTTGGTGCATTTCCACAAGTAAGTCATTGTTATCAAAGACCGGTGTATGCAGATTGGCCTTATAATGTATTTTCAATGATTCACTGTAAATCCCAAGATGAAGCACAAGAAATGGCAAAAACCATTCAAAATCAGATCAATGTAGATGAATACAGAATTTTATTTAGTGCACGTGAATTCAAAAAGACTCGCGTAGAATATTTTGTAGAACAGAAATTTTCTTTAGAAGAAAAAATTTCTGCATAATAGAAACTAAACAGTTTGTGGAGTAGCCTTTAGCTCATATGATGGCCATGTATTATACACATCGTCAATCTCTTTCATATCTGACTCTGGAATGTAATTTCCATCTGACATAGAAGCAAACATTTCAATTTCATCTACACTAATCACTGTGGGAAATACAGAAGAAATTCCTTTTTTGGATAAAATGAATTTGATGGCAAGTTGTGTAATGTTAAGACCGTTACGTTCTGCTATGGGCCTTAACTGCTCGACCTTTTTTAGTGACGCACGAATCCATTCCCCTTTTCGAACAGAACGATGATCCTTTTCATCAATTTTCGTGTTTTCATCAACCTTTCCAGTAAGAATACCAGATGCGTCTGGAACTCGTACCAAAATTCCAACATCTTTTTTCACAGCATTTTCTAAGAGCTCATTTCCAGGGGTTTGCTCTAAAATATTGTAAACTGTCTGAACTGCTGAAATGTTTTTTCTATCCATGGCCTCTAACCCTTCATGCGTCCAACCAATTGCGGGTCCTAAAGCAGCTTGATACGTCTTAATTTTTCCTTCTGTAATTTTTTTATCTAATGTTTGAAAAATAGAATCATCTCGAATATGCTTTAGTTTAGGATTATGTAATCCATAAACATCAACGTAATTAGTCTGCAGACGCTCCAAACTCTTATTCAAAGCATGATCTGTAAACTCTGAATCAAATCTTTGCGTAAGTTCTTTATGTCCTATTTGTTCAACTCCTTCAAAATCATAACCATATTTTGTTGAAATAACAACCTCGTTTCTCATATCCTTGAAGACTTCCCCAATCAATCTTTCACTCTTTCCCTTACCATACATGTCAGCAGTTTCAAAGAAATTTATTCCCAAATCATATGCCTTTTTTAGCATACGCTTTGCTTCATCTTCTTGAATTTCTTTTCCCCACCAATTTAGTGCAATGGTCCATGCACCAAAACCAATCTCAGAAACCTTGATTCCGCTTTTTCCTAACGGTTTGTATTTCAATTTACAATCTCCTTGAATTTTTGCAATCTTGAATTAAGTTCTTCCTCACTCAAAACTGGTTTTCCTGTTTGAATATCTTCATTTATGTTTATCCAAGATTTACAACCATGATATTCAGATTTTATTGGGATCTCAATCTCTGGTATTTTATACACCTTGAGAAAAACTGTCTTAATTGGTTTTTCAGACATCCAATTAACCCGTTCATCAATGTAAGAGTCACTCCAAATATGAAATAGCGATAACGCGTTGATTTTTTCTTTTGATATGATATCTACTTCATCAACTACTTCTGCATATGATGTTATTTTGTTATGCTCATTTTGAGGACGGTTTTGTTTTACAATATCTAAATAATTATGAAATTGTGGTTTTAGATTCTTTTCTTCCTGATGTTCAAATGTTGGAAACAAGAGAAATTTTTTTGCTTCAATTTTAAATCCAGATTCGGTTTCAAGAATTCCACCTTTTCTTAAAATTACTGTTTGCTCCCCATTTTCAAGAGCAGTTACAATAGTTGCCCATTCTTTTAGTGCGTACATTAACCAAGACTCAATATTAAAGGAATAATATCCTTTTTCACACATACAATCATTGGTATATCTAATGCAATATACTTGGAAACTTGCGTTCCTCTCAAATCCATAATGAGATTTTGAAATGCATGAAGGTCATCGGTTTCAAAGGCTAACATGAAATCTTCATCGTGTATTCCAAAAGAGTACGTAGTATTCAAAATAACCTGTGGATAGCTTTTACCGACTTCAATATGCTCTTCCATCAGCTTTTGTCTTTGTTGAACAGGCAAAAGATACCATTCTCTTGTTTTGGTAAACGGATACACTATTACATATTGTCGAGACTCTTCTCCTGCAACAAAAGACGGAATCTTTCCAGTTTTTGCGTAAATAGAGGGTCTAGTTGCTGATAGGTAAACATGAGATGGAATAAGGTATTTTCCTATTATTGTTAGGTAAATTTTTGAAATAACTTCTTGAATTTCTTCAACTGTTTCTGCTGCAAACCAGAACATAAAGTCAGCATCATCACGTAAACCCAAGGTTGAATATGATCTAAATCGTATACCAGAATTTGCAATAACATGTTCTAGCTCTTTTGCAGATTCTTCTTTGGCCAAATCTGCCATCCATCTCCATTTTGGATCAATTTTGAAGAATGAAAAATTGAAAAAGAACTTTCTCTCTGCCTCTGAGCTTGATTCCATGTCTTTCCTCTCTAACTCATATGAATAAAAAAGTACTCCTAATTTTCAGTTCAAAACTTCTACTATCTTTTTTTCTGTTTTATGCCCTGTTCTTATAGTTACACAAGAAGAAGAAATCCCGAAATATTTGGATATTTTTTTGATAATCTCTTTATTTGCTTGACCCCTAATCGGTTTTGATTTGATTCCTATAGTAATCTGATTCCCATCAACTTTTAGAAAATCTTTTTGAAATTCTACAAATACCTCGTACAAAACCATCTTAATTTAAAATAATATTACTTATTTTTAGAAATTTTTATGCTGCAGGTTGTTTTTCTAGGAGCCATTCGTATCCTTTCTCCTCTAACTCTGCAGCTAATGTTGCATCACCGCTTTTGATTATCTTTCCATCAGCAAATACATGTACAAAGTCTAGCTTATCAAGGAAGTTGAGTATCCTAGCATAATGAGTGATAATAATTGTAGTAGAATCTTTTCCAGAAGCTTGACTGATTGATTTTGCAACAGCTTGCACTGCATCAATGTCTAATCCTGAATCAGGTTCATCTAAAATTGAAATTTTTGGTTTTAGTACTGTCATTTGTAATACTTCTGATCGTTTCTTTTCTCCTCCTGAAAATCCCTCATTAAGATATCTTGACAAAAATTCATCTCCTAATCCAACAGCTTTGATATTTTTTTTCAAATAATTTTGAAACTCTCTTACTGTAATGAAAACTTCACGGTCATCACCTTGCAGTGCTTTACTTAATGCGTTATAAGATGTTCTAAGAAAATGTGAAAAACCAACACCAGAGACCTCAGTTGGATATTGAAATCCTAAGAAAAGACCTTTTTTTGCTCGTTCATGAGCTTTAAGTTTTAAAATACTTTCTCCATCTAGCAAAATGTCACCTTGTGTAACTTCGAATTTGGGATGTCCTAGCATAGTACTAGCAAGTGTACTTTTTCCAGAACCGTTTGGTCCCATTATTGCATGTACCTCACCTGGGCCTGTTTTTAGATTTACCCCTTTGAGAATCTCCTTTCCTTCTATTTTTACATGAAGGTCTTTAATCTCTAAAACTACCATTGAACAATATTCACTTTTTCACTATATAACACAGACGAATTTTAGCTTCTCCTAAGCGATTATTCTAAATTTATAGAATTACTAGTTTAGATTTAAAAATAAAGAAAGGGGGTGGATTTTGATTTAGGCTAGTGATGGTCGAAGAGTCACGCTTAATTTGTAACAAGTTAGGATTTCTTTACATCTATTTCGGATTGTTACTTCGGTTACTCCTGCTACGCTAGAAACATCACGTTGTAAAACGTTTTGTCCAAGCAAAATTGATGCAACATAAAGATATGCTGCTGCAATTCCATTAGGAGCTTTTCCATCAGCAAGGTTTCGATTTCTAGTTTTTTCAAAAATTTCTAATGCAAGTCGTTCAACTCGTACATCTGTCTTTGATAGATTTGCAATTTTTGAGATGTACTTGTCCATTGTTACAACAGGTGTTGAAGATGCTCCCAATTCCATTACCATAGTTCTATAGTATTTTGCTGCAAGTTTTGTTTTGGCTTTGAGATCTTTTACTGTACCAATTCCCGCACATATTTCATTTAGGGATCTTACAACATCGCATTGTTTACATGCCATGAAAATGGTTGCTGCAGTAATACTTGCGACTGATTTACCTTTAACGTCCATTTTTCCGTCCAGATTCCTGTAAACCATAGACGAAGTCTCAAGCACATTTTTTGAAAGGTTCAGTACCTTACAAGTATCTCCAATTTTTGCTAGAACATTTGATAATCTTCTTTCTCTTGGAGAAGATACTCTTATTCTTTGTTGCCATTTTCGCAGATTATTCATCTGGTTTGCTACTTCGGAATTGATTGTTTTCCCGCTGTAATCTTTGGTACTAATAGAAATCTCTGTGGTAATTCCCAGATCATGTTGGGAATATGTTGTTTGGCCTGTTGCTCTTGCTAATTTCATTTTTTCTTCTAAACTACTACTCCTTGCTTCTGGACCATAGTCTGCCATTTGTTCTGCAACGACTACGCCGCAGCCAGAACAAATCCTTTCACCATTCTGAACGTCATCAACTAATGTTGATTCACATTCAGGACAGCATTTTTCTATTTCAATTGTGTTCATTTCTTTTTCTCCTTAATTTTTTGTATTTTTTTGCAGGAGAATCTGTAAGAGCAAAAACTTTTTTTCCAACGTATTTTTTTACGCTGTTAGTTAACGGAATAGCAGATGCATATGGTTTTGCAACTGGACCTATCATTTCCGTAACTTTTGCCACCTTACTACTTTTTTCGTCGCAAAGTATCTGACCTTCTTTTAATATTTTTGAAAGTCTAACGATAACTCTGCCACTACTGGCCAAATGAATAATTTCGCCTACCTCCTGCAATTATTTTTCAAATTGTTCTGTCATTATCATAGACTTCTGTCAACTTTCCTTAATCAAGAAGCTAGATTGAAGATTATTTAGACTGCTTTGCTCTCTTGGAAACTAATTTTTCAGAAATTTTGTTTAATATTTTTGTCTTTGGTCCATCTTTTGGTAAAACGATGTATCCAGATCTGACAAATGATCTTTTTGGAAATCTCACTTTATCATCTGATTCAGTTAGCTCCAATTTAGCTGCTTTTGCAGCTTCAATTAATTCTTTTAATGATGGATCAAAAATACATTTTTCTTTTGAAAGCTTTCTTCCTTTATTTCTTGTTAATGTTTTGTTAAAATAATCCAGCCAGACTACGACATGCTCGTAATCTTTCATTAAATCACTTTATGAGAACTGCGTTAACTGCACCGTGTTGTCCAGGTTTTGAAACAACTCTACACTTTCCATCTTCTGTTTCAAGAATGGCTCCTTTTGTTATTACACCACGTCTTTGATAATCACTGTTTGTTGAATTTTCTAAAACTTTAACAATTTTTACTTTCTTTACTTTAGCATTTGGAATTGCTAAATTTACAAAATCAATTGTTTTTAGTGCAGTTTTTTTATTTTTACCACGTACTTTTCTAGTTACAGTTGATGCAGGTCCAATTAAAGGTTCATTAGGATATCTATCGATTTCATATTTTCGTCTAACTCTCAATGGGTGTCTTCTTCCCCCAGTAATTTTACTAGTTGCTAAATTCTCTATTGACTTTCTCACATGATGCATTTGAATTACTCTAATTTATACAAAACGAAAAATATCTTGCTTTAACGATTAGAATTAAGAATTTTTTGTAGCAAATTCTGAAAAATTATGCCAGAGGTGTAGTAGTTTGTGCAGTATTTTGAACAGTAATTTGGGGAGATTTCCTCACTCTTTTGAAAAGCTTTTGCTTTAATGAATCTGTATCTCCTTCAATTCCAAAATATTTTTTAAATTTTATTGTAGTGTTATAGATTTTCATTCTTCCAACATTTTCATGTTGAATGTAATCAAGTTGTCTTAATTCCTTAAGATGAGAATAAACTCCAGTACCTCTTGTTTCTATAAGTTGTTTTGATGAGATTGGTTGCAAGTATGCAATGTATGAAAGTGTTTTTAGAGTTGCTTTGTGTAAAATGGGTTTTGATGCATATCGTCTTATGGTGGCACTATATTCTGGTTTTAATTGAAAAACATAGGAGCCGTCTGGAAGTATTGCTATCTCAATTGCCCTGAATGCTGATTTGGCCTTTTTCATTATATTATTGAGTATATTGAGAGTTTTTGTTCTAGACTCTGTGCCTGAGGCCTTTATCAATTCCTCTATCATCAAAGGCCTTCCGGCAGAATATAATGCAGCTTCAATCCTTGCTGTTGCCTCATCTTCATCCTCAATTTTTACCATTTATCTCACCTCTGATAGAATCTACTTAAAAGAATCCTTCATTCATCTTTGATCAGGTTGTAACTTCTCTTTGATTAGGGTGATTTTGATATCCTCTTCAATTTGTTCCAAGTCAACTTTTTGGTCTCTAGCAAGAAATAGGACAGCAAAAAAGCATCTAATTGAATCAATTGTATCAAGATCAACTACTATATCCTTAAGCATCCCAGTACCTGTGGCTCTAATCTTGTTTGTAACGAGCTTCTCATATTTTTCAATAATATTTTCTAGTGAAATGAAATAATCTTTAAAATCAGGTGCTTCAATAGGTTCAAAACTTAGGTTTTTTCCTCTTCTCGAGCGAGGGTTTGCAATTGTTCCTATTAGATTTTCAAGTAAATTCAAAAGCTCCTCTAGAGTTACTGGATATGTTGACTCGTGACGATAAGGCATGTTTATCATGTCTATGTTCAAGTCCACTCGTTGAGTTAACGGCTTTTTTTCCATTGCAGCTTTTTGTAATGCAAAAATACTTTCTACTTTCATACTATGAATAAGTGATGATGATAATGCAGCCATACCTGCTACTCGTAGGTCTTTTTTTCCTGTCTGATTTAGAATTTTAAGCAATAATTCTAAAATTTGAATAATGTTTATCTCCCAAACATCTTTTTTTGAGATACTTTCTATATCAAAGAGAATATTCACAGGTGCCTGAGATATTCCTATGTTAGTTTGCTCTTCACTCACAAATACTCACAGCAGTTGATAAAATAATATCTAGGGGCTCTATTTTTTTGTCCTTCCCAGTCAACTCTTATATTATAATGAAAAAAAAGAAGACGAATTGAAAGCCGCAAGAATTGTTGAACCAAACAA
>JACZUQ010000024.1:8976-13254 GCA_022573065.1 Nitrososphaerota archaeon
CCTTTAGTGGTATCTGAATTAGAACTACCAGAACCAACAGAAAATCAAGTAATAGTGAAAGTAAAATCAGTCGGGGTTTGTCACAGTGATTTACACTTGTGGGAGGGAGGATATGATTTGGGTGATGGCTCTTTCATGAAGGTTACTGATAGAGGAGTAAAATATCCTGTAACTCCTGGTCATGAAATTTCGGGTTCTATTGCTAAAATGGGCAGTTCTGTTACAGGTTTTTCCGTGGGTGATAATGTTTTAGTTTATCCATGGATTGGAGAGGGTTCTTGTCCTGCATGTAAAGCAGGAAATGAAAATCTTTGTGATGCTCCAAGATCACTTGGAGTTTTTCAAGATGGAGGATATGCAGATAATGTGTTCGTACCTCATTTCAAGTATTTGGTAAAAGTTTCTGGAATTGATTTAGAATCTGCGGCTTCACTTGCATGTTCTGGACTTACTGCATATACTGCAGTAAAAAAGGCAAACATGAATTCGCCGGAATTTCTGGTGATAATAGGTGCTGGTGGATTAGGATTAATGGGTATACAGATTGCAAAAGAAATTACAAATGCAAAAGTAATCTGTGTTGACTTGGATGATAACAAATTAGACACTGCAAAAAAGATGGGAGCAGACTTTGTCGTAAATTCTAATGTAATTGGATCAGTTATGACTGGTTCTGGAAATGCAGCACAAAAAATTATTTCTCTTTGTGATAACAAAGGTGCTGATAGTGTAATTGATTTTGTTAATGCTCCTCAGACTGCTAAAACTGGATTGGCGGTTTTACGTAAAAGAGGAAATTTAGTTTTAGTTGGTCTTTTTGGAGGTTCTTTAGATATATCCTTAGTAACAATTCCTCTTAAAGCAATAACAATCCAAGGAGCTTACACTGGAAATTATAAAGATTTTATTGAATTAATTGAATTAGCAAAGAAAAGTAAAATTAAACAAGTAATTTCAAAAAGATATTCTCTTGATCAAGCAAATGATGCACTAGAGAATCTTAAACAGCGTAAAATTATTGGTAGATCTGTGATCAATCCTTAATGAATTATTCTTCAGCATAACTGTGGTGTTCAATTCGAACTACAACAATATAATATAAAACAAATCAGCAGCTATTTCATGGATGGTAAAAAGAAAAAAATAGATTATGATTTAGCCTTTACTCATCTTCAAAGCAATCAAAATATTACTGCATACAATCTTTTTATGGAGTTGGCTGAAAAACATAAAAAAACTGACTCTATCAAAGCAGGCCTTCTTTACGTATTAGCGGGAGAATGTAAATCTCGTCAGAATAAAGATAACCGTAATGAAGCACTTCAAGCAGGAAAATTATTCCTCAATTTTGCTAAAAAAGAAAATAATTACAGTGTAAAAAGTGCCTATCTTTGTGCTGCAAAATGTTTTCTAAAATCAGGAAATTACGAAGAGGCAAAAAAAGCATTTCAAGAATCAAAAAAACTACAAGCTCCACTAACAGAAACTAGCAGACCTATAGTAATCGTTGATGATAGTAAATCAATGATAATAAAACTTGAAAACTATTTGAAAAAATTAGGCTATGATAATTTTTTGTCATTCGAAACAGGAAAAGAGGCAATTAAAGTGTCTCAAAAATTAATAAAATCTTCTCAAAATCCTATATTTTTACTTGATATGGGTCTACCAGACGTAGAAGGCGATGTCGTAGCAGAAAAAATTTTAGAAGAAAATCCTAAATCACAAATCATTCTAATTACTGCTGATGAGAAAACAAGTAAGCGTGTTAACAAAACAATTAGTTCAGGAGTAATTGCATTTATTCAAAAACCATTTACTATTAATGATTTAAAAGATGCAATGAATACAGCTGAATCAGAATATTCTATTTTATAACAACAGCAATGACATATTCAACAAATTAATATTTTTAATGTCTAATTTGTTTATTCTATAATCAATTATTTGATCTGAAAACTTTTCAATAATTTTTGAAGTAACATTTTTTGCTCCAGGATCAATTTTCATTATAACTAACATATTCCATTCCCCATCAAGATTTGCTACAAAAAGATAATTTGGTTTCTCAATAACATGGTCTTTAATTGATTCTTTTACCGATTCAAGGGATCTTGTTGGTTTAAACTTTATAAAAAGTGCTTCATATTCGTTTGTTTCTGAAACATCAGAAAGAACTGCTTTGTATCCCTTTATTATTCCACTTTTTTCTAGACGTTCAATTCTTTTTCTAATAGTTCTGTCAGATACGTCATGACCTGATTTTCTTAATTCAGTTGCAATTTCCTTTGAAGGAGTTCTGGCGTTTTCATTTAATATCTCAAGTATTTTTTGGTCAACCTTATCTAGATTAGACCATGCGTCAGCACTCATGAAATTACGTATTTTTCGATGCTTTTGAATATTTGTTTGTACGTCCCACGCGAAGGGTTGGTCAAAATAGTTCAATCCCATGACTGATTTGCTTTTAATGGTTCGAATCTGGAGTAGAAATTCTGGTTGAAATTATCAGCGTTCCTTTTGTATTATGATGACATTATTTTTTATGGCGAGTGGGACGATCTTCTGTTGTAAGTGTCCTTCCAACACTATGTGAACCTACTTGCTCATAATTGGAGAATTAGTTTTTAAAAAATCACTAAAAATCTATGAAATTTCTAAATTAGATTAATTAAAAAGGGTAAGCCCCTGTTTCCTTCCTAAAAAATGACGTTCAACTAAAGGTTAACGCATAGGGTTACAGTTTGGGAATTGGAAAACAAAAAGAGTTTAGAATTCTATCTCTCATTTGTTAGGTAACACCTCTTTATCATTTGGTTTATGACATCCACAATTATAATAACAAACTGTATCATAACCTCTACAACCACAAAGGTCACATTTTTCTTCTTTAGTTACCATATTCTTAGGTAACACCTTTTCATCTTTTTGTTTATTATGACATCCACAATTATAATAACAAACTGTACTCCCACCTCTACAACCACAAAGGTCACATTTTTCTTCGTTAGCTACCATATTCTTAAATCCTCAATATGTACAAGTTTTTCTCTTTCATATCCAACAAACTATTACGTTATTAAATTAATTAAGCATGTCTTGAAATTTTGAGAGATTCTTTTGCTGAACTATGCTGAAGCTGAAAGTTAGATCGGAAAGTGATTTATTAAAATTATTACAAGTTCATTTTAGGAATAATATCTAGTCATAAATCATGAGCTTCTTTTCCTCCAATATACTATGAAGATTGTTAACCGAACGAAAGACGTCCTTTTCGGTTTTGGCACCTGTACATACTAATTTTCCTGAAGTAAAAATCAAGATGACAGTTTTAGGGTCAAGCATTCTATGAATCAGGCCAGGAAATTGTTCTGGTTCGTACATACTTCTTGGCAATCTTCGTGCAGTTTCTTCCAATTGAACTCTACCACCAAGGTTGATAGACGCTACAATATTTTGAACTGTCACCGTCGCATCTTTCTTTATCTTAATTCCACCTTTTCTCAACTTTTGAACCACTGTTTTTACTGCCTTTCTTGCCAACTCTTCGGATTTTGCTCCAGTGCAAACCATCTTTCCTGTTCTGAATAGCAATGTGGCGGTTTTTGGCTCCTTTAGTCTAAACACAGCTCCAGGAAAGCTATCTGGATGCCATTCGACATCAGGAAATTTTTTTGTTATATCTTTTAGATCCAGTAGTTGATCAATTGATGCAGAAACTACAACATTTACAATTGAGATAATCGGTTTTGTTTGAGTCATTCTAATTTGGTTTAACTGTTCGGTTATTTTAAAGAAAGTTCTATAGCTTAGGACGTTATTTTTCAGATTGTAAAGTGATTTAGCGAAATTGAAATCTCTATTTAGGATTCTATCAATAAAGTTCTATTTTTGTGGTGGAGGTTGCATATGAAAAATTTTTTCAGGTATAATTTTCACGATTACCCTTTTTTCATCTGGAGAACGGTATGGATATTTATCAAGACCAAAATATTTCTTCGCAAGTTTGTCAATATGTTCATCAGCACCTTCTGTTGTAAGTTCTATAACTTTTCCTCTTATTGACACCATGTGGTATGGATTTTGATGATCGAAAATAGATAGAGCTACACGTTTGTCCTTTTTCACATTCTTTTCTTTCACCCTTCCTATTGCTGTGTTTATCAAAATAGTGTTTCCATCTATGTCAACCCAAACTGGGGCAACATGAGGAGATCCATCCTTCATTAAGGTTGCAAAGGAAACAAGATTTTTACCTTCAAATAATTTTGCAATTTC
>JACZUQ010000025.1:0-10653 GCA_022573065.1 Nitrososphaerota archaeon
GATATGTTGGCAAAGTCGCATGTTGATGTAAAATTAGTTATTTCTCCAACACAAAAAATTCCTCGTTTTATTCAATTAATTGATAGCTCCAAAATAAGATTAATGGCAGCAAATAATGGAGATAATCAATGTTTTATTATAAAAGATACTGATGAGGTTTTAATATTTTTAAGAAATGCTAATGGATCTTCCAAAAATGTTTTTGCTTTTTGGACAGATACAAGTTCTTTAATTAATTCCATGAAAAAATTATTTGATTACTCTTGGCAATATTCACTACCTCTAAATTTTGAAAGATTTTTAGAACCCAATTATAACTGAAATTCTAAATTATTTGTAAAGTTTAGTTTATCAATCAAGAATAAATATTAGTGAATTCCCGTTTTATAAGATGAAGATTTCATTGCATGCAATTACTCTTATTACATTGGGTATTGCTGTCATGATTTCATCATCTTTCAGTTATTCCTATGGACAAACAATGCAGGACTTGTCATGTTCTGGTTGCGTTCAAATTGAAAATCCTGACAGGCTTGAAATTCATAAATTTTTGGAACTACCTTTAATTTTATGGGCAGAAGATTTTATGTATACTTTTGATCACAGTTCAAATATTGTCATTAATGGTCATTCGAAACTGAATAACCCTGACGTTCCCATAGTTTTCACAGTAACAAACCCAATAGGAAATCTAGTTACAATAGATCAAATAATGGTTAAACCTAACTCTGATTTTAAAGTCGAGTTTAACCCTACAGGACCTTTGTGGAAACAAGATGGGATGTATATAATCAAGGCTCAGGCTGGTCCACAGAGTACAGTTTTTAAAATAAATGTAAAGTTAATTTCAATGGATTCTCAAAGTAGATTAGAATGTGATTCTAATGAGATAACGATTTCTGCTGACAATGGTGGACAATATTGTATTCCATTTGAATCCACTTTTCCACTTACGCAGATGACTGGTTTTCTAAATACTGAAACTAAAACACTTATTCTTACTGTTCAAAATAACTTTGCTCAAATCATTAATATCGACATTGAACGTAAATTACTTAATGCAAAATCATCAGACGGTGAAGATATTGAATTTATTGTAATGGTTAATGGTGAACCTGTTGATTTTGAAGAAAATGATAGTAAACTTTCAGGCCATAGAACACTAACAATATCTTTTGGAGCAGGAGACACAACAATTGAAATTATAGGCACCTCCGTAATTCCAGAATTTGGTTCAATTGCAGTATTGATTTTGATTGTTTCAATAATTACTGTAGTTGTCTTTTCAAGAAAAAAGATTCAAATAGCAAATAATTTTTCAAAATTATAATAATTGATAATTAGTTTAGAATCCCAAATAATTTTTTTAAATTCATAATAATAGGTGTAAATTATTTTGGATCTAGAAAAATTTCGTGACGATGTGTATGAAGTTACTAAAAAACTTTCTAGTCATCTACAAGAAAATGATATTCCTAAACTAAACTATGTGCGGCAAAGGCTGATTGAAATGTACCAAGAAAATCTTGTTAAAATCAATCACTCAGTTCTAGAACTTATTTGTGCATCTAATCTAATCTCACGAGGATATATTGTGGATGCTGAAAAATCAGTATCTGATATTTTAGTATGCGATATTTTTGCCGAAAAAGGAGATGGGACAACAATTATTGAAATTGAAACTGGATTCACTCCTCCAGATCATGCATTAGATACAATAGATTACTATACTGCCAGAATTATTAGCAAAATTGCAAGATACAGTCAACACTGTTCAAAATTTTCATTAGCAACCCCTGTCATTGGAGTTTTACCAATACCAAAAATTTTTCTAATTCCGCCAAAAGCTAGGGAAAAAAAGGACATTGAAAAGGTTCAATATCTTTGTAATCGTTTTTACAAAAACCCCCCAATAAGATATGAAGAAATTTTAAATGCAAAATTACACTCAGTTTATCTTATCCATACTGACAAAGGGTTTTCAAAAGAAATAGATCCACGCAGTTACCTGGAATTAAGTCATAAATTATTAGAAAAAAGCGAAGTCGATCCATAAAAATAAAAAAGTATTCAAGGAACAATTATCTGAAATATATCATGAAATGTGCTAGTTGTGAAGGGCATAAACACTATGATTGTATTGACTGTCCAGAACATAAGACACATCTTTGTGATTGTGACTGCCATGATGCTTCCACACCACCACATAAAAAATTAGCAAAAACCGAAAATCACTAGTAAATACCTTAGAACCCCTAGTGTCTGATCTAATCGTACAAATTCCATTTTATTACAAAATAGATTATAGAAATTTTTGATGAAGGAAATTGGTAAAAGGAGTGCTTTTCTTTGAAAATAAGCGAGAGCACATTTGTTTATTTTTATCCCTTTAATTCCAAATGTATTTCTTGTAACGATCATCTGCAAGGAAGAGTGGTTGCAAGCTGGAAAGGAATTCTGTATTGTCCTTCTTGTGCACTTGAGGTATCTCTTGTTAATGAAGATGATTTAGAATCTGCATACAAAATTGTAGAAGGTCAAATCGAACAAATTGACGCAATGATGCTAGACATTTTTGGTTAAAATAAACCTAAACGAATATCTATTAATTGTTATGAAAATGTCCAATTTGAACATACATGAATCTATAGAATATTGTATTTTGATTTTATTGGGAATGAACGCATTGTGTCGACACATACCTTACGGGCGTGCAGCTGTGCGTTCTTCCCATCAAATTTTCGTTATTGATAATAATCCTATTCGATTTCTAATGAATGTAAAAATAAATCAAACATGTTTTTATAATCATCTGTGTTGATTTTTTAATAATGTCATATCAAATCAAAGTTTTGATATTTTTTTCTGTTATAGCAACATTTCTAATTCCTACGAACATTTTAGCTGAATCTGATGGGGGGTGGGATTCGGAAACTATTATTGATGTTTCAATTGTAGGAGACTCTATAATTAATTTAGATTCTACAAACACATTACTTCGTGTTTATGTTGATATAACAAACTTTGATCCTAGTGATGGCTATTACTTTTTACGTATTATTCAATCTGCAACAAATAATATTATTTCTGAAGATAACATAATAATTCGTGAAAAATCAAATGGAAAAGCTGGTGCCGATGTTGCCCATTTAGTTACAGAAGGTGAACTAGGTACTACCGCAGATATGCTAGGGAATTATGATGTCATTGTGTTTACAGAAAATGGAGGTGTAACTGGAAACACAACATTTACCGTTATCAAACCAAGTGAGCCAATTAATCTATCTGCAGAGTTTCTTGAGTACAATGAAACGTCTACTGAATTAAGTGAAGAAAATGATCAATCTAGTGAAACTGAATTAATAAACGCTAAGAAAATTCCTGACTGGGTAAAAAACATATTTGTTTTATATTCATATGATGAAATTTCAGAGGACGAGTTAATTAATGCTTTAACTTTTCTTATTGACCAAGGAATAATTGAAATAAATAACTAAACTTTGAAACATCTATTTCACAATAAAATCAAATGAGATTTTATTTGTGAAATCATCATGTTCAACATTGAGAAAATATTCTCCGCCATTCTCCCATCCTTTTCCTCCCGCAATAAGTAATGTCGAAAACTCTCCATTATTTTTTAAATTTACATTTTCTGCCCAAACTAATTTGTTTTTTTCATTTTCAATGAAAAGTCTTACAGTGCCAGTAGAAGACGATGATGTTTTCCCAGAAACTGAAATAATATCTGATGTATCATACTTGGAATTATCTATCTGTAGAGAAAAATCAGGTAGTGTATTACTCTGAATAGGTTCGGAATTGTTTAAAAGTTGAATTCCATCATTGCCTATTACTACTATTCCAATCAAAATGAATGATAACGCAATGGTTGCTATCGCAAGCAAGATTTTTTTATTTGGATTAAAGTTAAACTGTTTTGAAATTTTTTCTTCTTTAGAATTTTCAAAAATTAACGACTTTTCGTAGTTCTCTGGTTTTTTTATTTCTGATATTTGGTTTGTTTCAAAATCTATATTTTCCTCACTAGTGACATCTTTGGGTTCTTCTATAGGAATAAATTTTGGTGTATCTTGAGTTTTTGATTTTTTCTGAACAGCTGGACGTAAATATTGAGAGGAAAGCCGTTCGATATACTTTCGATCAGAAATAGAAATAATTTCATTTGATTCACACGCATCTTTAATACTATTTAGCCTATTGCTATCGCCTTTTTTTAATTTCAGTAACTCATTTACATCTTCGATAATAAAAGAATCCATTTTGCAACTTTTTTGTCTTTTTTTCCATCAGTAATAAATTATTTTGTATTTAAAGCAAAAAATCACTTTTTTTATTAATTCATAGGAGGAAATTTGAATTTATTCCTAATCATTTACTGGAACAGTGTGTTCATTATTTGACTAGAACCGCTTAAATGTCCCTAAAACAATCTTTCGGGCTGATATGAAAGTATTAATCGAGCAGATACCTGTAGACAAAACAAAAAATTTTGGAACTTTAGAATATGTTCTTGATAAATATTCTCGCACATGGAGTTGGAAGGTTACTGGTTCTCGTGCTGTTACCATGGTCTCCAGATTAATTCCACAATCTTGGTACGGTGAAGGACCTAACGAAGCAATAATTCCAGACAATTTTCAAAATATCCAACAAATTCAATGGATTCTAGAAAGATATCCTATGGAAATACTTTCAAAATCAGCATGGCGAAGAAAAATCTTAAAATCTACCCCCAAAAAAATTAAACCAAAAAAAATAGAAAAACTAAGCAAAGCTAATCCTGGCAAACAGTTTAAAGGAAAACTTCTTAATTTTCAAAAAGAGGGACTTGATTTTCTTTTAAAATCTTCTGGCAATGCACTACTAGCAGATGAGATGGGATTAGGTAAAACAGTTCAAACATTGGCATACATTTCTACTGAAAAACAATCTTCACCAACTCTTGTAATTGCTCCTTTGGTAACTTTGAGAAATTGGCAAAGAGAAATTGGAAAATTTATGAAAAAAAAGAGCAGAAATGGACGATTGATGGGACACGCGATTCCGTCTACCACTTTAATTAGAAAAGGTAAATCTCAAGATATTGGGAAATTTGATTTTTATATAATAAATTATGAATTATTAGAAAAACGGTTAATCGATTTATCAAAATTAAATATAAGAACTTTAGTTTGTGACGAGGTACAAAACCTTCGTTCAAAATCTACCAAAAAATATGCAGCAGTAAAAAAATTAGCTGCTTTAAAATCTATAAAATATAGAATAGGCCTTTCTGGAACCCCAATTTACAATCGCGGTTCAGAAATTTGGCCAATAGTTGATATTTTGCGACCAGGATTACTTGGAAGTTTCAAAGAATTCTGTGAATATTTTTGCTATGTAAATGATAAAGGAAAAGCAATTGTTCTAGAAAATAAACGTGAATCCTTACGAGAAGAATTATGCAGACATGTAATGCTTAGAAGAAAAAAATCTGATGTTTTAAAAGAACTAAAAGATAAAGTAAGATACAAGGAATTTATTGATTCAGATTCAACTTACTACAATAAGGAATTAGATAAAATTTGGAAAAAATTAGAAACTGAACAAAAAGAGGCCCAAACTGCATTTGATAAATCTGCTTCATTTCATAGAGCCATCCAAAGTGAACGACAAGCTGCTGGTGTTGCTAAACTTCCACATGTCATCAATTTTGTTAAAAACATAATGGAGATTGATGAAAGTGTAGTGGTTTTTTGCCATCATAGGGCAATTCATGATTTATTACACAATAGTCTAAGTGAATTTAATCCAGCATCAATTATTGGTGGACAATCAGACAATAAAAGGCAACTTCAAATCGATATGTTTCAAGAAGGCAAAACCAAATTGATGATTGCAGGATTAAGAGCAGGAAATCTTGGAATTAATTTAACTCGAGCAAAATATGTTATTTTTGCTGAATTAGATTGGAGTCCAGCTATTCATAGACAAGCTGAAGATCGTCTACATAGAATTGGACAGAAAAATACTGTTTTTGCTTATTACTTGATAGGTAATGGTACACTAGATGATCATGTGGCAAAAATTTTAGTCGATAAAAGCTATGAAATAGATTCAATTATGGATAAAACCACAGAGTCTTTTGAGAATAAAGAAAAGGCCGAATTAATCCTAGCTCAAATTCATGATAAATTAAATTCTACTCAAAAAACCATTTCCGTTTAGAATATTTTTTTTGACGGCTTCGAAAATTAACTAAATCTAAAAGATCTGGAAGAATGCTTTTAATAGATCATCAAGAGAAATATTTCAATGAATGCAAATCTAAAATATCTAGGATTTCTTGCAATACTTCCGCTTTTGACGGTTGCACTGACCACTGATTATATTGGTGAAGCAGATGCCATTACAAAAGGTGCCGGTGTTGGAACAAAACAATTCGGTGCTGCTACTAAAAGTATCGTTTGTGGTGACAGACTTTGTTCTGAAACTGGTGGAAAAACAGTAATGCCAAGTACTTCTACTGAAGAACCAGCTCCTACTGAAGAACCAGCTCCTACTGAAGAACCAGTAGAAGAATCAACAATAGAAGAGGTTGCTCCTGGTTCTGTTCTAAGACTTTCACGAGCAAGCGTACCAGCAACAATACCTATGCATCAAGGGTACTATAATGGCGAAGCAGTATACTATATCATCACTGATTCTAGTGATCCAACTCATGCAGAAATAATCACTGAAAATCAAGGTTGGAAAGTTGAACTTGCACCACTGTTAGCAAATGCTCCTGATGCAGCATTATCAACAACATACATGTTTACTAATGGTGTTGAAGGAGATGGAGTACATGGATTCCAAGGCGAAGTCTTAACTAGCACTCCTGCACAAGCAGATGTTTACAGTGCACTTGCATCACATGTTCATGTAACATGGGATGATGCATCAACCCCATTCAAACTTGATTCTGAAGATGCAATTATGGATGTAGCTGATCAAGGTTTAGTTACACTTACTGAACTGGATGTTGTACTTAACATGCCACAGATAGTTTGGCCAGAAGGACAAATGTCAGTTAAAGAAGACAAAACATTAACTGACGAAACTCCCTATGGAGGTGGACAAGTTCTTGACATTGACACTGATGAAATGACTGTAACCTTTATTGCACATAGAGGTTGGGGTCCTGACGGACGCACAATCTACTATATAGTAACTGATGCAACACCTGTAGGACCTGCAAACATGATGGGTGTAACAGATGCACCAGTACATGCAGCTCTAATTGCAAACTCGGCAGCAGTTGACCTATTCCAATTTATGAATGGAATTAAAGGTACTGGCCCATTGGGATTCCAAGCAGGTATTGGAGCTAGTGCACCAGGTGATTCAAACTATAGTCCAATGTGGAGAGTCTTCATGATCGGATGGGATGATCCAACAAGTGCATTACTTCTTGAAACAAAAGGAGACATTGATTTCTACCAACAAGAAGGTAAAATCACTGTAAATATAGCAAGACCGATGGATGCAGATCATATTGTGAACTGCCCATTTATTGATCCCTTCCAATAAGGGACAAACTTCATTTTTTTATTTTTTTTGGTATTTATTCCCCTTTTTACCATGATCTAGTATGGATGCAATGCTGGAAGAGGAAATGATTGATTTGATTACATTTTGCCTTCAAAACCCTGACTCAATTGAGGTAGATTCTAAAAAAAGCCGAATTTCAGAAATTGGCAGGGAACTTTACACTGATGGTGGAGTAGATGCTATGGAAACCATGTTTTTTGCAATCCAAAATAGAATCACAGAAGAGATCGGAAAAGATCCAAAACCATTTCGCGCCCTATGGAATGGAAATTCAGAAGAGTGGAAATATTAAAAAAAATTTTTAAAATTTAAAAAAGTGAAGGTTAGCCCTTAGGCCTTTCCAATTCTAAACATAGTAGTGCTGCAGGTAGGACATACGCCTTTTGTTGCTGGCTTGCCATTTTTCATTGTCACTGCTTTTGCTTGCTGCATTTCCCTTTTGGTCCTACATTTTACACAGTATCCAGTTGTCATGCTATCAATCAAGCATGATGTGATATTAGCGGCATGTTGTAAAAATTATTTAACTATGAGGTAGTATCGATCCATTTTCTATTTATATGAAAACGTAACTGTGTGAGAAAATCATAGATTTTTGGCTTTTTTTGTAAATTATAATACAACTTCTTCGATAACTATATTATAAACTCTAAATTGATATCGAAATTTAATTTGGAGAAATTTCTTTAAATAGAATATTTATTCAAGTTAATTTTTCTTTATTGATACATTGAGTAAAAATAAAATTAAAATTATTGCAAGTTTGTTATCAGTATCAGTTATTATCGGAATCATCATATTCACTGTACTATTTGACTCTCCCGAGTCAGAATTAACGACAGTTGTGTCTCCAACTACAAATAACACACAATATTCTTTGACAGGAACCATACATATTGGTGGACTCTTTCCTTTAACTGGTGGTTTGTCAAATCTTGGAGAGGATACAAGAGCAGGCGCAAATCTTGCTGTAATTGATTTTAATGAATACCTTAAAAAATTAGAATCTGACTGGGAATTAGACATGATAACAGAGGATAGTGGAACAAGCCCAACAATTGCTTTTGAAAAAATTACCAGTCTTAAAGCAAAAAATATCAATCTTGTACTTGGACCTGCTTCAAGTGCAGAAGTTAGTTATGTGAAAGGCTATGCGGATAGCAATAATATGTTAATTATATCTTATGCTTCATCTGCAACATCCCTTTCCATACCAAATGATAATCTATACAGACTAGCTCCAGATACCACACAACAGGGTAATGCAATTGCCAATATAATCTACAGTGAGGGAATCACAACACTAATTCCCATATGGAGAGGAGACATATGGGGCGATGGACTACACGACTCTATATTTTCAGAATTTACAAGAATTGGTGGGACAGTAGATGAGGGTATACGTTATTTTCCTGACACAACTATGTTTCCTATTGAAACATCATTTCTTGCACAAAGAGTCCAACATCACGTAGATTCAATAGATGCAGAAAAAATAGGTGTGTTGATTATTGGTTTTCAAGAATATGTACAAATAATATTTTCTGCATTACAATACGATATATTAGATGATGTCAGATGGTTTGGCTCACCAGGCATTACCGAAACCAGTCAAATAGTTAATGATCCAACTCTGAAGGAGTTTTCAGAAAGAACACAATTCACCGCCGTACAGTTTGGCGCATCATATTCTTCAGAATATGATGAAGTGAAAAATAGAATAGAATTAGAGATTGGGAGATCAGCAAGCATCTATGCATTTACGGCATATGATTCGGTGTGGATTTTTGGACTTACAATGCTTGAAACTCAAAGTGATGACGTTAGTATTGTAAAAGCGAAAATTCCAGAAATTGCAGAAAATTATATTGGTGTAATTGGATCCACAAAACTAAATAATGCAGGAGATTTGGACACAGCAAACTACGATATAGTTGGGATAAAGAATGATCAATGGTTTTTAGCAGGCACATACAATGTTACTTCAGGTATTATTTCAAAAACAGGTTGATTATATTGAGAAGATGGAACACTAAGCAGAACATGAATTGGTTTTTCTTATTGGATTTACAATATTTTTTATTGTAACAAGATTTTACAATGTAAATATAATATGATACCTTAAATTGTATCAATTTTTATTCTAAGATGTTTTAATTTAGATATGAGTTACTCGTTGCCATACGGAAAAGAAAAAATTAATTTTAATATTCCTGACGATTTTCAAGTAAAGATTGTCGAGTCAAAACAAACCACATTTGTTAAAGATGTATATGAAAAAACTCGTAACACAATAATACATCCAATTAATTCCCCATCTTTATTAGAATTAGTAAAAGGGAAAAAATCTGTGTGTATTGTTGTTACTGATATTTCAAGAAAATGTCCTGATAAAGAATTACTTATTCCTGTTTTAGACATTTTAGAAAAAGAAGTAAAGAGAGAAAAAATTTCGATTCTTGTTGCTTCTGGCATGCACAAAAAAATGAATTATGATGAGAAGATAGAAAAATACGGAAAAATTATTTGTCAAAATTTCCAAATCATTGATCATGATCCTAATGATGATGACTCACTAATTTCTCTAGGACCAACAAAAACTGGAAAGCCTGTAAAAATTTCTAAAGTTGCTTTCGAGGCAGACTTGCTTATTTCATTAGGAGTAGTAGAACCTCATCAATTTGCAGGCTATAGTGGTGGTTACAAAACAGTCTCAATAGGGGTGGCTGATGATGAAACTATTAGTCGAACACATTCTGCTATGATGATCAAAAAATCTAAAATAAAAGTAGGCCAAATTGAAGGAAATTCTATTCAAGACGAAATAATAGAAATTGGGAAAAAATCTGGCTTAAATTTCATAATAAATGTAATTCTAGGAAACAACAACGAAGTCTTAGAAATTGAATCAGGAGATCCTATTGAGACTCACAAAAAACTAATACAGAAAGCAAAAAGCATTTACGAAATTCCAATAACAAAATCGTATGATGTTGTTGTCTGTGGAGTAGGATTTCCTTGGGATTCTAATCTTTATCAAACTACTCGTGCTGCGAG
>JACZUQ010000025.1:10748-13072 GCA_022573065.1 Nitrososphaerota archaeon
GTATAAAATCATCTCGTGTTCTAGTAATGTTTTGTTCTATTGTAGGAACAATTTTTAGATTTTCATAAACAAAATCTGCATGAATTTGAATCTCTTGTTGACGAAGTCTCAAAAAAGAAAGAACATTATGCATAAAATTTTTTCTCATTTGTTTAGGTAAAGATCTAAGAACTCGTTCACACATCTCTGATTCATTATTGAGAAGATCTTCAAAATAGGCAACTGATCTTTGAACAATGAGAGATGGATGCCATGCAAGTGCATGAGCATTCTTTTTTGCCATCTCCATACCTTTAGTGAAATCTCCTAACGCATAACCGCTAATTCTATCAACTATAGACAAGAACCAACCTAATCTCAAGAAATGATCTTGTTTTTGAGGATTATTTTTTGTGATTTCACAATTATCGAAACAATTTTTTATTTCATTTTCAGCTTTTTCTTTTAATTTTCCTTTCCATGGAAAAGTAGTCCTTAAAATAAGAGCTTTGATTAAATTAATATCAAGTTCAGCATCGTTTAGAAATTTTTTTAAAGTTTCATTCTCTGTAAGAAATTTTAAAACACTTTCTTCATGAGGCTTATCTACGCTCTTATCTGGGTCAAAATCATGAAACAGCGCTGCAGTAAAGAGATACTTGAGGTCTTCTTGATTAATTGGATTAAGGTTGCTTTTCCAATTTGCTGCAACTAGAGTAATGTATGTAACTTCTAGCTCGTGTTCTATATTGTGATATCCATAATAATCCATACCTAATCCTTGACTTTCAAACAAATCAACAGTAAAATCTAACATCTTTGAATAACATGGTTTATCCAAACCCATTAGAGTAGCCAAATTGTTAATTTCATCTCTTAATCTATTGGAATTAGATACAAGCTGCATTAGATCTCAATCAAGTTTCAGGTTTTTAAAGATGTAGTGCTTTTTTCAATTTTTTTAATCGCAGAGTTAAACATTATTCTAGTTTTACAGATTTTTGTCCTCAGCTATAGAATGTGATTTTTTTCTTGACAGCGAATACCTAAAGTATATCAGAATACCAAATAGTTCTAAATATTCAACAAAGGCTACCGTGTAAAAATGTAAAACCCATCCGTCAAAACTTTCATTTAGAACTGCAAGTACTGCGGATAATTGTGGAAATGCAACAAAAATAGCTAAAAACAGTCCAAGTACTCCAAAAATCCAATCTTGTGCTTCTAATTGTTTTGATTTAGCTAAGAGTTCATTAGGATCTGCAAATTCTTCATGTTCTTCTAAAATTTGATTTTTCAAATCTACATATGTTGAATTGCCTTGTTCAATTGCGAAAATTGTTCCACCTAAAATAAGAAGAAAAATTATGGATTGTCCATAAACAATTTTAGCTCGTTTTCCTTTTTGGAGTTTGTTTATTTGACGTTCAAACATTTCTCCAAATCTTCCAAGCTTTCCTTTTTTGGTTAAAACAATCATTGTAACTGAGATAATAGTAATGATTCCAAATGATCCAAACCAATCCGATGAAATATAGCTTACAAATAACAATCTCGCTGGCAATAAAATTCCAGTCATAACTCCAAATACAATTAAACCTTCTAGAATATTCTGTCTTTTCATAAATTTTATCTCAAAATCTATGATTTGAGAGATAGCTTCGCTGGTTTGAACAGCTTGTCATGTATATTCTATTTATAGATCTAAAATAAAATTACTCTCACTTTGCCTTTGGATGAAAATACTATTCTCAAAATAATTGAAATTCAGAAATCAACTAAATTAGATTTTATTTTACACCTTGCCTCTGATACTTTTTTGCTTGAAAATGTAGTCATTGCAAAATCTTTGACTCCTGTAAATCGCCCAACAAACAGAGGAGGGGTATATTTTTCAGATACTTTTGTTTTCAAAATAAAGGCAACTGTATCTGATCTTTCGCTTGCTCCCTTATTATCACAAAGTATGTTAGGCCCAAGTCCTGATTTTCAAGATCTTGAAATAACTACAAAAGCAAAAATTGATAATTCATTAAAAAATGTGAAATTATTTGCACATCTGACAAATAGTATGCAAAGCTCATCGCTCATTGAATTGAATATGAACATAATTAGATTACAATATGATGATTTTTAGACTATAAAACATCAAAATATTTATCATAATTTTTTCGACGTTCTTTATCTGATAAGACTTCATATGCTTTATTGATCTCCGCCATTTTTTCTTTGGATGCAGAATCAGGATTTCTATCTGGATGCCATTCTTTTACCAATAACCTGAATTGATTTTTAATTTGCTCGCGAGTTGCAGTTTTTGGTATTTTTAGAATCTTATAGTAATC
>JACZUQ010000026.1:0-8385 GCA_022573065.1 Nitrososphaerota archaeon
GGTGAACAATTCCCTAAAAACCCAACAAAATTGGCTCTTCATATTAGAAACAAGCATGAAAAAGTAAGGGATTCAGTTAGGAGCATTTTTTAAATTAAAACTAGAGTAAAATTATAGTTTTTTTCCTGCATACTACAACTTTCAAGTCTGACCTTTTTTTGAATTTTGGGAGTTTTAGAATTTATTTTTAATGTGCCTAATATTTTGATATTTTTTTCAAATTCAACTAAACAAAAAAAAGTATCTTTGTTTTTAGAAAATTCTATAATTTTTCCTATCCCATCAGATTTTCTCCAATTTATTTTGCCAAAACAATGATTGCAAAAATTAGATGGTGGCCAAACCACATCATTACATTTAAGACATTCAGGAATCATAAAATTGCCTTTTTTTAATTCTGATTCAAAAAAACTCATGATTCTAGCAACAAAACGGTAGATGAGGTAGCTGCAGCAGACATATTGTGAATTAATCCTATACGTGCATTTTCAATTTGCCTTTTTTCTGCTTTTCCTTGTAATTGCAGAGTCGTTTCAATTACTTGAGCAATTCCAGTTGCCCCTAAAGGATGGCCTGCTCCAATTAATCCTCCTCTTGGATTAATTTTCCTATCTTCTGTTTCATAAAGTGTTTTAACAAATTGTGCGCCTTTACCTTTTTCAACAAATCCAAGATCTTCAATTGCCATGAGTTCACAAACTGTGAATGCATCATGAATCTCAGCAACGTCAACATCCCTCGCATTCATCTTTGCCATTTCAAAAGCAATTTTTGATGCTTCGATGGTTGAAGCCATGCTAGAAAAGTCTTGACTTTTTGTAAATCCTGCAGATAGTGTTTTTTGACCAATCCCTTTTATCCAAACTGGGGTTTCAGAAAATTTTGACGCAACTTTTTCTGAGGTGAGTAATACGGCAGATGCCCCACTACACGGTCTTGAACAATCTGAAACCCTAAGATCTTCTGTTAAAATTTTTGAGTTCATTAATTCGTCAATAGAATAAACTTTGTCAGAATATGCAAAAGGGTTATCGCGCGCATTTTTATGATTTTTTGCCGAAACTATAGCTAATTCTTCTTCGGTTGTACCAAATTTTCTTTTATGGGATTTTGTAAAAATTGAGCCCCAAAAGATTGGATGTTTATATTCTCCACGAGATTTATCCCATTCTAAAATTTGACCTGGACTATTACGTCTTTCAGCACCTACAACTAAGGCTATATCTCCAAGACCTGAAGCAATATACGAATATGCAGATACTATACCATTAGTTCCTGAATTACAAAGACTTTCAACAGTATGAGCTGCATTAGGTTGAATTCCTGCAATTTCTGACAGAATAGATGCTAAATATTTTGAATTATCATTGGTAGTTACTAAGACAGCATCAATGTCTTTTTGATTTAGATTTGAATTTTGATCAAACAAGGATTTTGTTGCTTCAAGCATTAAGGATTCTATTGGAATTTCTTCTTGGGAAAATTTTGTATTCCCATATCCAGTGATAGCTACATTATTCATTTTCGATCTTTGAAAATGTAGATGTTAACAAATTAAAGGATTCAGCTACATCTTCTATTGGATTAAATTGTATTATGGGTAGATTTACTCCTACATTGTGAAACCGCTTTAATTTTTTAATACACTCATCTGGGGTTCCATAAACACAAAGTTGCTCTAACATAGATTCTGGAACTAGCTCATGATTTGACTTTAATCCAGATTTCTGATATTCCTCATACACGTTTTTAGTTTCATTTGCAAATCCATTTTTTGCTAAAAATTTTCTGTAAATCTCACCAACTGAGATATAAAACGCTAGAGTTTTTTTTACACATTCTATTGCTTTATCCACATCATTTGACATGCAAGTAATTAATTGACATGAAACATCAATTTCACGTTTTGATTGCATTTTTTTAATAGTGTTTTCAAGTTCTGTTAATGGTCTCAAGTAAAATATTACTCCATCGGCTATTTCCCAGCAAAGATCTACCATCTTCTGATTTATGGCGGCAAGATATATTGGAATATTTTTTCTGCGAGGTTTAATTAATAATGAAAAATTCTTTAACGAAAAAATCTTACCGTTAAAATCTATTTTTTCTCCAGAGAGTGCTTTTTTTATAATGTGTACATATTCAGTCATTCGAGTTAACGGTTTTTCAAAATTATGACCATGAAATTCTTCAACAATGGGAACGCTGCTAGTTCCTAATCCTAACACAAGTCTTCCGTTTGAAATTGTATCTATGGTAGCTGCTCCCATAGCAATTAATGTTGGACTTCGAGAATAGATGTTGATTATAGATGAGCCTATTCTTGGTTTTTTGAGTTTACTAGATATGGCACTTAGCATTGAAAAATTTTCCATACCCCATGTTTCAGGAATCCATACTGTATCTGGATTATGACTAGATAAAGTTGAAGCACAATTTATCACTTGATCAATTGATAATATTGAACCTAGACTATACCCTAATCTCATTAACTAACTAGAATCACGTAGGCCAGAAAAATCTATCCCTTAAGTAAAAAGTGAAATTTGATTGAGTCTTGATATTATCTCTCTACTTAGAAAACACAGCCTATTGGCATACCAATCTGATGTAACTGATCATCCCTTTTGGGAACATTCAAGTGACTATACCACATCAACTGAAGATCCTGAATTCATGGGCGAGGTAGCCTATGTTCTAGTCACTCTGTACAAATCTGAGATACCACAATAACTGGATATCCATTATTTTTCTATTTTTAAGATATAATTATATAAAATTATTTTACTACGAATTTAATGAATTTTTTAGATTTTATTTCTGATGTACACTCTTCAATATCTTTATGTGAATCAATAGAATGCCAAAATATACTTTTAAACTTAATATGATTTAATTTTCCTTTTTTTGCATAATTCGGAAATGTAGTTTTTTCTATATCCCCTTTTTTTGGTAAATCTTTTACTAAATTCTTAGTTAAATGATAAAGACCCGCATTCATCCAAAGATTAGAAATTTCTTTTTTTTCACTAAATTTTGATACTTTACCATCATTAATTTCTATTATCCCAAATTTTGTTTTTAATGGAATTGCAGCAATAGAATTTTGCATTTTTTGCAGTTTTCTAATATCAATATTAGTTATAATATCTCCATTTAAAACAAAAAAAGATTTTTCTTTAATATGTTTTGCTGCTTGTTTAATTGCACCAGCTGTACCTAAAGGAATTTTTTCTTTTGAAAATATTATTTTGACTCCAAAATTATTTTTTATTTTAAGATAATTTTCAATTTGTTCTGTTTTATAACCTGTACAAATAATAATTGTGTTAACTCTAAATTTTTTTAAATAACGAATTTGCCATTCAATAATTGGAATATTATCTAACGGAATTAATGATTTAGGAACATAATCAGTTACTGGTTTTAGCCTCTTTCCTTTACCTCCTGCTAAAATGATTGCGTTCATATTTTAGAAAAACTCTGTCAGCCATTAATACTTTTTAAAAAATATCTATTGTTGCAACACCAAGATAGTATCCTAGAACGGTTAGCAATATACTCCATGAACAGGAACCAATGAATGTAAATATCAGAAATTTTTTTGGATTCATTCTAAAAATTCCTGCAGGAATTGAAACAAGCTCTCGAATACCTGGGACTAATCTTCCAAGTAACACTGATTTGTCACCATATTTTTCAAACCATTTATCGGCTTTAGTTAATTTGTCTGGATTTATTTTTGCATACTTCATGTATTTTGCTAAACCAGTTCTTCCAAGTTTTAATGCGATAAAGTATATGATAAATGCCCCAAGGGTAGCTCCTGCTCCTCCAGTAATACCTACTCCAAAAATATGAAAGAATGACATTTCATTTTTTAACACAATATATCCTGCCAAAGGAAATACTGCTTCGCTTGGAATTGGTGGAAATATGGTCTCAAGTAATGCTGCAAGAAAAACTCCTGGATAGAGATTATCTGAGACTAAAGCAATTACCCATTCTATGAACGCCTGTATTTCTGTCAACTATGTTTTGGTTCCGTCAAGTAGTAATGTAATTCGGTATAGCATTCCACACAATAATCATTATCGTTAGTATGTTCGCATTGATGGATTTTCTTTACGTTTTTTCCACATTTTGAACAAACTTCCATAATAATTCAATTGTTAAGATTTTTTTAATTTTATTGCGCCTAGTGCGACGACGAGTATTCCTCCAGCAAACAATGGCGCTGCTCTTTCCATTATGCTTCTTCCAGATTCTAAAGCCTCTGTAGAAGGTTCCAATACAAATAATGCAATTCCTCCAACTATAATTAACATTCCACTAACTATCAACATTATACCAAGCTTACTTGATTTTTCTTTTCTTGAAATGAAAAATGAAATAATTGGCAAAATTAATGCAGGCATTCCTAATCCAATACCACGTGCCATAGCATCAGATCCAAGAAAACCTTCTCCAGCTATTTCATTTACTGCAACATCTAGTGCATAAATAACTAGTAAAGCAATCGAAATTCCGGTCAAAATCAATGCTGCCTTTAACATGAATTTGCTGACTTTACATTAACTAATAAATCATGAACACAGTTTGTTTTATCCTTTGTATTTGATTTTTAGAAATGAAAGCTGATCGGTTTTTAAAATGATGTTATTATTATCTAAAATCACTAATAGCAATGGAGTAAATTGACTTACTGCACCTAGATAGGGTAGAACTAGGATTAACATATCATAATGTGTGTTCTCCAACACGAACATTTTTTTCAAGACAATATAGAAGAATTACCCTTGAATTCACAAATTTTTTGGTAGTCTTACTAGAAAGGTAGTTGGGTTATTTTTTACAGTTATGCTACCTCCATGTTGTTCGATAATACTTTTACAAATTGAAAGACCAAGTCCTGTACCGATTTGTTTTGTTGTAAATAATGGTTCATAGATTTTGCCAAAATTTTCTGGATCAATTCCAGGCCCAGAATCTTCAAAAGCAATTAGCACATCTTGAACATTATCAATTATACGTATTCTTACGTCTCCTTTGTTTTCTACTGCTTGGATTGCATTTAATAATAAATTTGTAAACACTGCTTCAATTTTTCTATAATCACAGTTAATTCTAACATTTTCTTGTTCTACAATAATTCTTACATTGTTTGGAATAGTAATACTGTCTTTTACTATATTAATAATATCTAATACAGAATATGGTTGAAGTTTTAATTCAGATGTTCTTACAAAGTCCAGCACATCATCAACTTGATGTGACATTCTATTCATTGCTCTACGTAATCGTCCATAGTATTGCAGTTTTTCCTCAATCTTTAATTTTGGTTTTGATTCCATTATTTCAATTGTATTTTTTATTGTAGATAACGGATTTCTTAAATCATGAGCCATTCTTGATGCAAGCTCACCAATTATTGAAAGTTTTTCTGATTTCATTAATTCACTACTCTTCTCATCTACTTGTCGAGTTAAATAATCTCGTTGAAGTTCAAGCTCTTTTTCTTTTAGTACAACTTTTTCTAGATTCTTACGAAGATCTATAGTTAATTTATTATTTTCAACTTTATGTTTTTGTAGTTGTTGATTTGATTGTTCAAGCTCGTCATTTTTTCTACTAAGTGAAGAAATCAAATCTTGTAAAAATGTAATTTTTTCTTTTAAATCTGTATTAATTTTAATTGCCCCACCAAACTGTTCACTGGTTTTAGAAGCAAGTTCTTGAATTTGTGCTGCTCTTTTTTCTAAATCTAATTTTGCATCATCTAAATCTTTTAGTGCTCTTCCTTTAAACCCCATAAATTCTTCTAATAAATCAAAATCTGATTTTGAATCCTCTAACGATGTAATATTATCTTCCGATGATGATTCCAATTTTACTATTATTTTTTGTTAAATAGTTGGTATTATCTTGTGTTTGTTCGATTGAAACAGACTCTTTTGAACTTTTAAATATTTTTAAATTGACGCAAAGAAATTGAATATCGCATCTCCGTATACTAATTGTACAATAAATCCTGCAGTGATAAACAACATGTAAGGAACTCCAGGGGTTATCCACGTATTGGGTGTTGTACAAAATTCTGCATATTCTGCATTATGTAATACGAGATTCAATTTTTTGTTTTTGCCAGCCTTTTTTTCAATTGAAAAACTATATTTTGGATTTTTTGCTCTATACCCTAAAAACATGGCCATGATTCTTTTTCCTGTAGGTTCTTTAAATCCCTCAAAAATGTCGTTTTTCTTTGCAATCTCTATTAAATTCCTAAAGAAATTAAGAAACAGTGGAATTATGGAAATCAACACTGCGTTAGTTAAAATTGTAAATGGAGTGATCATTCCATCAGAAAATGTAATTTGAGGCACTAGTGCAGCTAAAACTATAATTGCAAAAGCATCTGCTCCTCCAAAGAATCCTATTCTCCAGATTATTAGTACAACTGGGGCAACAATTAGGGATATTCCAATGTTTACTAATGCTTCTGAAAGGTTTGGCTCAAAAATTATTAAAACTACAGCCAAAGCACCAAAAATTATCCAAACTAAATCATTAATTTCTCTTTTAGTCACATCTGTATATGATGCATACCCTAACATTCCAATAGCTAAAACAATTCGCAGATGATTAAGATCAATTAATGTTTCAATCATTTTTCTCTCTTTTTGAATATGAAGTTATTTTATTATTTATTGACTTGTTTGCGTAATTGCATGAAATTGAGTATATTCTAACCAAAAAAAGAAAAATAAGAAAGGTGGGAGATATGAAAAATCTATTTTTCATCTCATGAAGCCAATACTTTTTCGATAGGCTTTGCTTTTTTCCACAAGTGTGAACACAGGCTAAACATGTTATTGATCATTTCTTTAGAATTTGTGTACAGGATGGAGTCATTATCATCATTCAAGTCCATGGTTTCTTTAATTGAACCTGACATGATTAGCTGACCTCCTTCTTCTACAACTAATCTGCTTTTTGATGGTAGTTTTCCTACCCTAGTTTCAGTAGCTTTTAGTCTACTGATGAGTGGCAATACACTATCAATTGCTGTATCAGTTAGAACTCTAACCTCTCCTCCATTTTTCTTGCATAATACTATTTTTTCTGGAATTGCGGTATGGTACATTCTAAGGATGTCTTCGGCAGTTGTAACGATGTAGATTATTTTGGAAGATTCTTGTATCATTTTTCCAACTCGCGAATAAATATTTGAGCGACCTTGGATAATTGATATTGAGGAGACCTCAGAAACATGTTGTGGTCTGTTTAAATCCTTTAGGTCCTTGACTATTTTGTTTGATAGCTTCTGCATTGTAGTAATTTCGTCTTCTTTACGTTGAATTACTGTGGTCAATGCATCTGCAGGCGGAACTGCCTCACAGATGGTAGGGTTTGAAAACGTTGTCGTAATCAATCCCATATCTCTAAGCTTATTTAGTGACCTGTATGCCTTGCCTCTATCGATATCGAGTTTGGTAGACATTTTACCTACTGTAAGAGAACCAATTCTCAAAAGGCCCAAATACATGGTAGAGTCGGTCTTGTCAAGGCCAAAGTAAGATAGTTCTGTGAGTAGTTCTTCTTCTATGCTCATATCTGCTCACTCTTACCCTCCAATCTAGCCTGGGTTTTTCCTGCTTTCGCAGATGTCTTGTTATTTTTTGTTGTGACCATTATTCCCGAGTTTGTATATTTCATACAAGCTAATCAGTAGCAGTATGTTATTTTCCAAACTTACAAAACTCTTCTCAAATTCAACACTTGACTAAAAAGGGTATTTTGGAATTTCAGATTGGCTCAATTTTGATTGATTTTTTTAAATTTTCCAATTTTTTTAGTAGTGAATCGATATTTTCAGAATTATCCAAATCCACTACATTTAGGTGACCTAATTTCCTTTTTGGTTTAGATGTCATTTTACTATACATTTTAAGAAAAACTCCTTTCTGATGGGCCATTGTAACTGGTTTATATTTTCCTGTAAAATTTTTTGGTCCAAGAATGTTCCACATTATTGCATTTTTCAATAACTGCGTGTTACCTAAATCCAATCCGAGAATAGCACGCAAATGTTGTTCAAACTGAGATGTTTCACTTGATTGTAATGTATGATGTCCTGAATTATGTACTCTTGGAGCTATTTCATTAATTATAATTTGATCGTTTTTTGTTACAAACATTTCAATTCCAAATACTCCAGCTCCTTTTAGAACATCCATTGTTTTTTTCGCAACTTGTTCTGCATTTTCAATAATTTCTTTGCTCACTCTCGCAGGTGCTATCGTGGTCCTGAGAATATTTTCTTCATGTATATTTTCAACTAGAGGATATGTTCCAATTTCTCCTTTGGTATTTCTTACAGCAATC
>JACZUQ010000026.1:8482-12782 GCA_022573065.1 Nitrososphaerota archaeon
AAGCAAGCTCAATTATCGCTTTCTTGTCTTTAAAATCAGCAATTATTTGCTTTGCTCCAACTTGTGATGCTGGGCATCCTTTAGTTGGATCTAAAACGATTACCTCTGAGATTTCATTTGGAAATTTATTGGCGGCTTCTGTTAACATCATTCCGAGTTGTCCCCCTCCAATAATTCCTAAAACTTGACCCATAATCTAGTTCATATATTTGCATAAAATAAGTTAATAGATTCTTTGACAGGCTTTATTTTATTTTCCAATATTATGCTTGTTTAGAGCTTGACCAAATAAAATCGAAAAGTAATTTCATAGAATAAACAAGTGCCGTAGAATCAGTCCACATTGCAGAAACATTTTGTAGTGATCGAGCATCTTTTTTAGTAAAGAACATCATTTCTTTTCCATCTTTCATAATAAAACAAATTTCGTCCTTAAGACCAGAAGGCATGCATCTAATTTGTTTCTTATCTATATTTTCAAAAATATACATTGTTTTTTCTGTACATGAAGTGATTATTTTTGATTTGCATTTTTTGTTAGAAAAATTATCTAAAAAATCAGAATGATATAACCGAAGATAATCTTTTTCTGAACCTAGAACAATGATTTCTTCGTCTGCCTCGGAAACCATTTCATTTAATTTTGCATTAATGGGGTTTGTTCCTTCTAACATTTGAAAACGATTTTCCACGCAGTCAGTTTTTTCCTTTAAAAATTCAGGAATACTATTCCAAAGTTTGATTATGGTTTCTTCTTTTTTTTCTAATGATTTTACTCTCTCTTTTTCGGTATTAACTAATGTTTTAACTGCTATACTAAGTTTTAACGCTGAGAATTTAATTGGATGTCCAAAAGTAGCTAAAACAATTCCTTTCTTTTGTAGGGATGCTAATAATTGATATGTCTCGGTCCTAGCAATTTTCAAGGCTTTACAAACTTCGGGTGCAGTTTGTGAACCATATTTTCCTAAGAAGATGTAAACTTTTGATTGATTTTCTGTTAAATTAAATTTTGAAAGCTCCTTTTTGAGCTCATCAGCAGAAATTTTGTAATTATGCAAACTAGAACCTATATGTGAATCAAATATCGTTTGTTGTTCTCCTTCTCTCATGTTCCCTCTTACCGATCTTCATATCGAAAACAAGATCTTAATATCGTACAGAGGTCAGCTAGTTTTGATCAATGTGATAGTATGTGCGATCAATTTGTGCCTAGATATGGAAAATAGGTTCATTTTTCCTTCAAAAATTTACTTTTTCCCTTTTAATAAACACTGAAATTACTATATTTTTTACAATATTTATGCCAATTAGAAAGAAGGGAAAACATAGAAGACGTGCTGATAATAATGCTGCAAGAAGACGAAGAAAAAATTCCAAACGTGGAAAGGCAAAAAAAAGATAACCTGAATTCTATACCAAGGTTAAAAACTGTACATTAGGTTGATGTAATGTGGATAGATACGACAAAAAACCTCTAGTTGGGATAATTATGGGTTCTAGTTCAGATAGCAGAATAATGCATGGGGCTGCTGAAATTTTAGATAAATTTAAAGTTAAACACGAGGATCAAATAATTTCTGCGCACAGAACTCCTTCTAGATTAGAAGAATATGCTAAACATGCAGAAAGTAGTGGATTTAAGATAATTATTGCAGGAGCGGGAGGAGCTGCTCATCTTCCAGGAATGATTGCATCACATACATTAATTCCTGTGATTGGGGTTCCTATTCTAGTCTATAACGATAAACAAGATAAAAAATCTGAAAAACATAAATTTTCAGCTTTTGGAGGATTGGATTCTCTCCTGTCAATATCTGAAATGCCTACTGGCTCGCCGGTAGTTACAGTTGGAGTAAACAAGGCTACCAATGCAGGAATTTATGCTGTGAAAATTCTTGGAAATCAATTTCAAGATTTAAAGAAGAAATTAAAACAACATAAACAAGATCAGCATCGTTCTGTTTTAAAGGAATCAGAAGAACTGAAAAAAGTCGGTTTATCAAAATTTGTTAAGAAAAAATTCAAATAAAAATTATGTGATAATTTTGAAATTGATATTTTTCTTTTCTAAATGAGATATTAATTCTTCAGCATGTTTTTGTCCTTGAGTTTCTAGACTCAATGTTACCCCTGCTGATCCTACGGAAATTTCTGAGCTTAATCTATCATGAACGACCTCTACTATGTTAACACTTAGCGAAGCAATTTCATCTACTAGTTCTTTTAGTGCTCCTGGTTTATCTGGAAGTAAAATGAATAATTTTACCAGTCGTCCCATTTGCGTAAGACCTTTTGCAACTATTTGGCCCAAAAGGTACATGTCTACATTTCCACCACAAAGAATTGGAACAACTTTTTTTCCAGGAGATGGTTTTGCCTCTAGTAAATAAGCAAGACCAGCTGCACCTGCAGGCTCTACAACTATTTTTGTTCGTTCCATTAACAAAAACATCGTTTTTACTATATGGTCATCATCAACTAGAACAATATCATCGATTAACTCTTTGATAATATTGAATGTTACTTGTCCAGGTTTTTTTACAGAAATTCCATCTGCTATTGTTCTTTCACCTTCTACTGATTGTAATTCCCCTGCCTCTAAGGATTTTTTCATAGCTGGAAATGATTTAGATTGAACACCAATTACTTTGATTTCAGGATTCTTAGTTTTAATTGCAAGCAAAATACCAGCAGCTAATCCACCACCACCAATAGGCACGTAAATCTCATCAACATCAGGTAAATCTTCTAAAATTTCTAATCCGATTACTCCCTGTGCAGCTATAACATGTGGATCATCAAATGCATGTACAATGTTTGCATTTGTTTCTTCAGCAATTTGTTTAGCTTTCATCCAAGATTCATCATAATTATTTCCTTCAAGAATTACTTTTGCTCCATAACCTCTAGTTGCAGAAACTTTTGCTGGCGAGGCATTTTTTGGCATAACTATAGTACATGGAATGTTTTCTAGAGATGATGCAAAAGCTACTCCTTGAGCATGGTTTCCAGCAGAAGCTGTAACTACCCCATTCTTTTTTTCATCTTCGGTTAAAGATTTGATCTTATAATATGCGCCCCTTATTTTGAACGAACCAGTTTTTTGCTGAAACTCTGATTTCAGATAAACCTCAGAACCCACCAATTGACTAAAGATTGGAGAGTATGTTAGAGCTGTTTTTCGAATTACATCTCCTCTTTGAGATTGTGCTTTTTGTACATCCTCATATGTGGGAGTCATCTAATTCCTGATTAAGTTATTCTATTTTAATTCTTGGAAAAATCTTAAAAAGAACTATTAAAAATTCAATCTAAGAAATAAAAAAATACATCATTATTGAAAGATTTTATAGTTTTACATTGATCGGTAGAAACTAGTCAAGGAACTGTGTAATTTCTCCAGAGGCACCCCACCTCAGTTTAGAAATTTTTGATTTTTTTTATATTTTTAAACATTATTTAATAAAACTCTTTTTTCACACATTCAAAATTTTTATGATTTCATCTAATCTATCTAATAGTTTTTCTTTTACTTTTTCAGAAAATTTTTTTGTGTTAAACATTCCTACTTTAACATTATTTTTAACATATTCTAAATCTAAACTAAAAAGAAATCCTTCTTCTCCAGTAACCAACTTTGAATCATCAATTAGAACTGAACTAGTTTGATAACATTCCATCAATAAGTTGTCTAGCTCATCAAACATTTGTTTTTTTCTTTTAAGAAGGCTTTGAACATCTACATCAGATCGTTCATCAATATCCCGATAAATTTTTTCTTGAAGTTCATTATTCTCAAAAAATAATTCAAAAAGTTCTTTGTGTGAAAGATCATTATATCCAAGATCTTTAAGTTTTTTAATAATGTATTTTTCACCTTCGTCTGCAAGGTCAGTTTCTGTGTTTTTTGTTTTATCAATAATTTCTGGCAACTCTTTTTGTAATTCTATCACCTTGTTATCTGGTTTATAGTATAATAAAACATGAAATTGAATTGACATATGACCTGACATGATACAATTTCCCTCTTTTGATTCAAATTTTACAAAGATTCTTCTCAAATCTTCATTATTTGTGATAGTTATATCTTGAGAAGTCCAATCCTGTAGTTTTTTTATGGTTTTTTTAAAAAATTCTTGAACAAGCATTGGATCAAAAGTAGTTTGAACCGTAATTGTACTATCGCCCAACATTCCTTTTACAGTAACTGTTCGAGTTGCTTTTTTCATTTTTTCAAGAAATAATTCTTGAATTTTTTTATTTTTTTCATTCAATTTTTGAATAAATTCATCTGAAG
>JACZUQ010000003.1:0-9211 GCA_022573065.1 Nitrososphaerota archaeon
TCTTGGCAAGTGCATTGTAAGACCACCAATAATCGAACCAATAGCTACGAAAAAGATCTCTTTTCTTAACGAGAACTCAACTCTAAGATAACGAGATTTTTTGTTTTTAGAAGAGATCAACTGATAACCACGTTTGTTTGATGAAATATATCATATTCGAGAGCCCTCACAAATGCTTAAAATGGTTTTACCAATTTTGTGACTTTATCATCAAGTAGAGGGAACACTATTCAGTAATTATTGCAATCTTGAATTCAAAAAATTAGAAATTTTTTCAGCTATAAAATCAAGGTCGTTTTCTAGGGCAAAGTGACCTGTATCAAGAATGTGTTTTTCAACATCGTCCAAGTCGCGTTCGTATGGATGGGCACCTGCTTCAGGGAAAATATAGTCATTAGCGCCCCACACAATTAACATTGGTGGTTGATGCTCTCTGAATTGTTCCTGCCATTGAGGATACAATGGAAGGTTAGTTTGGTAGTCATAGGCCATTGCAAGCTGAATTGCTACGTTACCAGGTCTGTCTAATCCTGCTTGATCAGTAATCCAAGTGGATGGATCAATTGAATTTGGATTACGCATTCCAAAAGTGTACTGCCATTTTGTTGTGTCTGGAGCTACAAGGTAGTGCAGTTTTTTCTCGTTTTCATCTGTTTTATCATTCCACCATACTTTCCAATCATCCCAGAATTCTTCTAGTCCTTCTTCATAGGCATTACCGTTTTGTACAATAATTGCTTGAATTCTTTCTGGGTGTTCATCGAAAAGTCGAAATCCAACTGGTGCCCCATAATCCATAACATATATGCTGTACTCTGAAAGGCCTAGTTCTTCTGTAAACTTGTCAACAATATCTGCTTGATTATCAAATGTATATTCAAATTCATCAACTGAAGGCATTGAGCTTTTTCCATAGCCAATATAGTCTGGTGCAACAAGGTGAAACTCATCTTCAAGAGCTGGAATTAGATTACGAAACATGTGTGATGATGTAGGAAAACCGTGCAGTAAAAGTATAGTTGGAGAATCTGGCGAGCCTCCTTCTTTGTAAGAAACTGTTAGTCCGTCAATTTCTATAGTTTTTTCGTCCACCATTAATTCTGCAAGCATTGGCGCACCTTCAGCTAATGTTTCCCATCCCAAACTAGTGAGTCTATCTGATGAAGTTGGCATAACACATGCCACATCTCCTGAAGGACGAAGCATCAAGTCTAATCCTGCTCTACATAACACATCTTCTGTTGGTACACCATCATCCATCTGTTTTTTAGGTGAACCAAAGATGTTTCCAAATGACATAGCAGGAGCCATTCCAATTGATAGAACCAGAGGAATAAAGGCAAAAAGTATCATATGTTTTAGAAATTTTTGTTTTGTCATTATTTTCAAGACTCCTGCCAGTTTACGCCACATACATTACAGGTTGCTCTAACTCCATTATATCTTGGTTCCCAATATGGCTGAATTTCCCTATTACATATTGGACATTCTACTTTGCCATGATCATCAATGTTTTGATGAACTACTTTGTTCATAGAAAAAAAACGTTGGATCTTACTCATTCTACTTTTCTCTCCATGAATGAAATGTAACCACAGTCGTTACATATGATGTCATATTCTTCCCGTTCAATATTACTTGAACCACATTTGAGGCAAATGAGTAATTTTCTACTTACATTTTGCCTGAGTCGTCTTTGTTTAGATAAAAATTGTTTCATTATTCATCTCCTTTTCTTAATCATAATAGACGGAATTACAGCATCTTTGATTTGCTTTGCAAGTGAGAGTCTTTTTTCAAAGTCGTTTGCTACAGAACCAAAATCAAACACCAAGTTGACGTGACTAACTCCAAGCTTTTCTAGATCATGTATATCTTCAGCGATTTGTATTATGCTTCCATTCATTAGTAGTCTTTCACTTCCAAGACTTTTTTCTGAAACTTCTGGGAATAGTAAAACTGGATACTCTATGCTTTGTGGATCTCGTCCATGTTCTTTAGCTGCTTTTTTGAGCAGTTCTTGTCCTTGCTTGAAGGCATCATAATCTAGTTGAGGAATTCCAACCCAACCTTTTGCATCAGAAGTAATTACTCTCTCAAGTGCTTTAGGTGAAAAACCAGCAAGATAGATTGGAATCTTTTGTTGGTATGGTTTTGGTCCAATAACTGACTTTGGAATTGTGTAGTACTTTCCATGGTGTTCTACTGTATCATCGTACCAGACTTTGTTTAGAACTTGTAGAAATTCGTCAGCTCGTTCACCACGTTTTTCAAATGGCACACCGGCTGCATCAAACTCGTCTTTAGAATGACCAAGTCCTAATCCAAGTAACAGTCTTCCTTTTGAAAGATTGTCAAGTGCAGCAAGTCTGTTTGCCAAAAGCAATGGATTTTGATATAGCATATCAATGATGCCTGTGGCAAGCTTGATTCTTTGTGTGAGACCAGCAACATAGGTTAAAGTCGATATTGGATCGATTACGTTTTGGTATATCTCAGGCCAACTTCCATCTGGAGATGGTGGATAAGGCGTTTGAGGTTCTGAGGGCCACAAAATCCTGTCAATTACCCATAAAGAATCAAAGCCTTCTGATTCTCCATATCTTGCAGCAAATGCAATATTTTCAGCCGAAGCAACACTACCCATATGAGGAAGACTAAATCCAATTTTTAATGTCATTATACACTCAACAACTCCTTTTTGAAATCATCTGTGGTTCTTTCAAATCCACAGGTTTTGCAAATTTGCCAACTACGATCTTTAAGAATTCCCAAGGGTGCATCATATCTTACTGAGTACATTTTTCCATCACAAGAAGGACATGATAATGGTATGCTAATCTGTTTCATTAGTTCATCTTACTCCTTAGAATGATTCCAATTACCAAACCAAATACAATATGTCGAAACATAGTCATTGCTGGAACTTCTGGTGCAATGTTTAGTCCTGCGATACCTGCACCTAGTGCTGGCAACATTCCAAACCATACTGCCACAACTGTAACCATTACACCAAATACTAATCCATGAAACCATATTCTTCCTTTAATTATTCTTGTTGAAATTGGTAAGAAAACATAACCAAAGAATAGTGTCAAGCCTATACCGTTAGCAACATGTGCAACATTTCCAATAATGTAAGCTGACTCGTGTTCCCCAGCAATTAACTGTCCTAGTACAACTGAAATGTCAAGTGGAACACCAGTAATTGCCATATCAACATATGCTGCTACGTAAAAGGCAAGAGTTCCTAGAAATCCTGCCATAACTAAATAAAGGAATTTGTTATTTTTCATAGAAACTTTTTGTGGATTATCTGATTTAGTATTTTCTACCTTAACCATTCGTCTCCACCATTTTTAATTAATTTAGCTACAATTTCATCAAATACTTCCTGACCTTCCTCAAATAATGAGGATACGAAATATGTTGCACCATATTTGTCTCCAACCTTTGTAACAAGGTTATTTTTTTCTAGAGTCTTCATATGATGTTCAATTCCTTTGTAATCCATTCCAAGGTCTAGTGAAAGCTGATTTTTATTGGATGGTTTGTTTCTTAACTGAGAAATTATTCTGACTCTGGTTTGTCCACCTTTTGTTCCAACAAAAAGATACCAAAGTAATCCTTTTGTTTCAGGATGGCTTTTTGCCTTAATGCTTCGGAGGGTTAGTGTTTGCATTCTAATCAATAGTGCAAGCAGGCTTGCACTATATAATTGTTTAACCAATTTGCAAGCATGCAAGCATCTTATATAGTAGGGAATCTATAGCTAAGCATGTCAAAAGTACTGTATGTAAGAGGATTTAGCGATCAACTTCACGGACAGCTAGATGAACAAGCAAAAAAAGAAGGAATTTCAGCTGCATCCATTCTAGAGAACGCCTTTGAAGAATGGTTAAAAAATAAGAAAGAAATTCCAACTAAGCATTATCTTGTATTGTATTCAGATGACGATTCATTACTAAATTTTATGAAAAAGATTAACGATTTGAACGATGGTGATTGGTTTCATGTTACATGTGGTTCTCAATCTCATGTTGGAGTAAAATATTTAAAAAAACATGGCTGGTATGACATTACTCTTTCACCTTATATACAAGGAATAAAGAAACCTGAAAAATACGCATCTAAGGTTTTTGATCACCTGGAAAGTGTTACAGCTAACAAACAAGCATGCTTTATTGGATTTATGACTGAAGATGTTGCTCATCATCACTCACTTCAAAAAGCAAGAGAGATTGAAAAATTATACAATACAAAAAGAATTGGTGGCGTTGTCTTTTGTCCCTATGATATGAGAAAGTTAAACAATTTTAACTTCATAGATATTTTTAAACTATTTGAAGAACATGATAAAATTTTTGTTCTAAAAGAAAATGAATTCTATGAACTTAATGTAGACAAAACAAATCATGCAAAATTATTCCTATAATAATTTGGAAAATTGTTTTAATACTATTTTAGTGAATTAATAGTATCCATCAAGTCTCATCTGAGCCATGCCCCTCCTATCTCCCCTATAGAGATTTGATGGATTTTAATTATTTAATTTGGAATTAATTTGGATGATTATATAATAACACGAAAATCATTTTCATATTATGAACACAACAGCATGGAAATGTTATCGATGCAATTTGATTTTTAGAGAGGAATCTCATGGAATATTACACAAGGAGATATCTAATCACAATGTTAACAAAATTGGAATGGTTCTAGCTTAATTCAATCAAGTTGGTTACAATTTGGTGATTTTATTAAATACATCTCTAACTAGAAAAAATTAGTCTGTCATGTCTCTCGTAACCCATGCCCAACCTGAATTCCCCTTGAGAGATTTGATGGATTTTTGGAGAAATAATGGAAACTAAAAAGGAAATTGAATCTAAAGATCCTAAACAAATCAAAATGTTGTTTTGGTCGGTCTTCGCAGGCTCAAAGGGCTGTATTAACAGAGTAAAAATTGTTTTAAAATTAAAGAATACTCCTCTAAATACAAATCAACTATCCGAACTATTGAGATTAGATTACAAGGTAGTTGAACGACATTTAGAGGTATTAGGAAAAAATAATCTAGTTACTAAAGTTGGAATTAGATATAGTATCACCTACTTTCTTTCTCCATTATTAGAATCCAATTTGAATATGTTTGATGAAGTGGCTGATAAATCAAAAAACTGTAAAGATAATTTACAGATAAATTTGAATAAATAATTTGGTTGCTATCTGGTTGTTATTTGGAAAAATTGAATTAAGTAATTTTTTTAGAACATCATTTATGAAAACAACCAAAAAGGTAGGAATTGTCTTAGCAACAATTGTACTTGGACTTGTAATCTCGCCAGCCATTGCATATGGAGAAGCGGGAGAGATTAGAAAGTCAGTAGCGTCTATCGAAAAGTTTTCCACGTCAAGCGCGATTAAAACAGTGATGATAGTGGGACACGAAGATCCACAGTTTGTACCACATATGATTCATCTCAAAATAGGTGATTCAATAAGATTCATCAATCAGGATGGACAAGATGGTGGACTAGCACATGATGTAATTTCAGTAGATGAAAGTGGAATGCCAAACGGTAAGTTTAATGGCATTATATTGAATGTTGGCGATACCTACACCGAAAAATTCACTGAATCTGGGATATTCAATTACATTGATTCAACATATCCACAAATGCAGGGAATAATAGTGGTCTCTTAGATCACTTTTTTCTTTTTTTAAATTGTTTTTCTAAAAAATCAAAAAACGATTCTCCATCAAACTCAACATAATCATCTATGGTTTTTGTTTCTAAATCAGTTAGAAAATTATTATATATAGTTTCACGTTCGTGCTTTAATGGGGTAGGACAAAAACACATCTCAGACCATTGAATCATTTTTGGTGCAGTTATTTTTGCACGTTTCATAGAATTAACTATCTCTTGACCGTCTGGTTTCTGATTCTGAATTGTACCATCAGTAAGTTTTTGATAAAATTCGCCCATTTTTTCTTCAATGTATTGTGCCTTAACGGAATAATTCACTAAGAATTTTTACTCTTCAAGCAATTTTATTCTTTTCTTAATCTTCAAATGCGAATCCAAAGGTTTGCGTGCCGCTAGTTGTTCTATCAAATGTAAATTAAAAAAAATAATTAGTCATTTTCCAATTTGGCAATTTTTATTTTTATAGAATCAAGCATATATCTTGATTGTAGATTAGCAATGATTTGTCCTTTTTACCTTCACTCCAGACAAATTTAGAATCAACACCCTAGTTTGATACATATCTCTCAATCTGCATAATTCTCTTAATTCTTGGAAATCATTTCTCTTTTCAGACATAGGACCATATGGAAATTGGATTTAGAAAAACAGTTCGTATCAAATGTTAATTTGAATAAAAAGTAAAGGTAGGCCATAACACAAGCCAAGGAATGTTCTGGAAGCATATACGCGTGTAAATTAGCTTTATATCTCTAGATTTTAATGGAGAAATTTTACTTCCAACAAAGATTTTTCCCTTGAATTTTTTGTGTAACGAGAAAGCATTTTTTGACATAACTATTCTACATGGTGATGATGAATTAACTGATCGTAAAATCTAACCGATTTAATATTTACAAATTCAAGCATTCCGTATCTAGAAAGCTCTCGACCAAATCCACTTTGTTTGATTCCACCAAAGGGTATTCTAGGATCTGAAATTACAACGTTATTGATACTTACAATGCCAGACTCTATTTTTCGCGATAGCTTTTCTGCATTTATCAAATCTTGAGTCCAAATGCTCGCTCCTAACCCAAACTCAATGTCATTTGCTAGTCTAATTGCTTCATTTTCATCATCGACTATAGTTATTGGTGCAACAGGACCAAATGTTTCTTCAGTTACAATTCGCATATCTGCTTTAACATTTGTTAGAATCGTAGGTTGATAATAGTAACCCTTTTGATCCAGCTTAGAACCCCCCAAAAGAATCTCCGCACCTTTACTTTTTGCATCCTCAACAATTGATGAAATGTTTTCAAGTGCGGATTTATTGACCAACGGACCCATGTCGGTTTCCATAGATATTGGATCTCCGACTTTTAGTAGTGACGCTTTCTTTACAAAACTTTCTATGAATTTATCTGCAATAGTTTTTGAAACAAAAAATCTTTTTGATGCAATGCAACTTTGACCACAATTGATGAATCGGCCTTTCACTGCCCCATTAGCAGCTTTTTCAATATCTGCATCCTCCAATACAATAAAGGGATCACTCCCTCCTAGCTCCAATATGCATTTTTTCAATAGTGAAGAGGATCTTTTTCCAACCGAAGAACCAGCCTTAGTGCTACCAGTAAATGTAACTGCACTAACATCTGAATCAATCAGATGGTTTGCAGTATCTACGCTTCCAACAACGGATTGAAATACCCCATCTGGAAAACCACTTTCTTTACAAGCTTTTTCAAGCTCCAGTCCACATTGTGTTGTGACTCTAGAAGGCTTCATCACAATAGTATTTCCTGCCATCAAGCAAGGTGCAGTAAATCTCAGGGCTTGCCAATAAGGAAAGTTCCATGGCATGATGGAACCGATGACGCCTAATGGCTCAAAGGTGATGAAGCTTTTTCTAGCATCAGTGTTTAAGACTTCTTCTGAAAGAAAATTGGCACCATGATCTGCATAGAATTCTAAAACCCATGCACATTTTTCTACTTCCGAAATTGATTCTTTGAGAGGCTTGCCCATTTCTTTTGTTGCTATTGTGGCAAGTTTTGTAGTATTTTTTCTCAAATATTGTACAAGGTTGTAGACTTTCTCTCTTCTATTTTCATAGTTCTTTTTCCAATCAGGAAAAACGTTTTTTGCATTGTTTACTATCTTTACAACTTCGTCTTTTCCCATCATTGGATAATTAGAAATCGATTCTTCGGTTGCAGGATTGATTGTAGTAAACTGATTCATCTTACTCTCTCGTAAAATATTCTACAGTCAAATCCATAAGACTAGTTTACTTTTTAGTAACAGAATTATATTGTGATAAGATCTTTGCATACGAATCCATCATCACATGCAAATACCTGTCATATGACTTTATTGCTGAAATTCGCATTTTAACGTATGCCCTTAGATAATTAGTTGACATATCAATTTGTGAAGAATAGAAATTTGCCAAAGTTTTCGAATAGTTATCAAATGTTTTGAGTGTTTCTTGATCAAAGCCAAGATTATCAAAAAACTGTTTTTCTGATATGTAACATGTCCCAAAAAGATCATCAAACGTGTGAAGATATTCAGTATATAGATCAGAATACTCTTGAACATATGATGGGATTTGTGATTCCATTTTTTTAATTACCTTAGATGTATTGACTTTCATAACGTCACATGCCGAGATTTTGTCTTGATTATTTGATTTTTTTACAGATTTGTTTGTAGGATTATTTTCTAGAGTGCTTTCCTGGGCTTTCTTTTCTAGTGTTTCAGTTGCCAATTATTTCTTGTACTCCTTCTTAGTTATGAATTATGGCATTGGCAAATTCCGATCTTGCAGTTATGACATAGTCATCTACTGGATTCTCACAACTACAAGAACAAGGACAAGTATAATCATTCATGTGATATTGAATAGAATAATTCTATTTAACTAATATTCCAAATTCTAACTAGATTAAATTTCAAAAAAGAATTAGTTATTTTCCAATTTGGCAATTTTTATTTTAATAGACTCTAGCATATCCTGATAGTGGATTATCAATGACTTGTCTTTTTTACCTTCACCCCATACAAATTTAGAATCAACCCTAGTTTGATACATATCTCTCAATTTACACAATTCTCTTAATTCTTGGAAATCATTTCTCTTTTTAGACATAGTTCCATAAGGAAATAGGATTTAGAAAAACAGTTCGTATCAAAGTGATTTAGCGAAATAATATAGAAGAAAATTCATGTTAATTCTGCTTCACCAAAGAAAACCCCAAAAGGTTGACAATAAATTACAACTGAATTGTATTGTTCAATATCGATATTATTTAATTCGTAGTTTTGATTACTCTTACTGCCTTTTAGCTTTTCTAAATGAATCCCGTTTTTTACATCACCATCTTGTGTAAAATACACTCGAAGATCTGGACCATTTGTTACCTCAAAATCTTCAAACCTAAGAAATGTAGAACCTTCAATCTCAATTATCTTTGCCAAACCCTCTGCATAATGTCCTGCAAGTCCAC
>JACZUQ010000003.1:9309-13246 GCA_022573065.1 Nitrososphaerota archaeon
TCAAAGTTGCCACTCTTTTGCAAAACAATTCTTTGTTCGTCTCCCATCACATCAATTTCTTCAGAAACAGAAATTGGAAATTTTGCAGCCTCATCCATTACCATTTCCTTTACTTTGTCAGGCATCTTTTCAACTATTAGTTGGCGAGATGTATCATCCATGTCAGAAAATTTTGTTAAAGTCAATCCAGATTCTATCTTATCCAAAACAACAGGAAGTGGTTCATCAATTTCTGTTTCATAAAATAATGGACTTGCTAAAATTCCTCCAATTACAACTACTGCCACAATAACTCCAATAAGGGTCCATTTATTCATGGCAGTAAAATAATAATGATGCTAATATGCATTTTACCAAATTTTCGTTTTTCTTTTTTTATAATTTAACGGGCTAATTTGCTAGAAAAATTTTGGACCCAATTGGTTTCATAACTTTAAATTGCGATTTGTTTTGTTTTTTATCTAGCTCCTGTGGTGTAGTCCGGCTAAGCATACTGCCCTCTCAAGGCAGTGATCTCGGGTTCAAATCCCGACGGGAGCATTTTATTTTAATTTAATAGAAAAATGAAAGGAAGTTAGTTACTTCCAATTAGAAATATCACATTTGCAGTTGTACTTACATCTTGATCAGATGAGAATACAGGTGTTGTTGCAAAAGAAGCTTCAGCCCTTGCAAATCCATCCATAGCATAAACTGGTGATGGGTATGGAATAGCAAACTCAGACAAGGAAATAGCCTTTACACCAATTATTTTGTGATTAAGGGGTCCTAATGCCTTATTTGCTTTGGATTGTGCATTTTTTACCGCTTGTGAAATCAGGTCATCTTTTACATCAAGCTGTTTTTGTGGTGAGAGTGTAAAGTAAACACTATCAACTCTATTTGCGCCTGCAGAAACCCCACCGTCAATAATGTCTGCGGCAGAATCTAGATTTTTAGTTTCAACCTTCACAATATTTGAAACTCTGTAACCCTTGAGTTCCTGTGTGTATCTACCTGTTTCTTTATCCTGATAGCTATCATAGATTGGTTGTATGGTAAATCTAGATGTACTCAAATCATCTGCGCTGATTCCTGCACTAGTTATAGCATCTACAACATTTGTCATCAAGTTGGAATTTGCTTCAAGAGCTTTCTTTGCAGTTTTTTCTTGTGTTTCCACTCCAAATTGTACAACAAGTAAATCAGGTTCAACTGAAGTCGTTGCAGTACCTGTTACAGAGATTACCTTTTCTCTAGAGGGAAATGGGGTTATTTCCTGTGCGGTTGCTTGATTGTCTATTTGTATCAAACTAACAGCAAAAGCAAATATCAAAACAAAACCTGTAATTGCTGCTAATCCTATTGTTTTGTTCATGGATTTCAGAGTTGATCAAGAGTATATATGAAATTCGTAGAATTGATTAGTTTTTTTTTTCAAGAAAAAGTCTTGAATTTTTCTTTAAATAACTAATGCCGCTTTTGTAAAGTAATGGGCTTGAGGGAATTATCTCTTAAAGAAGAATACAGGTCTGATAGAGAGAATCTAATTGAAGAATTTTTCATTCCGTGTCTTGATAACTGTATAGAGTATGATAGGGCAATAGAATATGCTACTCTTAAAAGTCTTACAGGATATTATTTTGGTTTGAAGAGTTTTTTAGAAAATAAAGTACAGATTAGAATTGTAACTGGACATAGATTTAGAACATCAGACTTGAATATTTTTTCAAAACTTTATGGGAAAAAAAGTAGTTTGTTTCCACTAAAACTAACTCCTACGAAAGAAAAAAAATTCTCAGTGTTAAACAAGATGATTGAAACTAATAAACTGAAAATGAAAATCGCGATTCCAAATTCTGAGGAGGTATATGGGTCATTTGGTGAAAAGATTGGAATTTTTCATGATGAAAATGACGATATGGTTGCATTTACAGGAACATCTAATGAAACATTTGATCCGCGAAATAGAAATTTTGAATCAATTGATGTCTTTACATCATGGAATGATAAATCCAGGGTTGATATTAAGACAAATGACTTTGAAAACCTGTGGCAAAATAAAACAAAAAATATTTCAGTTTATGGTTTTGAGGATGCAGTAGAGAAAAATCTTCTCAGTTATTCAGCAGAATGGATTCTAAACCAATCTTAATTTAGAACTTGGGGTTATTCGTATCTAATCTTTCTTTATTTTCAAGAAAATTCATTTTTGACATTTTATAATAGATTATTTCTCCCCTTCTTTCAATTACAGCTATAATTGGTTCTTTTCCCATCTGTGTAATCTGCTGGATCTTTTTTTCAAGCTGACCAATTTTTTCTTGCTTTCCTTCGTTAAGACCAAATATCAAATATTTTGCTCCCTTTTCACCAAAATGTCCCCTTTCATAAACTCTAAAATCAGAACCAAATCCAAATCCATCTTTAACGGTATAACCTCTAGTTTTCAAATCTCTGTAAATTAGAAATTTTGTTAATGCTTCTTGATCATGTTTTATACAAGTCTGCATCATGGAATTAAAATCAATTTTCTTTTTTGCTTTAGATAGTTTGAGTTTATTGCAATACAGTAAATAAAGAGATTCAAAGGATTTTAGAAAAAAATTTTTCTTGCTAAATTCTCCATATCCTTTTTGTTCCAAACTTTGTTGCATGGCCTTACTTGTAATCAGGGTTTGATCTTTGACTAATTCTCCCTCAACTTGGGGCTCAGATTCTAGCGACATTCAGAAGAATAATTCCTACTCCATATATTGATGCGTCGAATGCAAAAGTAAGCAAAAGTTTGTTTTTTGGACTCACCGTTAAAATATGGGCACCAAAATCTAACTGTAAAAGGTGTTTTGATGCACGGTGCAAACTATAGAAGAGGAAATGGGCAACCATATACTCGAAAAAAGTACATCAAAGGTAAACCACAGATAAAGATTGCAAAATTTGAAGGTGGAAAAGCCGGCGATTATGATTACATTGTACAATTAACCTTAAATGAAAAAATACAAATCACCCATATGGCAATTGAAGCAACTAGACTTGCAGCAAACAAAGCAGTAGAAAAGGTCGCAGGCGAAACTAGTTACTATTCAAAACTTAGAATTTATCCTCACGTACTTTTAAGAGAAAATAAAATGATTGCTGCCGCAGGTGCAGACAGATTACAAGAAGGGATGAGAAGAGCATTTGGAAAGGCAATAAGTTTAGGCGCACGCGTAAAAGCAGGTCAATGCATTATGGAGATGCATATCAAAAAGGAACATTTGGAATTGGCTAAAAAATCTATGAAAGGTGCCTGTGTAAAGTTACCAGGTACACCAACTATCAAAGTTATTCCAATAAAATAATTATTTATTAAATTCTTTTAGAAATTCAGATTGTCGTTTTTTTAAAATTTCTAAAAATTCAGAAAATTCTTGTTCGGTAGGTTCTCGTTGTAATAGTCGTCTGCATTGATAATAAAAGGAGTTGTATAACCTTCCAATAATTATACCAAATGAGAAAGCATCTGTTTTGATTGCAAGCTCATCAAGAGATTCAATGATTTTTTTTGTTTCATCTTTTCTTGCAAAAACTGCATCAATCTTCTTTTCTATTACTTCACGAAGTTTCTCGTCCATATTACCAATAGAATCATCAAGCATTAAAAACAATCTCAGAATTATCAGTAGGCTTTAATATAGAAAATTAAATTTATCACTTGAGCAGTTATAGTATAGTTTGGTTATTATGCGAGCTTGCCAAGTTCGTGGCCCGGGTTCAAATCCCGGTAACTGCATTCAATTCTTTTTTGAAAAAAAAATGATAGTTTAGTTTTATGTATTTTCTGCAGCCTTTAATCCACGCTTGATTACATCTAGTGCATTTGTAGCTTTCTCAGGTTTTGGTAGTTGAATCATGAATACATTTTCTTGACCTACTTGGGAATGTGGAGACGATAAAGCAAGCATTGATGTTTTTG
>JACZUQ010000003.1:13346-20064 GCA_022573065.1 Nitrososphaerota archaeon
TTTAATCCACGCTTGATTACATCTAGTGCATTTGTAGCTTTCTCAGGTTTTGGTAGTTGAATCATGAATACATTTTCTTGACCTACTTGGGAATGTGGAGACGATAAAGCAAGCATTGATGTTTTTGCCAATAATTCAAAAAAGTCCAGCGATTCATTTGCATTAAGAAGAATCGTTTCATGAATATTACCATCAGAAAAATTTAAGGAAATTTCAACAAAGACATTTCCCGCTCCATTTTGAAGAATGTTAAGATTAGTATCTACAGAAACAGGCCTTCCGGCAATCTCATTCATAATTTCAGAAAATCTTCTTTCTGTAAGAATGATACATGGCACATCATTATTGTTATATTTAAAAACGGTAACACTCTTGTGTACCCTTTCAAGAAGTTTGTTTAATTCATCAGCTGACATTTTTAGTCCTTTGCTATTTTTGGTATGACTTTGTCTCCTGCCTTAAATAAGAATGGCGTAATAAAAGATGTGATAATCGTAATTATTCCTATCATTGGGAAAAGAAATGCACTTACCGCCCCTGCATCAACTCCTGCCTTTACAATAACTATAGAAAACTCCCCCCTTGGGGCTGCAAGGGCAAATGCTGAACGAAGCGATTTTCTTCTTGGCTGTCTGAATATCACATTTCCTAGCATATTTCCACCAAACTTGATTCCCAATGATACTGCAATTAGGGCAATTGCTACGAAGATAAAGTTTTGAAGTTGGCTAATATCCATTAGGGCTCCAACTGATACAAAGAAGATTGCTACAAACATGTCTTTGATTGGGCTAGATAAAATTTTAGAAACTTCTGCTGATTTTGACTCTGCAACTAATACACCAGCTAAGAATGCACCAATTGCTACAGATAACCCAACTATATTTGCAAGTAATGCGTAACCAAAGCATACTCCTAAAACACTTAGTAATAGAATTTCTTTATTTTCTGCACTAGCAACACGATCAATTAAAGGGGGGATTATTTTGGTTGCTATGGTAAAAGTACCAATGATCAATCCTGCAGCAACTGCAACTACAACAATGATTCCTTCAATTGAAACGGTTCCAACGAGAGCTATTGATTGTAATGAGGAAATTAAAATAACTGCAATGACGTCTTCTACAATTAAAATTCCTAAAATTAGTATAGAAGATTCTTTTTTAATTCTGCCTAATTCCTCTAACAGCTTTACAATTACTGCAGTACTACTAATAGACAAGGCTGCGGCGATAAAAAGAGAATCCATAAAATTTAGACCCAGTAAATTTGCAGCATAAAATACTACTCCTAAAGTGGTAAACAAACCAATTGTTCCAATTCCAATTGAAACTTTTCCAATAGTGCGAATCTTTGCATAAGGAAACTCTATTCCGATAACAAAAAGTAATAAAATAACACCAATATCAGCAAAAAGATTCAGAGCAGATATGTCAGATAATATTCCAATGCCTTCAGGTCCACCAGGTCCTCCCTCTGGCAATAACCAAGCCCACAATGGAGAAAGAGGGCCAATTAACATTCCTACAACCAGATAACCGACGATTAATGGTTGTCTAATTTTAAAAAAAGCTAGTGTTACAATTGCTGCTAAGATCATAATTATTGCAAGATCTGTTACAAAGGTAGTATGTGGAAACACAAATGGATCAATGTTTTCTACAAAGCTTGAAAGTCCTCCAATAATGGAATCTTGTATGTCATTGCCCACTCCAGCTTGTAGAAAAAAATTATCCATCTGAACGTATTATACAATTTCATTAAAAACAGTTTAGATTTGCAATCTCTTTATTCTCCAAATTACTAAGATATTCTTATCTGGGATGATGATCAGAGTTACTGATTTTTATGAGGAGATAAGCTCTGGGGTATCTGACCAGCCACTCATGTGGTAACTTCACAATTACCTAGCTATTAATAGTACGGTACAGTACGGTAATTCTATGATAATATGTGAGTATTGTCCCGAAAAATTCATCGAAAATATGAATGGATTAGTTGAAAAAACCTTTCATGAGTTGCTACATGAACCAGAAATGGTTAACAAGTAGCTACCTATTTTTTTATTTTATTTTTAACCTAACTTTTTTATCAGCACTAAATCTTCTAAGATAACATGGTTACAAAAACCAGAAAAACTAGTTCAAAATCTACTAGAACGAAGAAAAAAACAACTAAAATCTCATCCAAAAAAGAACCAACGCCAGCAGCTTTATTAAAAAAAGTTGCAGGAGTATCAGACTCTACAAAAATATTATCCAAAGAGATTAAAGCTATGACAAAAATTTTTTCTGAGAATCAGAAGGTTCTAGTTTCTATGAAAAGTATGATCGATTCTGTAAGTTTAGCACTAGAGCATATCCAAAAACAATCAAGACAAATTAACATTATTGAAGAAGATAATCAAAAATTATTCTCAAGTTTAAATGAGGTAAGAGCACAGTCAAGTTTAGTTTCAAAAATAAATAATCAAACAGCAAGATTACAAGACCAGATTAACAAAATAGTACACTCTCAAAAATCATCACCTGATGTAAAAAATCTAATGCAAAAAGTATCTGATGGTTATGAATCAATTAGAAATAATTCTAAAATGATTATGACCATTTCTGAGAGAATTGATAGTGTTAGAGAAGATTTGAAAAGAGTATCTACAAAAGCAGAATCATCTTCTGGAGTTGGGTCTGAAATTGGAGAAATTAAGAGAAAAATTGAATCAATTTCTGGAAAGGCTGAAAAGATTGAATCATTAGGTGGAATTATCAACAACTTAAAACAAGAATTAGAATCTGTTATCTCAAAGGCCAGCTCAATGAGTGGTATAACAGAACAGTTAGAAGATATGAAGAAAAATATTCAATCACTTTCAAGTAGGACGGAGGAGAAAATTTCAGGTCTCTCATCGCTTCTGAATCGCTCAGATGCCGCTTCTTCAGAATTTCATAAAAAAACTAATCAAATTATTCAAGAGTTACAAGGAATCAAAAGCTCGTCTAGCAAGTCATCAGAGAATACCTCAAAAGAGGTTGTAGGATTATTGAAATTATCAGAATATCAATCAAATCTAAGAATGCAGGCTGAATCAAAATATGGAGATTTAAAAGATCTTGAAAAAATGGCCGCCCAAACGGCCCAGATGGTCAATTTGTTTGACAGACTATCAATAGAGTCTGAAGAGAAAATGTCTCTTCCACATGAGGTTCGACAATGGGCGGTAAGTAAAATTTTTGATTGTGCAGACAGATGGGAGATAAGATTTTCTGATGTTTTTAGCATATTAGAAAATCAGCTAGGTCGGGACTTGTTAAAAGAATCAATTAGAATACAGCAAGTAAGAGACATTTTTGGAATAAGAGCAGTTGATGAAATAAGACAGGAACTAAATATTTCTTAATAGCTCAATAATCGTGCATTTAGTAGAGTGAATAAAAAATTGCAAGAGAATTATTTCAACAATAAAACAATTTTTTAAGGATGATTTGATGATTATACACTATGTCAGATATAGCATATAGAATATGCAAAAACGCAGATTGTTGTCATAGATTTAGAGATCATACTATGAAAGCAAAAAAGATGGAGAAAGGGGAAGCTGCTTTTGGATGTCTGGGCAACGATAATAAATGTTCATGCACACGGTTTGTCTAAGAAAAATTATTGTAATTATTTCTTAGATACCGTCAGATGCATCAGTAGTTTGTAATTGTCTTTTCCTTCTGTTTAGTAATGCAAATATTGCTAGGATCGCTGCAATCCAAACAGCACTTAAGACGACATTAATAAAATTCACATACATGTATGGGGTTACATCCTCCAGATTCTGTTGAAGTGCAAATGCTCTGTCACTAACTGCATCCATTCCAGTATGAAATGAGGAGCTGTCTGTAGGTACAGTTGCTATTTTTTCTGCACTAATTATCATAGAATCCAAGTCTTGTTGAATTAGTCCAAAGTCTGTAGAGGGAGTTGCAAATACCCAAACTGGATTTCCTTCTTTAGGCAAAAGTTCTTTGATTTCTATAAGATCAACCCTCATAGTATTAGGATCAGATGTAATCATTATTCTATCTAAAAGACCACGAGAAATATCGATTGGGTAAATATCATTTTCATATCCTGTCCATGCCATGAAACCTGCAAAGATAATCAGGCCAAGAATTCCTCCCAGTGCGAGTTTGTAAAAGACGTTTGCCATTTTTTCTTCCTTTGTTAGGTTGTGGTTGGTTTTAGATGTGGTTCTTTTAAATCTTGAATGTGAGATACTCGTGTACGCAATATAGAAAAAGCCAACTGCGTGAAGGCCCATTATAGGCGCAAATACAGGATTGTTAGTAAAGATTGCAACAAAAATGCCAAAAATTCCATAGACGGCAAAGAAAAGCTCAAGTAAAGTAGTTCTTGAAAAAGGTAAATTGTAAGCCTTGTCTCGCCAGTCATCTGTTTTATTTATTATTCCATATTTTGGAGTTCTCAAAAATTCATTTTTCTTTCCCAGTATTGCATCAAAAACTGCTACTGTGTTATTTACAGACATTCCTATAGAATATATCAGAAGATACGGAAGCGTTTTGGCTTTGGACTTCCAGTTATTTTTCCACATACTATGTATAACAAGAAGATATGCACCAGGACCCATTGCCAAATACGCAACAATTGTAATTGCAGGCAAGAAGCTTACAACATACAAATTGATATCAGAAGCCAATAGAATTGGTAGAGTAAGAAATTGGATCAGCATTAAAGGGAATACTATGTGTCGAGTAAGTTGAATAAAGGCTTGAAATTTAGCTTCAACTGCAATCTTTCGTTTTACTAAAATATCGCTAAGCAGCTTAACTGCACATTGCATAGAACCCTTTGCCCATCGAAACTGTTGCCTTTTTGCGCCATTCATTTGTACTGGTAGTTCGGCTTTAACTACAATGTTTGGTAAGAAGATGCATTTCCATCCTTTCATTTGAGCTCTATAACTTAGATCTAGATCTTCAACAAGAGTAGCTGTATGCCATCCTCCAGCATCATCAATACATTCTTTTCTCCAAATTCCAGCTGTTCCATTAAAATTCATAAATAAATGAGAGTTACTTTTTGCTTTTTGTTCAATTAGAAAATGAAAGTCTAAACTAAGAGCTTGTGCTTGTGTTAAGGCCGAATAGTTTTCGTTAAGATGCCCCCATCTGCATTGAATAAGTCCAATATTTTGTTTAGCAAAATATGGAATTGCTTTTTTAAGGTACCAAGTTGGAGGGATAAAATCTGCATCAAATATAGCAACAAATTCGGTAGTGGTAAATTTCATTGCATGTTTTAGTGCGCCTGCCTTGTATCCAATTCTATTTCCTCTTCGAACATGAACTATATCATATCCATTTTTCTTGTGGTGATTCACTAGGTTTTCTAAAAGTTCAACGGTATCATCGTCTGAATCATCTAATATCATAATTTTCAATTTATCCTTTGGATAGTCCATAGCACATACTGCATCTACGAGTCTTGCTGCCACATACTTTTCATTGTATATTGGAAGTTGAATGGTTACAGACGGCTCATCAAATGATGCAGTAGTATAGATTTCTTTTCTGCGACTTGAAAGAAACGCTAGATAATAGAAATTGCAGGTATAAGCAGTAATTAGAATAGCAGCTATAATGAATAGATCAAATATGAAGAAAGTGAAAGGATTACCAGCCATCCCTAATATTGGCAACACACTGTTCTGTATTTATATTTGTGAGGAATGATTTTGTGAATAATTTAGGAAAAAATCTATTTCATTTCGTATATTTTGATTGCTTGAGGAGGACAAACACCTTCACATGCAAGACAAAATATACAATCTGGTTCTCTTGCCATTAGTGGTTTCTTTTCAGATGCAGGGTTACTAGGTGTGTCAAACCATTCAAAGACATCTACAGGACAAGCATCAATGCATGCGCCATCTGCAATACAGATATCAAAATCAATTGAAACAAATTCTCCCCAAACACCCATTATTGCATTATCAGCACCAACTCGTCCCCATGTTTTGATTTTAACAGAACCAGCAGTATGTTGCGCAGATGGACTCATCTTAGATTTGTATTCCACATCAATAGGTCCTGGTTTAATTCCACCACCTTCCCATGCTGGAACTAAGGCACCAGATGCTGCTGGTAGTTCTTCTTTAATTACTGGTATTGGTTTTGCATCGGGTACAATTTTTGCAAGTGGAGTCATTTCTCCTAATTTAATTATTGCATCATCTTGAGAAATTTTTTCAGTTTTAACAAAATGTTCTACCATCTTGTCTGCAAGAATAGTGTTACGCAAAATTGTATCAATCATCATCTTTGCAAAATGATCTGCTTTCTTTCTGTAATCTTTTACCCATTGTGGGTCACCAAATTTTTCAATTGGAAATATTTGATAAATAATATCTACAACTTCACCAGTTACAACTTCTACTGTAACACTTAGTTCAACTTGTTCGTAGCCTTTAGCTTCAGGATCAGGCATGTTTTCTTCATTCCAAAAATATGTAGCATAGATTCTATCAGCATAGGTATCCATTTCGAAGGTATTTTTCATCCCATCATGAACCGATTGAATTTCAAGAGGGTCATCTAGCTTAATTGGTAGTCTGTAAAGTCCAAGTTTGTATCCATGTAAAGGATAAACTCCTCTTTTAGCAGTTGGAGCCTCCATTGTGTAAACTCGGTCCTTTAATAATAGAGACATG
>JACZUQ010000003.1:20163-27367 GCA_022573065.1 Nitrososphaerota archaeon
ATCGTCCGGACAAGTAAGTTCTCGAAGTTCTTTGTATTTTTTCTCCATGGCTTCTGCATGAACAAGCACTTTTTCTATATCGTATTGATTTTTAGGAAAAAACCATCTAATTGAAACCCAGTGCCCAATTCCGTCCATGTCATGAATCATTCCTTTTTCAGCCTCAACGTTTAGTTTTTCATCAATTGATCTTTCTTTAACGGTCAATCCTCTTTTTGTTTTGTCTTCCATTATTAGATCAGCTTTGCTATCTTTAATGAGGTAATAGATGCCTTTTTTTAGAATAGGTAATTCTTGACTCATTTATTTTTCAACAGGGTTACCAATCATGTTTCCCCATTCAGTCCAAGATCCATCATAATTTCGAACCTTTGGATATCCAAGTAAATATTTCAGAACAAACCAAGAGTGAGATGAACGCTCACCAATTCTACAGTAACAAATAACATCTTTGTCTGGAGTAACACCTTTTGGTTGATAATTTTGTTTTAGCTCATCTACAGTTTTGAAGGTTCCATCAGCATCATTAACTGCAGTGGCCCATGGAATATTATTTGCACCTGGAATGTGTCCACCTCTTTGAGCATGCTCCATTGGATATTCTGGTGGAGCGGTAATTTCTCCGGTAAATTCTTTTGGTGATCTTACATCAACCATTACAGTATCAGGTCTATCAAGAGCACGTCTTACATCATACAAATATGCACGCAATCCTTCATCTGGAGGACCAGAAGTATATTGAGATGGAGTAATGTTTGGCTCTTCAGTAGTGTATTCTTTATTTTCTAATTCCCATTTTTTTCTTCCACCATTCATAATTTTGAGATTTTCATGTCCATAATATTTGAAAACCCAGAAAACAAATGCTGCAAACCAGTTGTTAAAATCACCATATAGAATTACTTCAGTATCAGATTTAATTCCATTTTTTTGCATTAATTCTTCAAATTGTTTTTTATTAATAATGTCCCTTGTAATTGGATCATTGATATCACGTTTCCACCAGATTAAACTTGCATCCTTAATGTGACCTTTTTTGTAGCCATTTTCGGGATCATAGTCGACCTCAACAATTTTTCTAGTATCATTTGGTGTGTTTTGTGATACCCAGTCTGTTTCAACTAAAACTTCTGGATGTGCGTAACTCATTTTTTACATTAACTAAAATTCCTAATTCATACTTATTTGTTTGTCCTTTTTCCAAGTTTAAAAGAATATGGTTTTTAAATGAAGTAAGCTAGACACTTTTGTTTGAAGCTAAACAAAGTAGCCGTTGTAAGCAAGTTCGGCTCTAAAGAATCTGAAGAGGCAGGCAAGAAGGTTGCCAAAAAATTCCTTTCAAAAAAAATTGAGGTCTTTACTATTGCTCCTGTTTCTGTAACTGGTGCCAAAAAAGTTGAAAGTATTGAGGAATTAAAAAATAAAAAATTAGATTTAGTAATAACAATAGGGGGTGATGGGACTACATTACGTACATTTAGACATCTTCAAGATGAAACTCCGGTACTAGGAATTAATGTTGGTGGAAACAGAGGAATTCTTTCTGAAATTACTATAGACGAAATAGACAAAGCTATCAAGCAAATCATAGCTGGAAAGATCTTTTTAGATAAACGCACTAGAGTTGTTGCATCTTGTGGAGGTGAAGAATTTCCACCTGCATTAAATGAAATTTACATTAACAGAAAAAATCTTACAAAGACTATTGAAATTGAAATCAAATTTCAAAATGATACTGTAAAACAGAAGATGGATGGAGTTATCGTTTCCACTCCAAGCGGTTCTACAGGTCATTCTTTATCTTTAGGGGGACCAATTTTGCATGAAAGTCTTGATGTTTTAATTATTACTCCAGTAGCGCCTGTTTACAAACTTGAATCAATTGTTGTACCTGATGAAAAAATTGAAGTTATTTGTTCACATGATTGTAGTATAGTCATGGATGCCCAAGTAGTAAAATCAGCAGGTTTTGAGGAAACAATTATCATCAGAAAATATAAAAAACATGCAGTCTTTGTGAGACTAAAAAAACAAGGTTTAAGACAGATGAGTAAACTTGGTTTCTAGAGTTTTAGATGCCAGTGCGTTTTATGCGGGTATTCCATTTGGATCACAAATTGATTCGTATACTACACCAAAGGTGTATGATGAAATTAAACACATTAAAAGAAATCATGATGCATTAGGGATTTTGTTAGAAACTAAAAGACTTCGAATAATAGAGCCAGAAAAAGAGTATACTGATGTTGTAATTAAAATGTCAAAAACAACTGGTGATTTTAATGAGTTATCAAAAGAAGATGTTTCTTTAATTGCTCTTTGTCTTCAGCTAAATGGTGAATTAATAACTGATGATTTTGCAGTTTCAAATGTTTCAAAAAGTCTTGGATTAAAAACATCTCCAATTATGACATCTGGAATTAAGTATATTGGAAAATGGGTATATTATTGCCCAGGATGTCACAAGAATTTTTACAAATCTACTGAATGCCCTATATGTGGAAATCCTCTACGAAAAAAATTTCTAAAGAATAAATCATCAGAAATTACCATTAATTAAAAATCCTAGTCGTGAAGTGTTTTTTGATTTGATTTTTTTAAATGTTGACTAGTACTTTCAAGCATTTTTTTTATATTCTTAGCACGGGCTCCTCCTAGGCCTTCAATTTTTGCAAGCTCAGATGAGGAGGCACAAAAAACTTTCAATGGTGAACCAAATTTTGCAAGCATTCGTGTAGCAGTTTTTTCACCTACCCCTGGAAGGCTACATAGTGATGAAAGTTGTTGCTTTTGAATATCATTTGATTTTCTAATTTTTTTAAGAAATGGTCCTTTAGTAGAGACTTTTCTAGATGACAGTGATACTAGTAGTTTAGCAGTATGAGAAGCATTTGGGGTAGGGATTATTGGAATTTTAAAATCAATTACAATTGATGAGAGTGCCCCATAAAATACTAGTGGGTTTTCGGTAATTTCCTCTATTTCATCAACATTTCCCTCAAGTAAAATGATTGGATTTTGAAAATGCTCTTTTAGTCTAGAACATTGATCAAAAAGTCTTCCATCAAAAATTGAGGAAATTAAATCCCGAATGCTTTTTCTTTCTACCACGGTTTCAGGTGCAACAATATAATCCCCAATTGTAAGTGTCTTTAATTCAATTTTAATTCCAATTGCTTTGAGAAGATCTGGAATTCCACTTTTTTTCTCTCTTTCATCTACTATAATTCTTAATTTGTCTAATTTCATAAAATTAGTTTGTTTTTTTTTGTTAATATCTTATTTGGGTGGGTTAGTTGGTGGTTGTTGAGTACTAGTAGTTCCACCTGTTTGTTTTTTCATCACTTCTGCTATTTTTGATTCTTGTTCTTTTAGACTTGTTTTTACTCGTTCTTCTTGTTTTGATAAAACAGTTAATCTGGTTTTTGCAAGTTCTTGTTTTTCTTCTAGATCTGCAATCAAGTCTTTTTTGTTTGATTTTATGAGAATAGAACCGGCGTGTTTGTATACGTCGTCATCATCTCCAGCCTTTTTTATTTCTTCTAAAGCTTTTTCAGTTTCCAAATGTTCAATTTCTAACTGTTGTTTTTGAGCCATAATTGATTGAAGGTTTTGTTGCGATTGTTGGATTTTTGCTAATTGTTCTTGCAACCATGGAGGAATTTGTTGACCAGAAGACATTAAGTTGTTACTCCCAAGTTTTCTTATAATCTTACCGATTCAATAGTGTCATAGCTTGCCTGAATCAGTCTAAGAGTAGAATTTAGATTTGCACGTAATTGAGGAATGTGATTTGATTTTATTTGAATGATTAATTTTTTATCGTATGAGATTTTTGTCTCAGTTGGATTTTCAGGGTAAAATTTGTTATCGGTATTAATTGAATCAAATATCGCTTTGGTTTTTTCTTGTGCGTCTATCTCAATTTTTGCATTAAAGTTTGATGTCATATGCAGTTCCTGCAATTTTAAAACTACATTTTTTGCATTTCCATATCCCTACAGCCTCTCTTCCAAATTTAGTTGAACCGCAATCAGGACATCTTCTTTTTGATTTGAGAATATAATGAACTTTAGTAAACTGTTTTCTTGGTTTTATGCCGTATCTAGCTCCAAGTCCTTTTAGTGATGATTTTTTGGCCATTTTTCTAACTACCTTGTCTTACTTGTTCTAATTTTTTTCTTATTTCTGCCCCAATAGTTCTAGAAGTTTCTAGGCATTTCATAATTTGTTCAGGAGTAAAGCCATTATTTCCTCCTTTTTGTAAAGCACAAACGTTTCCATCAGAATTAGTTGTAATAGTAATTCTTGCATCCATACATGTCCATTCATCTGAATTTGGGTCAACTAAAATGTGATCACCAATTCTTGCCATCGTTACAGATACAGGAATAGTTGTAATAGGTGGATCTGAAGTTTGTCCTTCTACTAGAGTTGGTACTTCATCTTGCATCTCCCATTTTGGAATTTTACAAGTAAGAATTGCTGCAGTTGATGCATATGAACATGCATCAAACAAGTTACCATCATGATCTATTACACTGTTATCAGCAAAAATTGCAATAACTGATTTGTTTTTTTCCAAGACTAGTTGTGAGACGTCAATCATTCCACTTTCTCTAATGCCTCTATCAACAACTCTTGCAAGCTCAATTACATCTTCTCCTGGAGGACCTGGTTCTGCTGTGGGATGAGCTAAAGGCAATATTTCTGCAGTACAAATGAAGATTCCTTTATCCCCCATATCTGGAAAAGGCCTATCAGGTTGGATTTTAATTCCAGTTACTACTTCTGTATCACCCAAACGTACACGTGCTGAACCATTAGCATGTGGAATTACACCTGTTTCAATTGTTAGAGGACGATGTTCATCAAATGCTCTTCCATCAAATCTTTGCCCTTTTTCTAACAAATCGTTAATTTTATTTCGTTTTAGTTTATCTAAAATTGAAGTAGTAGCCACTATCAAACAACTCCATTTCCAAAAAATTTGTCTTTTAATGCCTGTTTTTGAATTTCATAGATTTGTTTACAACCGTCGACGCCAGTTTCTACACATTTTTTAAATTCGTCAGGAGTCAAAACTCCATCTAATTGTAACAAAGTTATTTGACCAAGGTTTGGCATATAGCCAATTGGCATGTCTGCTTGACCCGCTTGATCTTCTTCGTTACCAACATCTAAAATTATTGTATCTGCTACTTTTCCAGCAGCACATGCTGATACCAAGTCTCTCATAGGAATTCCAGCATCAGCTAATGCAACTGATGCAGCATCAAGTGCGGCACATCTTGTACCACCGTCTGCCTGAAGAACTTCGACGTAAACATCTACAGCAGTTCGTGGGAATTTTTCAAGCATTACTGCAGGTTTAAGAGCCTCTTTTATGACTTTTCCAATTTCGATTTCTCTTCGTGATGGTGCAGGATTTTTTCTTTCAGTTACTGAAAAAGGTGACATGTGATATCTGCATCTAAGTATTCCTGTGTCAGTGTCTGACAAATGTTTTGGATGAACATCTCTAGGACCAAATACGCCAACAATTATCTTGTTGTCTCCAAATTCAATATACGCAGAACCGTTTGCGTTTTTGAGCACTCCTGCTTTAATGGAAATTTTTCTAGTTTCATCTACCTTTCTTCCATCACAACGAATTCCGTTTTCATCTAATAATACTAATTTTGAATCTCTTCCACCCATAATTATTCACTTTTTGATTCCAACATTTCCTTTATTTTATCTGTTAAATTAGGCATATGAGCATACTCATCTACCATTCGAATTGCTTTTTTGGCCTTTAATAATCCAACTTGTGTATCGCAAGCAACAACTACCAATCCATTTTGTCCAATTGTAATGGTTGCATTTGTTCCCAGCTCAATTGCTTGAATCATTGTGCCTTGTTTTCCTATCAGTCGTGGTACTTTACTTGGAGATATTCTTACAAGTTCACCAGAATCAATTTTACCTAGTTCTCTATCTGCAATTGTAATTAGTGGATCTCTTGATCTATCAAAATTTACAATTCTAGCTACAATTAAATCTCCCTTGGCAAGCTTTGAAGTTAGCTCCTCTGAATCCGGTTGAAAATTTCTTCCAAAGACGTCAGAAGCAGGAAGCATTCCGGCATAACATGAATTAATATCAGCTTCCCAAGAAAGTGAGCTGTGTGAAACAATTTTTCCAATTACCAAGTCTTGACTTTTTGGAATATACATCCCAGATAATGGTATTACTTTAACGGTATCATCATAAATTTCAGAAATTCCTACTTTAGTTGCAATAATTTTTTTATCTTCTAGGATTACATTTTGTTCAGGTCTATATGGTCCAGTAGTAATAACCTCGCCTGGAATAACGTATCTTCTTTTATTATCGCCCATTATTTGAGAACCTCAACAGAAGCTGTTCCTTTAGTTATAGAACCTAATCTATCAATCACGTTTGGCCTTGCTGCCGCAGGTATTTCTAGTATTGCTTTTAGTGAACCATTTGACAGCCATTCTTCTTTTTGCAAAGTCCCAGTTGATTTTAGAACGGAGTAAGATTGTGATGCAAATTGAGCAGGAACGATAATTTCTAAAACTAAATTTTCAGACTTTAATGGAATTATTGAACGGAGTTTATCTACAATGTCTTTAACTTGTTCTTCAGCATTTTGGTGAGGATCGATTGAAACCTTTCCATCTTCCATTGCTTGTTCAATTCTCAGTGGTGGATGTGGGAGATGAGACTTTGGATCAACGTAAGTTTTGGCAATAAAATTGACAATTTGTTTTCTTTTTTCTGAAATCATTTTACGTCGCTGATCAGTTGTTAAGTTTAGAACACCTTTTTTAAGAATTTTTTCAGCAATAGCTGTTGTGTCTTCAGTTTTGAACGCTTTTAACAACTTTTCAGATGATGCCCGAGTTCCTTTATTAGAGTCTGTATAAATTTCGTCAGAAACTAAAATTGATGAAATATCTTTTCTTTTACCAAGCTTAAACTCTAAAGCAGGATCTGGTTTTACTAAAATTTCGAACTTTTCTCCTTCAAATGAATATCTTACAACACTTGGTTTGTCAACCATAACAATCTAGAGTACTATACGACTTTGGATATTTATCTATACATTACATCCTTCTAAATTGGCTTTACCACGTACTTATGTAAGTAGCCCCAAAAATCAGGACTCGATGTTCCATAATTTATGTGACTAGTG
>JACZUQ010000003.1:27466-31031 GCA_022573065.1 Nitrososphaerota archaeon
ACATTAGAAACCCTTGCATTCTCCGTAATAGCAGGTATTCTAAGCTATGTTTTGATTAAAACATCACGTAAGTATAAAGACCTCAAACAACTGTCTGCAGAAGCATCTCTTATCTTCAAAAAGGAAGTTATTCTGAAACTAGTTAGCGTTGGAGTAATTTTTGTAACAGTAGCGTTAGTTTTGATAAGATATCTTTAATTGAATTAATCTTATAATGTTCATGTGACAGTTGCCCTTGATCCATTACTTAAGAGCATTCTTGATGCTTCTGTAGGACAAGTAGAGAGTACTCTAAGTAAAGTGTTAGAGTGCAATGTTTACCTTGACATAATAGAACAAAATCAGTTATCAGGAACTAATTTTGTAAGGAAGATAACAATAACTGTAAAAGATCTTCCAGTAATTCGGGCTACTGCAAAATTTGATTCCAAGATTCTTCCTGAACAGATAATGACAGAACTTTTGAGAAGAAAAGAGGGAATCGGAACCATACTTACAAGAAATAAAATCAAAGCTGATAGAGAAGTAGTATCGCTTGATTTCAAACAAAATGGAAAAGAGGTGATTAGAAAGTATCGAATTGTATCCAACAAGTCGGTATGGTTTGAGATTTTAGAAGAAATAAGATTAGACTACATTACTGCCTGTAAGAATGGCTGATGTTTCTGAGGTAAGGGTTTGACATTCCACTTTCAACCCATATTTTTTCATGACATTTTGATATTCTTCAAGCCATTTTGTTGATCTTAGTAGTTTTGGAAGCTCGATGAAAACATCCTTCCAGCTTGGAATAAAAAATCCTAAAATCTTCAATACTTCAAAATATAGATTCCATAATTTTCTTACAGTTTTGTTCTTAGGATATATAAAATCATGTAGAATTATTATCCCGCCTGGTCTTAAATGACATAAACAGGATTTAATGAGAATTTCTGGTTTACAATATTTGGGTAGATATGATGAAGTAATGCAATCAAATTTGTAATTCAGATCTAGTTTTTCTGCGTCCTGTTTAACAAATGATATATTTTGGTACAAAGCTAACTTCTTTTTTGCTATCTTAAGATAGCTTTCAGTCATATCTACACCAACTATTTTTGCGTTAGGAAATTTCTTAGAAATTTGTCTAGTTAAAATTCCAGTACCACATGCAAGATCCAATATTGATTGGCTTTGTGGAATTTTTTTTAGAATTTCCTTTTTCCAATATTTGTCTTTTCCAAAGGTAGTTCGATTTACAATTTTATCATAACTCAAAGCAGTTTTGTTGAAGAATCTTGGAACTAAGTTTTTTGTGGATTTTGCCATTAATACGATAATGTGTTAATCATGCTTTAAGGAATTTAAAATAAAGTCATGGGAGGTTTAATTGCCTATACATCATAGCTCGCTAGATATTTATTTGGACTTTGGAGTTTTTTGACTAAGTTTGCCCTCTTTAGAAGTAATTAACCAAGATAAACAAAAAATGTCAGTAAAGCTCAAGGGAATACCATTACAATATGCAAATGCATTACGAAGAATTTGCTTAAACGGAGTTCCGGTTTTTGCCATTGATACTGTAGATATTATTGAAAATTCATCGGTACTGGCTGATGAAGGAATTGCACATAGACTTGGTATGATTCCTCTGAAAACTGATACTTCACGATTTGTAGAACGTTCGAAATGTAAATGCCAAAGTGAAACAGGATGTTCTAATTGCAGAGTAATGTTAGTGATTGATTCTGGAGATACTGACACAACAAGAACTATTTCTTCTAACGAGTTAACTTCTGAAGATGAAACTGTTAAACCAACATCAGACAAAGTCCCAATTATCGTAATGGCACCAGGTCAACGATTAAAAATTGAAGCATATGCAAGATTAGGACGAGGTATTGAACACGCAAAATGGAATTCATCAAATATTTCTACTCTAGTTAATACAGACAAAGAGGATGAACATGTTCTTACAGTGGAATCAACAGGTGCGCTATCACCACAAGAGATTATTATTGGTGGGGTAGAAGAGTTGTCTCTCAGACTTAATGAATTCAAACAAATTTTAACAGATTTGAAAAAAGAATAAGCAAACATATTATATTTGGGTTAAAAAAAGGCAATATTCAAATGACAAATCAGATTGTTGTGCAAATGGTAAAAGTGCTAAAAAAAGCCTCTTCAAAAAATGATGCACCAATTTGGTCCAAACTAGCTAAACTTGCTTTAAAAACATCTGCAGCAAGACGAGTAGTAAACCTGACCAAGATCAATGAGGTAACTAAAGAGAATGCAGTAATTGTTGTACCAGGTAAAGTACTAGGAACCGGAAATGTCTCTCATAAAATAACACTAAGTTCATTTTCAATTTCAAATTCAGCTGCTAAAAAAATTATTGAATCAGGTGGCACCATTATTAGTTTTTCAGAAATGATTAATAAATTTCCAACTGGAAAGGGTGTGATTATAATTGGCTAGCAAACAAGAAAAAGTAATTGAAACTAAAACTAAATCAATACTTGTAGATGGATCTGATCTTATTGCAGGAAGATTATGTTCCAATGTAGCAAAATTATTACTACAAGGAAATCACGTATCCATAGTTAATTGTGATAAGATTATGATTAGTGGAAAACGAAATAGTATAATCGAAGAATACAAAACTTTTCTAAAAATTGCAAGTATTATTAATCCAAAGCATGGTCCATTTCATCCTCGAAGGCCAGATACGATTATCAGCCGAATGGTTAGAGGTATGCTACCTAGAAAAAAACCATCTGGACAGGCTGCACTAAAAAGATTACGTGCATACGTTGGCATCCCCAATGAATTAAGATCACTAGAAAGGATTCAGTTTGACAAAGCCAAGATTAGAAGAACTAATGCATATTACACAAGTATGGCTGAGCTTGGAAGAACTATTGGGTGGACTGAATGACAACAACAAAAACTGAGATTTATTATGCTACTAGAAAGACAGCACAAGCTCATGTCTACATAACAAAGGGAGTAGGCAAGGTTAGAATTAATAACATACCTTTAGAAATGATTCCACAAGAAACTGCACGTGAAGTAATTTTTGCTCCACTAGAAATTTCTGGGGATTTACGTAGTAAAGTAGACATTTCAGTGAGAGTTAAAGGCGGTGGTTTTATGGGTCAAGCAAGTGCCGCAGCAATTGCAATTTCCAGAGCGCTTATTGGTTGGACAAAATCAAAAAAAGAACCACGTGATCATCCACTTACTAAAACAATTAGAGAAGATCTAAAAAAAAGAATTCTTGAGTTTGACAAGTATCTCATTAGCGGAGATGCAAGAAGAAAAGAGCCAAAAAAATTCGGCGGACCTGGAGCTAGACGAAGAAAACAAAAATCATATCGTTAGAACGTGAAAGTAATAATTTTAGCTGGTGGCAAAGGTACAAGAGCAAAACCATTTACGGATTTTTTTCCTAAAGCATTGATTCCAGTTGAAGGAAAACCGTTAATTGATCACATTGTTAGATATGTTTCCGCATCTTCATTAATTGATGAAATATTGATTGTTTCAGATTTTAATGGTCTGGGAGCACAGATAAAACATT
>JACZUQ010000003.1:31131-34175 GCA_022573065.1 Nitrososphaerota archaeon
TTTTGAGAATTGGAATAACAAGAAAAAAATTAGATTTGTTCAAGACTCAGGATCTGGAACTGCTGGAGATCTACTTTATGCAGCAAATTTGTTAAAAAAATCGCCAGAGTTTCTCTTATGGTTTGTAGATAATTTGTGTGCAATTGATATTAAAAAAATGATTAAAGTTTTCAAACAAAATAATAGTTTAGTGTGTATTGCAACTAGAAACACCAGAAAAGCTGAAACAGGGTTTGCGGTGGTAAAAAATAACATTATAACAGAATTTCGAGAAAAACCAGTTCTCAAAATGCAGATGCCTGAATGTCTAGGAATCTATATTCTTGGAGAAGGTGTTCTAAATAAGATCAAAACCAAAAGTAGCAAAAAAGATCTTAATTTATCATTTGACATACTTCAGGAATTATCAAAAAAAGGAAAAGTTAGTGCATGTGATATTGGCAAAAAACAATGGTTAGATGTAGAATCTCCAGCTTATCTTGAACGTAATCAACAATTAGCAAAAAAGATCATAAAAGAGATGAAACATTAGACTTTTGTTCATATTCAGATATTTTATCCTCATTTTTTATAGTTAAAGCAATTTCATCGAAACCTTCAAGAAGATTCTTCTTGTTGTATGGGTCAATCTGAAATGGGATCTCTTCAGTATTTGTTTTGATGGTTTGACTTTCTAAATCTACTTCTAACTCCGTATCAATTTGCAAAAGTTTTTGAATGATTTTGGGATCAAGAGTTATAGCAAGTAATCCATTTTTAAAACAATTACTGTAAAAAATATCTCCAAAAGATGGTGCTATAATCACTGAAAATCCGTAATCTTGTAATGCCCAAACAGCATGCTCCCTACTTGAACCGCATCCAAAATTTTCTCCAGTTACGAGTATTTTTGAATTCTTGTATTTAGGATCATTTAAAATAAAACTCTGATTAGGAATTTCATTTCCATCAAACCTCCAATTATAAAACAAAAATTTTCCAAAACCAGTTTTTTGAATTAATTTTAAAAATTGTTTTGGCACAATTTGATCTGTATCAACATTAACTTTATCAAAAGGAATTGCAGTGGTTTTTATTTTTTGAAATTGTTTCATTTAGTTTAAATCCATTTCACGTACATCAACAAAATGTCCTTCGATAGCAGCTGCAGCTGCCATTACAGGACTCACTAGATGAGTACGTCCTCCGACTCCTTGTCTACCTTCAAAATTTCTATTGGATGTACTTGCACAGCGCTCACCTGGTCCTAGTATATCAGGATTCATTCCAAGACACATACTACAACCTGATTCTCGCCATTCAAAATTTGCATCTTTAAAAATTTTATCAATTCCAAGTTCCTCTGCTTGTTTTTTGACCATCTGAGAACCGGGTACAATCATAGCAAGAACGTTGGATGAAACCTTTTTTCCTTTTACTACCTTTGATGCATCTACAAGATCCTCCAATCTAGCATTAGTGCATGAACCTATGAAAACTCGATCAACAAAAATATCAGTAATTAATGTTCCAGGTTTAAGATCCATATACTTTAATGCGTTTATGGCTCCTTTTTGCTGATTCAAATCACCCTTTGCAAATTCTTCAGGGGATGGAATTTCCTCAGTCACATCTGAAACCATGGATGGGTTTGTACCCCAGCTTACTTGAGGAGCAATTTCTTGTACATTAATTGTAAATCTCTTATCAAATTTTGCATTAGGGTCTGTTTTTAGATTTTCACGCCATTGTTCTACTAATTCTTCATAATTTTTTGGAGTAAATTTTTTCCCTCGCAAATAATCATATGTTTTTTCATCTGGCACAATAAGTCCTGCACGCGCCCCAGCTTCAATAGACATATTACAAATAGTCATTCTTTGTTCCATGCTAAGCTCAGAGATAGTTTCTCCTCGATATTCAATTACTGTTCCAGAACCACCCGAAGTACCAATTCGTCGAATAATTGAAAGGATAATGTCTTTTGCGGTTATCGCGAAGGGGTTTTTTCTTTTTCCCTCAACTTTTATCTCAAAAGGCTTGAGTTTTTGCATCCAAAGTGTTTGAGTTGCTAAAACATGTTCCACTTCACTTGTTCCAATGCCAAATGCCAAGGACCCAAATGCTCCTTGTGTTGATGTATGACTATCTCCACATACAATTGTACTTCCAGGTAAGGTGATTCCTAATTGTGGTCCTATAACGTGAACAATTCCTTGATTTGGATTATCCATACCAAACAATTGTATGCCAAAATCTTTACAATTTTTTTCCAAAGTTTGTATTTGAATTGAAGATGTTTGATCAATAATTGGAAGAGATCTATCACTAGTTGGTACATTGTGATCCTCAGTGGCTATTGTAAGATCTGGTCGTCTTACCTTTCTGTTGTTTAATCGTAATCCTTCAAAGGCTTGAGGAGAGGTTACTTCATGAATTAGATGTCTGTCTATGTAAAGTAAAGAAGGACCGTTTTCTTTTTCTAAGACAATGTGTGAATCCCAGATCTTTTCAAATAATGTCGTTGACATTGCAAAAATTCCTCAGATTATGGTTGGAACTTGAATATTCCACCTGCGGCAATAATTTTTCCAATAATTTCAGAGAAGGGTTTCATTTGATAATTTTTATTCTTCGTAAGATTTGTGATTTCATTTTTGTCTATGTTAATTTCAAGTTCATCTCCGTTTGAAATATCCTTGTATGAATCTTCATTGATCTCAATTGGTAAAAGAAATGCTCCATCTACTGCATTTCTATAAAAAATTCGTGCAAATGAAAGAGCTAAGACTGCTTTGATTCCAGAGTGCGCCAAAGCTATTGGTGCATGTTCACGGGATGAGCCACAACCAAAATTTTTTCCTGCAAGAATGAAATCTCCTTCTTTTACCTTTTTATGAAAATCTGGATCTAGTCCTTCCATAGCATGTGTAGCTAGTTCAGCATAATCATGAATCTTAAGATAAGTACCTGGAATAATTACGTCAGTATCTATGTTGTCTTTTTCATATTTTATTACATTTCCTTTCAATTCAAATCCCTCGGATCAGTTAATTTTCCTGTAA
>JACZUQ010000027.1:0-8310 GCA_022573065.1 Nitrososphaerota archaeon
GCTTTAAAAACAGGTCAGGTTTTGCTGATTCTTCAAAATTTCTCCATCCTTGGATTAAATGATTTTGTTGGGGCTGACATCCAATTATCTTAATTTCAGGATTCTTTTCTTTAAGATATGTCCCAATACCAGTTATTGTTCCTCCAGTTCCAACTCCAGTAAAAAAGTGAGTTACTTTGCCGTCAGTTTGTTTCCAAATTTCTGGGCCAGTTCCTTTGTAATGTGCCATAAAATTTGCTTCATTTGCATATTGATTTGGAGAATAATATGTATCAGGTCTAGATGATGCAATAGATGTAGCAAGGGCAATACTTTGATCAGTACCTCCTCCAACTTTTGGACAAAGATCATCACTTGTTTCATATAATTTGGCGCCAAGGGATTCGATAATTTTTTTAGTTTCATTACTTGCTTTTTCTGGAATTACAATCTCTATTCCATAACCTAATAACTTTGCAATTCCTGCTAAAGCAATTCCAGTATTCCCCGAAGTGGGTTCTATGATTATACTATGATTCTTTTTTAAAATTCCACGTTCTTCAGCGTCTTTTATCATCCAATATGCTGCCCTATCTTTTAAAGATCCAAATGGATTGTACCCCTCAAGTTTTGCAAAATATTTTACATTATCTTTATCAAGAGATTCAAGTGGAACTAATGGGGTATTACCAATTTGACTAATTACAGAAACATCAGTTTCAACTTTAGTGGCTAAGTTTTATTTCACCTTTTTAATTGTAAATTCTATAACATTGTCATTTTTGTTCATGCTTAACAGTTCATGACCAGTTCTGTTAACCCATTTTGAAATATCATCTTCAGATGCTGGATCATCTGCAAGTACTGTTAGTACTTCACCAACCTGCATTTTTTCAATTGCGATTTTTGTTCTAAACACAGGTTCAGGACAGAATAGGCCAGTGGTATCTAATTTTGTAGAATGTGAATCTGAAATTTCAAGTCACCTATTTTTATTATCTAGTTTTGTTGTATTAAAATCTATTTAGCAATTAAGAAATCAGCAAATTACTTTATGCAAAGAATTAGTTTTGCCTATGTAAATTATTCTCATAAAGCATTCTTTAAGTTAGTCTATTAATTACTTTGATTCAGAAAATCTGAATCCAGATTTTAAAATTAATTTTGTGTGAAACTATATTCAAAAAAAATATTTATCTAAATAAATCCTCATTTTCAGGTCGTATTATTGAATTAATGTTTGAATCAGATTGTTTGTATTTGTAATTTCGCACAATTGCTACAGGACAGTTTCTAGTCTTTCCCATGACTAGTTCTGCTGCAGAACATATTTCGTCTGAAATGGCAATAGCTGTTACACGTAATATTTTCCCAAAATGATCTTTTGTTCCTGCATAATCAAGTATCGAATCCATTCCTGCGATTCCAATTGCAACATCTGTTTGACCCATCCTAAAAGCCCTACCAAAGGTATCTGAAATTATTACTGCAACTTTTTTCTTAGTTTTTTCATGAAGTTTTGTCTGTAAAGTAAGGGCGGATTTATCTGAATCAATTGGGAGTAATGTAGCATAACCGTTTTCAACGTTACTTTCATCAACCCCTGCATTTGCACAGATAAAGCCGTGATGTGTTTCTACAATAAGTATTTCATTATGCATTCTGACTATTCTTTTTGATTCAGAAAGAATCGCTTCAACAAGTTTAGGATCTTTATTGTATGCTGCACCTATTCCAACCGCTAGTTCTGATGGAATTATTTCTGAAAGATTAACAACTTTACCTTCCTGTTTAGAAATAATTTTTTGTGAGATAACAAATATGTCTCCATCTTGAATTTTTTGTTTTGAAGATGATAAGATTAGATCAACAATTTTTTCATCTTTTTGTATATCCTTACTGATTTGAATTGGAAAAACTTCTAGAGTCATTGAATTAATGAGTAAACTTGATTCAAGTATATTATTAACTATAGGGAATAAGTAAGATAGTCAAGCGATAGTTGGAGTTTCTAACTTTAGATGATAATGCTGATTAATGATATCAATGATTCGTGCTAGATTTTTTTCGTCTAAAGTTATGGTGGCTAGATCTTTTACTATATCCTGTGCTCTATATGCAATTCCTAGACCACAGATATCAAATAATTTAATATCATTTGCTCCATCTACAACAACTACAATATCTTCTTTTTTTACACTCCATTCTTGAATTTTGATTCTAGCAGATTTTGCTTTATCAGAGTCTACAATCATTTTAACACCATCAAGTTTCCCATTGGTGAATTTTAGCTCATTCGAAAAAACATAATCCAATTCTAATTCTTCTTTAAGTCTATCAGTCATTATTGAAAATCCACCAGATACTGCCATGAGTTTCCACCCTGCCTCTTTCAAAGCACGACATGCCTCTTTTGCTCCAGTCATAATTGGTAAAGAATCAGCAATGTCCTTACAGGTTTTAAGATCAATTCCTCTAAGCAAGTCAACTCTGGTTTTTAATCCATCTTCCCAGTTAATTTCTCCCTGAATTCCTTTTTTTGTGATTTCCCAAATTTCTTTTTCTTTGTTTAATTTTTCTGCAAGAATTGGTAAATATTCAGCGTCAAAGAGAACTCCCTCTACATCAAAAATTACAAGCAATTACTTTCTGCATTTGAGCTAAAAACAGAATATATTAAAGTTTAAGAAGTTTTTGATCGCCAACATCTATAAATCGAATATTGTATTAATCAACAGTATGGTAGAAGAGCTTGAGCATAAATATGAAGTTGAAATAAAAAAAACGGAAACACGTCAAAAAATTCCTGACAAAGTGAAAGAAGTATTAAAGGAATCTGGAATGATGGACGAAAAAGGAAAACTGAAATTAAAAGGGGTTAGTCCCAAAATGCTCAAAAAAATGAAAACAGAATATGTAGAGTGTCCTGTCCTAAAAGATGACATTCATTTTGTTCAATGCTTTGTTTGCCCAAATTTCCAAAGTCGAGTTATGGGCAAGGTTCTATGTAAAGGGGACCCTCTTTAAACATGAAAAGCTCATTAGTATAGATTTTCTTCAGATGTTGAATTGAGTAAAGATATTGGGATAACAGTTACAAAAAATGATGATTTTAGTGAATGGTATACTCAGGTAGTTCTAAAAGCTGAGCTTGCAGATTACGCTCCTGTAAAGGGATTCATTGTCCTTAGACCTGATGGATATTCTATTTGGGAATCAATAAAATCTGCATTAGATGAAAAATTTAAGAAAGAGGGAATAAGAAACGGATTTTTACCAGTTTTAATTCCCGAATCTCTTTTATCTAAAGAAAAAAAACATTTTGCGGGATTTAATCCTGAGGCTTTTTGGGTTACTCATTCTGGGGAAAATGAAATAGGAGATAGACTTGCATTACGTCCAACATCTGAGACATTAGCATATTCAATGTATTCAAAATGGATTAAGAGTTGGCGGGATTTACCTCTAAAAATCAACTTTTGGAATACAGCATTACGTGCTGAAATTAAAGCAACAAAACCTTTTATTAGAAATTCAGAATTTTTGTGGCAAGAAGGACACACGGTTCATACAACAGCAGAAGAAGCAGAAAAGGAGGTATTGAAAATTTTAGAAATTTATAAAAATATAGTTGAGAATGAATTAGCAATTCCTGTAATTACTGGAAGAAAAAGTGAGAAAGAGAAATTTGTTGGAGCAGTTTATACTACTACAATGGAATCACTTATGCCTGATGGAAAAGCATTACAAATGGGAACATCCCACTTTTTAGGACAAAACTTTTCAAAACCTTTTGATGTAAAATATTCAGATAAAGATAACGTTGAAAATTATGCTTGGCAAACATCATGGGGGGTTTCATGGAGATTAATTGGCGGAATGATTATGGTGCATGGTGACAATAAAGGTCTTGTATTACCACCAAAAGTTTCGCCAATTCAAGTGGTCATTGTTCCAATTTATTATTCTGAAAATGATTCAAAAAAAGTCACCGATAAAGCAAATGAAATTGAAAAAGCATTACTTGATAAAAAAATTCGTGTTCATTTGGATAAAAGAAATGAGTTGACCCCTGGATTCAAGTTCCATGATTGGGAGCTCAAAGGAATTCCATTACGAATCGAGATTGGTCCAAAAGATATTGAAAAAAATAAAGTGGTAATAGCGACAAGACATAATCGTGAAAAAACTGATCTTGCAATAGATAAGATTAGTGATAACATCATAGAAATTTTACAAAAAATTCAAAAAGAAATGTTTGATGAAGCAAAAAAAATTCTTCAAGATAAAAGTATTCGTATTGAAGATTATACAAAATTTAAAGAAGAATTAGAAAAAGGTGGTTTCCTCTATGCTCCATGGTGTGGGGATGAAAACTGTGAAGAAAAAATAAAAGATGAAACAGGAGCTGAAATTCGCGTAATTCCTTTTGATGATAAGAATGAGAAACAAAAATGCATTATTTGTGGCAACGAAAGTACATCTACTCCAATTTTTGCTAGAGGGTACTAGTATGAATTTGGCAGTAAATATAAAAATCACAGAGTTTGGAACGTAAATTAACAGTTGACCGCGCTCTCAGAATCAAAATCAAAAAGCATCGTGAATTTATTTAATGAGACTAGGTCCAGAACTTTGGAATTAGTTAAAACACTTGAAAAAGACGATTTTGTGGTACAAACCGAATATTATACGAGTCCACCTAAATGGCACTTAGGGCATGTTAGTTGGATTTATGAAGTGGTCTTGAGTAAATTAAATACCGATTATGAATTTTATTCAAAAGAATTTTCTGAATATCTAAATTCGTATTATCGTCAGTTTGGAGAACCGCGTGATAAAGGAAAAAGAGGAATCATGTCTAGACCAACTGTTGAGCAAGTTTTGGAATATTTTCAAACTGTAAACCAACTAGTTACAGATTTTCTTAAAAAAAATCTAATTTCAAACAAAGCTAATCAACTATTAACAATGGGTATGCATCATGAGTGTCAGCATCAAGAGCTCCTTGTATATGATCTTCAACATCTACTTGCAGACGAATATAGACCAGTGAAAAAGAATTCTCCGCCAACTCCATCTAAAGTAACACCTGAATCTGTAGCAATTGGAGGAGGATTATACACCATGGGATATAATGGAGATAATTTCTGTTATGACATTGAGCTTCCTGAACACAAAATATTCTTAAATAATTATAGAATTGATGCGTTTCCTATAACAAATGAGCAGTATTTGAGCTTCATAGAAGACGGCGGATATGATGATTTCAAATATTGGTTATCAGATGGATGGGATGCCGTTAAGAAAAACAACTGGCATGCTCCAATGTACTGGGAAAAAGAAAATGGAAGATGGATGTTACGTAATTTTCTTGGAAAAAGAAAGATTAATCCAAACGAGCCTGTTTGCTATGTGAGCTTTTACGAGGCAGATGCTTATTGTAGATGGGCAGGAAAAAGACTTCCATCAGAAGCAGAATGGGAAAAAGCTGCATGTTGGGATGAAGAAAAGATGAGAAAAACAATCTTTCCTTGGGGAAATGAAGAACCTAATGAAAAAAATGCAAACTTGTTAGAATCTTATTTATGGAATACCTCTGAAATAGGATCATATCCAGAAAGTCGAAGTAGTTATGGTTGTTACCAGATGATTGGAGATGTATGGGAATGGACATCATCTGAATATATTGGATATCCAGGTTTCAAAACAGGTTTTTCAGAATACAATGACAAATGGTTTACAAATCAAAAGGTTTTGCGTGGCGGTTCTTTTGGTACACCACGAATGTCAATTCGAGGAAGTTACAGAAATTTCTTCAGATTGGATGAGAGATGGCTATTTTCTGGATTTAGATGCGCTCAAGATTCTTAGTTTTTTGAAGCCAAAAATAATGCATATGGTTTCTTTGTGTCTTGCCAGATTTTTTCTACCTTGAATCCAGCTTTATGCATGATATTTTCAATTTGAGGAATTGAATATTTGTAAGAATGCTCTGTATGTATCAACTCATCTTTTTCAATATCTAATTGTAGACCAGCTTTTTTAATTTCTACTTTTTGATCTTCGAGTGAACGTAAATACATTTCAATTCTTTGTTCTTTTTCATTATATAGTGAGTGATGTACAAACTGTGAGAGAACAAAGTTGGCGTTTAGCTCAGCATTTATTCGTGACAAGACGTTTAGATTAAAGTTTGCAGTAATTCCTGCAGAGTCATCATATGCATTTTCTAAAACTACTTTATCTTTTATTAGATCCAATCCAATGAAAAACAGATCATTATATTTCATGATTGATGAAATTTTTTGTAAAAATGCAAATCCTAATTCTGGAGTAAAGTTTCCATAACTAGAACCTAAAAATGCAATCAGGTTTGGTTTATTGTTATACTTTTCAACAAACTCCAATCCACCCTCATAGGTATCAATAACTCCAGTAATGGATAGATTTTCATAACTTTCTAATAGTTTCTGTGAGCTTTCCTGTAAAATGTCTGAGATGTCTATTGGAAAGTACTCTGTTTTATTTTGAATATTAGTTAAAACATCTAACAGTAATCTTGTTTTTACTGCAGAGCCGCTTCCAAGCTCAACTAGACGCATATCTTCTGTAACAAACTTTTCCAATTCACTTCCGATTGTTTTTAGAAGATTGGTTTCTGTTCGTGTCAAATAATATTCTGGTAACTCACAAATGTCATCGAATAATTCTGAACCCTTTATATCATAGAAAAATTTTGGGTTGATTGATTTTTCTTTTTGATTTAGACTGCGAGATATTTCTTCGGCAAAAGTTTTATTAGATTTTGCAAGTTCTGGTTTAAAATATCGTAATCTAGAATTTATTTCAAAATGTCTGTATCTAAGTGACTTTTGGAGTGTTTTTGTACTCATTTGTGTTACGGCCCGGTTTTTATACATAAATGCTTTATCCCAAATTAATGAGTATTATTCTTAAGGTAGAAAATCTCACAAAATATTTTGTGAAAAAAGGATTTTTTAGCTCAAAAACATCAATTGTAAAAGCAGTTGATGATGTTTCTTTTTCACTCTATGAAGGTGAGGTTTTTGTACTCGCTGGAGAATCTGGTTCAGGAAAATCAACTATTGCAAGATTGATTATGAAATCAATTGAGGCAGATTCTGGGAAAATTATTTTTGATGGTCAAGAAATTGGAATTGATTCTAAGAGTCTAACGAAAATTAGAATGGCTTGCCAGATGGTACATCAAGATCCTTATGACTCCATTAATCCACGAATGAAGGTTTTTGATATTGTTTCAGAACCACTCGAAATTCACAAAATTGGTAATTTCAAAGAAAGGCAAAAACGAGTAATGGAAACACTACGTGAAGTAAGATTAGAACCTGCTGAAGAAATTGCAAAAAAATATCCCCATGCTTTATCTGGGGGACAGCGTCAAAGAATTGTTTTGGCAAGAGCGCTTGTATTAAAACCCAAAGTCATAATTGCAGACGAACCAGTTTCAATGCTAGATGTATCTATCCGTGCAGAAGTTTTAGAATTAATGGAAGATTTACAAAAAAAATACCATATCTCGTTTTTCTACATTACACATGACTTGGCAACTGCGAGACATTTTGGAAATAGAATTGCAATTTTGTATTTGGGAAAAATAGTTGAAATTGGTCCAATTGATGATGTTTTATTACATCCAAAGCATCCATATACCCAAGCTTTACTTGACGCACTTTCAGAACCAAATCCAGATAATCTGCATAGAGAGAGAAAAATTCGTATTAACGAGCCACTAGACATTGATGTGTATGAAGGATGTAGATTTAGAGCAAGATGTCCTTATGCTATAGAGCAGTGTAAAGAAGAGCCCCCATTAGAAAGCATTGGGAAAAAAAGAGATGTTGCATGTTTTGTTCAGTTAGATTAAGATTTAGAAATCATATGGGGAAAACACTAACCTACATCAACTCTAGCTTGTCTTGTTTTCCCCTAACAAGCGAGGATATTGGTTAGCACTGACATTCATTACAAATTTTGCATTTAAGATTAATCAATTAGTAATTGATGGTATTCGCTTATCTTTGTAAGTAACTATATGAGAAACCCCATTTTTGGGAAATACTCCATAAATCAGCTTGGCTTTTTCTACCACAGTGTCCTTTAGAGATACCATAAGGAATTGACTACCCTTTGATCTTTCTTCAACGATTTTTGAAAGTTTTTCAGAGTTTAGTGCATCCAAATGTGCGTCTATTTCATCAAATAGATAAAATGGTGATGGTTTGAGCTTTTGTAAAGCCAGTACAAAAACAACAGCAGCCAGAGTCTTTTCACCACCGCTGATTGAAG
>JACZUQ010000027.1:8410-10218 GCA_022573065.1 Nitrososphaerota archaeon
TCAGAGTTTAGTGCATCCAAATGTGCGTCTATTTCATCAAATAGATAAAATGGTGATGGTTTGAGCTTTTGTAAAGCCAGTACAAAAACAACAGCAGCCAGAGTCTTTTCACCACCGCTGATTGAAGTAGAAGTTCTTTTTGGCTTGTTTTGGAATTGTATCATATAAGTAATTCCAGATGAAAAGATATCATCCTCATTTTCTAGCTCTAGCCAGGCATTTCCACCTGTCATTTTAGAAAATATTAGCCTAATTTCTTTATCTACTATATCAAAGGCATCTAGAAAAGTCTGGCGTTTTTCCTTTTCAATTTCTTCAATGAATTTGACAATACTATTTCGTTCCTTTTCAAGTTCATTTCTTCTAGAAGACATACCACGATAGCTGGTTGCAAGTTCACTGTATTGTTCTGCAGCTTTTCGATTAATTGATTCAGATAATACGCGTTGTTCAGCTGCAAGTGCCTTGAGAATAGATTCTACGTCAAAGGTTTCAATGGATTCATCATATCCATAGGTTGAAATGAATTTTTGAATTTGGGATTCATTTTCAGTAATTTCTTTTAGATCACGTGTAAGTGTGTCAGATTGTCTTTCTCGTGTATTGATTTCTTTGTTAAGAGAAAGTCCATTATCACGTAGGCCATTTAATGTTGAATCAAATTCTTCTACTTGCGAAATTGAACTACCAGATGTAGAGATTAGAACTTGTTCTTTTTCTCGAAGTTTTACTAAAGTGTCACTTGTTATTGCATATTCTTTTTCTAATGTGCGTAATTTAACTTCAAGTTCATGTCTTTCTTGATTAAGTATTGCATGTTCCTCATGAAGATTTTTTGATGTAGATTTTTCTGCAGTTTCTTTTGCAGTAATCTTTGCAAGGTCTGCTTCTTTTTCTTTTAATTCAGATACTATGTTTGATTGTCTGGTAGTTATAGAAGATTTTTTCTCGTTTTGTCGTATTAATTCCTGTGCAATTCTTAATTGTCTAGGATCTGAAAAATTTTCTGAAACTATTTTTATTCGTTCATCCAATGATGCGACAAGGGATTCTTGCTTTGCTATTTCTGTTTGTAAATATTCTAATCTACGAGTTAATTGTGAGTTTCTTGAAGTTAGCTGTCCATTGATTTTATATGTAGATAATATTTTACTTTTCAGATCAGAATAATTATTTGAAGTTGTAGCATGGCCTGTTTCTGAAATGGATAGTCTTTCATGGTAATTTTTTAGAATGTGCTCGATTCGTTTTAGTTTGTGTTTTTTATTTTGGATGTATTTTCTTAGTAAGTTAATTGAACGATTTAGACCATCAACGGAAGTACTCATGGTAATAATTTTGGTTAATTTGGAAATTTTTGAATTATAATCAACTATAACTGAACTTGCCTTGGCTTCAAAAAACTCACCCTCCAGTGTAACTGCCTTGAATCCAGACTTTGATATTCTAACTGCGTCTTCTCTAGATTTTACTAAAACTGTGTTGCCAAATAGGAATGTTTTGAGGGAGGAAAATTTGCTTTCACATTTTACGAAGTCAGAGAGCATTCCAATTATTTTAGAGTCTTTAGATGCAGTTGTAGTTAATTTTGGAATTGCCTCAAGTGTAATTATTTTTAATTTTGGTAATTTTTTAGAGCGAACAAAGTCAGCTAAGTTAAGTAGAGTCGTAAAGTCTTTCACAATAATAGCCTTGATTAAATCTGAGCTGACAGCTAGTGCTGCACGCTCATATTCTTTATCCCAAGAAAGTTTTTCATAAACTAAGCCTTGTATTCCAAGTGCATCAGCATCTGCTTTAAGTTGAGA
>JACZUQ010000027.1:10312-12664 GCA_022573065.1 Nitrososphaerota archaeon
TGCGAAATTGAATAATCTTCATGCATTACATCTTTAACGACACGAATTTTTGTTTCATATCTTACAGTACTTTGTGTAGCTTTTTCTAAAATTTGACTAACATCATCGATATCATTTAAAGTCTTTTCATGTTGTTGGTTTAATTTGTGTATTCTAGATTTAAGCTCATCAATTGTGGCTTTATGATTTATTTTTACTAATTCTAGTTTATGTTTTAAACGATCTAGATTTTGTGAATGAGTATTAAATTCATTATTCTTTGCCACGTTATGATTAATTTTATTTTCAACATCAGTTTTTTCAGATTCAAGTTTTGAGAATGTTAATTTTGCTGCATTAAATTTTTTATTAAGATTTTTAATTTTATGATCAAATTCAAGTTTTTTTATCGTAATCTCTGATTGCTCTCTTCTAACTTTATTTAATTCAGAATCAATAATTTTTACTTCATCATTAATTTTTTTTCTTTCATCATTTGTTTGTTGTATAGACTCACGCATTTGATTAATAGTAGATTCAAGAGAACAACGTTCTTCTTGCAACTTTTCTAAATTTAATTTAATTTCAGGAAGTCTTGATTCAATAATTTCTAATTTTTTCTTTGAAGTATTAATTTCACTTTTTTCAAGTTCTGATTTGTGAATTGATACTGAAAGTTCTGAATCTATAGTTGCCTTGGCTTGATTGTAGGTATTGACTTCATTCATGAATTTCTTTTTTTGGGATTCTAACTCATGGATTTTTTTTCGAATAACATCACGCTCTTCTTCGAATTTTTTAATTTCAGAGGTCAAGGCATGTAAATTACGCTCTTTTGAGAGTTTTGTTACCTTGAGATTTTTGAGTTTATTTGCAGATTCTATTGCATGGAATCTGTTTGCCTCCTTAGTTAGGAAGTCATTCCTGAGTTGCTGATTTCGTTCCTCCTCTAGCTCATCTATTCTCTTTTTGATTACATCCATTCTTGCAAAAGCAATTTCTAATTTTTGATCAGAATCTTTTAGTAGTTTTACGGATTCACTTTTTTTCTCATCAAAATAGGATAGACCTATTAATTTTTCAATTGATTCTCTTTTTTCTTCTGATGAAAATTCAGAAATTCTTGTTACGGTTCCTTGTTGTACATTATTTAGTTGATTCAAACCAGCATTTGCCATATCTAATAGATCTAAAATATGAGATCGATGTGTCTTTTTTTTATCAAGATAATAGATATTTTCTCCTTTATCATCCATTTCTCTTGTTATTGTGATAGAGTCAGAATCTACAGGAATCTTTCTATCAGAATTGTCAAAATGAACACTAACTCTTGTCATTTTTGGTCCGCGACGTTCACCCGGAATATCATGAATCAATTCTCGTAGTTTACCCACTCTCATTGTTGTTGGTTTATTTTCTCCAAGTGCAAAAATAATTGCGTCTAAAATATTGCTTTTACCTGAACCATTTGGTCCAGAAATAGAAATAAGGCCTGGTTGAAAATCGATTGATGTATTTTTAAATCCAAACGATTTGAAGCCAAACATTTCTACTTTTTTGATAAATACCAATATGAGAATTTTTCAAACGGTTCGAATAATCGAATACGAACAAGTTTAGTTGACTATAAACTAGAATAATTGTTATTTTAGTTAGTCATAGGCATCTACGCCTATGTATAATTACTCATTTGAAGAAAATTACTAATGGTCAAATTGGGATTAATTCAGACTGTTTCGTATTCATCAAATGAGAATGCGTTGAAAAAAGTTTCACAGTCACTAAAAACCCTTGGCAGAAAAGAGATAGACATAGTTACTCTTCCTGAACAATGGCTAAAAAATAATAGAATTTCTGACTTTGAGCAAGAGTTTGATAGTTTCAAAAAAATAGCAAGGGATTTTTCCATGACTATTATTCCCGGTGCATTTTACCAGCCTAAAAAATCCAGGTTTGTAATTTCTGCTCCTGTAATTGGCCCTAAAGGAGAAATCATTGGCATTCAAGAGAAGATACATCCATTTGATTATGAACAAAAATTAGTCATGCCAGGAAGAGAAACTAAAGTTTTTGAAACAAATTGCAAATTTGGCATAATAATCTGCTATGATATGGTTTTTTCAGATGTGGCAAATTCCCTAGTAAAAAAGGGGGCGGATGTGCTTTTTTCCCCTAGTAGGATTGTAAGGAGAGGAGTAAAACCATGGCAATTATACTTACAGGTGAGGGCTTTAGAAAATCGAGTACCGATTCTTGCAGCAAATGTTCAAAACTATCGTTTTGGAGGTAAAAGCGTTATCGTTGATTTATCAGAAGACGGTGGAGTAATTATTCCAAAAATTGTAACAGAACTCAAAGGGGAAAAATTTAAAG
>JACZUQ010000065.1 GCA_022573065.1 Nitrososphaerota archaeon
ATGAACATACTAACTAATTTTGTTTAATGTAATTAGTGACTGTTGGGCTCGCCTGCCAATCCTTTCAAATAGCTGGACCATAGCTATTCCCTGCGGCCCCAGTCATTTTATTATATCCAAATCTTCATTAAAACAATAATTCTTTAATTAAAAGATGAAAATTACAATTACAGAAGATCAACTTGAAATTAATTTTAGTACAAGTAAAAAGATATTATCCATGAAAGGCTCATTTAAAATTCCACTCAAACACATTCAAAGCATCACAACTCAACTACCAAAACCAACTTGGAAGGAGATCAAAGCCCCAGGTACAATGATTCCAGGATTAATTAAAGCAGGAACATACTATACAGATAAAGGAAAACAGTTTTGGTTCGTTACAAAAGGAAAAGGCATTCTAAATATTGAGCTTAAAAATGAATCATACAAGAGAATTATTTTAGGAATTGACAACAATGTCAAATGGGCAAAAAAAATTAGTGATGCAAGATTTTCAAAATAAAAAAATTATTTAACTAACATTACAGGACATGAAGCTTTTTGGGATGTTGCCATGGCTACGCTTCCGAACATTAGTCTTTTTGGACCATCCCGTCCTCTAGTACCCATTACAATTAGATTTACTTTATTTACTGTGACAAAAGAAATGATGTTATCAACAATACTATTTTTCATTAACATTTGGGTTTTAATTGGAACTCCAAATTTTTTTGCAGCTTCACGTAAACGCCTATATGATTTTTCCATAACCCTGACTTTTTTATCATCTACAGTTGTTTGATGCCTTATTTCAGTAGGATTAGAGGAACTATACATTATTGAAATTACAGAAAGATTTGCACCATATTTTTTTGCAAAATCTAAAGCATAAACAAATGCTCTATTAGAATATGCAGAATTATCATATGGTACCAGAATATGCCTTATTGTAGAATTGACTTCCTCACAATAATCTAAATCTCTACATATTATCTGAAGCTTAGAATCACTCATATCATATCTAATGAAATTTAGAATAAAATTCTGTGTCCGTTTATTTTAAAAAAAACATGGTTGATTACATAGGAAATGAAGCATAGCCTCAAAATGGTGTATAGGTTAGGGGCATATACAAATCAGAGGCAATACTTCATTAATTCTTAAATTTTTGAAAATGATAAACATCCCTAAAAGCGAAAATTGATGTTTTACTTTTAAAAAATTCAGTAAAAGTTGGTAACAAGTCCAAAAGAGATAAAAAATATCTAGAATTTGCTTTAGGATTAAATAAATATAGGATATTTTAAAAATAAAATCGGTTAAACTTGGAAAAATGGGCAAATCATTTAATTTCTGCAATTCGATACAGTCCAGATCACAAATACATTACAGAATTAGTTCAACATGAGGATGAAGACGATTCTATTAGTGAGGGTGCCATAGTGAATAAACTTGATGTAACTGATGGCATAAAAAAAGGTAAGATCTATATGACTATCTTCAATTCTAATGACAATTGGAAAATTGGAGAAAAGATTAAAGTATTCATGGTGGATGGAGAAGTTTTTATCAGAACTGACAAAAACAAGGTCGAAAGAGACAACTTGGGACTACTTCCTGAGATTTGAGATTTATTTTTATTCCGTGAAGTTATAGTAAAGGTATTGGAAATTGCCTACTTGTTAATTCAGTGTGACCTAGGTGCAGAAACTGAAATAATTAAAAAACTTGCTGAAATTTCTGAAGTAAAAGAAGTAAGAGGAACTTACGGAGTTTATGATATTTTTGCAAAACTAGAATCAGATTCGCGACAAAGATTAGACGAGATTTTGACTAACAATATTAGAATGATACCACGGATTCGTTCTACTAACACGCTCTCTCCGATTTTATCTCAAGGTGGACGTTAGTTTTTTAAAATATTTTAAATTCCAGCGATTTTTTTTACTTTCTTTGCTGTTTCATCAATGTTCACATTGGCATCTGCAGAGACAAGTAGAACTTTGTTTCCTATAGGAAAACTCAAAAGAACTGCTTTTTCTCGTCTAGAAGCTGAATAATTTACAACACCGAGAGTTTGATCAAATTCTTGCCTAGTTGAAACTCTCAAAATTAATTCCATGTAGAGTTTTCTCATATCTGCATCATCTTCTAATGGTTTTAAGCCCTTTTTCATACCACCAGCTACCAAATTCCCCATAGGGTTAATCAGACCTGCAAATCTAATCTCAGACTCTTTTAGTAAATTCTGACATTTTTGTTCAAATACATAATATTCATTTGATTTTTCAATTTGGGACATATTATACATATTACAATATGAGAATAAAAACCATTGTCCAATTTTTTTGATACACAGGGGTTTATCTTTTTTCTATTTTTAATTGAGTAAATGTATTGTACTAGTTTTTTCTCAAAGAAAAAAGGGAATTTATCTAGATTAAGCGGGTTTTCCGAGTATTTTCATTATCTTAAATGAAATTTTACCAAAATCAGCTTCTCTGCTAGATGACACTAACAAGACGTTTTCATCTGACATTGGAAAACTGTAGATTATTACCTTTGCTCTATAGGATAGTGAGAATCTAACTGGTCCAAACTCCTTATCAAACTCATGACGCATTCGAACTCGTAAGGCTATTTCCATAAACATCATCTCGTCTTGTTTTTCATCTTCTAAAGATGTCATTCCTTTTTTCATGCCCCCGGCTACAATATGGCCCCGGTTGTTAATTACACGGGCTGACCTCATCTTAGGGTCTAAGGTCATTACTTTTTGGCAAATTTTCTCAAAATCCATATTTCAAAACAGTATCCGATGTATTTATTGCGATCTTTCATAATATAATCATGTGGAAAACAGCATTCAAAAAAACCCAGCAGAATTTTACAAACATCTTTCCCTATTTTGGACAGATTTGATATATCTGATGTCAAGTAAGCCTCAAGCCCTAACCTCAGTTGGACCAATGAGAAGTTTTGCTGCAAATGCGAAAAAAATTGCTACAGAACTATTAGATTCAAATGATGATTTAGTTGAATTTAACAAAAGATTAACGGGGTATTATCAACAACTTGCAGACACTTGGGCCATTGCACAAAAAAAGGTTAATGCAAAAATGCCTGAAATTCCAAATGACCAAGAACAGTTTGATGCTTACAAAAGAATTTGGATTGATATTTTTGACAATGATTTTACCGAACTATTTGATTCACACAAATTTGGAGAAAATTATGGGAAGTTAGTGGCAAGTGAACTTGAACTTTCAAAACATTGGGAACAAATGACAAATGTGATGTTACAATCTGCTAATTTGCCAAGTAAAAAAGAAATTGATGAGGTTTACAAAGAATTGCATACATTAAAAAAAAGAGTTTCAAAGTTAGAATCACAAAATAAAAATTTCAAACCTAGGACTAATAAAGATGATTGAAGAAAACCGATTAGATCCAAAGATTGTTGAAGAGTTTCTTAAATTTGGAAAAAACATGATCGAGGCCCCTAAGCTAGTACCCGCGCCAGATGAGATTAATATGGAGGTCACCGAACATGAAGTAGCATACACTGAAGATAAAGTGAGGTTACTTCATTACAAACCAAGAACTAGTAATCAAACTAAAATTCCATTAATAATTGCATATGCTTTAATCAACAGATATCATATTTTGGATATTCATCCAAAGAAAAGTTGGGTTAGAAATCTCCTTGATCAAGGTATTGATGTGTATATGGTTGATTGGGGTACACCAACTAATATGGACAAGTATCTAGATTTAGATGATTACGTCAATATTTACTTGGATAACTGTATCGATTTTGTTAGAGAAGAAGCTGATGTCGAAAATGTCTCATTACAAGGATACTGTACAGGTGGAACTATTGCAACAGCTTATTGTGCATTGCATCCAGAAAAAGTCAAAAATTTTGTCGCGACGGCTCCGGTCATTGACGGTTGGAAGGACACCACAGTAATTAGTAATTTAGCAAGAAATATCGATGTCGATAAAATGGTTGATACAATAGGAAATATGCCACCAGAGTTCATGTATTATTGCTTCTCAATTCTAAAGCCCTTTGAACAAGGTATAGAAAAGTATG
>JACZUQ010000028.1:0-8239 GCA_022573065.1 Nitrososphaerota archaeon
GGAGTAGTACAACTACATTCAGGATGGATTAAGAATTCCGCATTTGGTAGATCATCAAGTTTTTTCTGGATATCTGTAGAACTAATCCCAGCATGAACATGACACTCACCAGCCCAAATGAACATATTTTTTCTTCCTGTCATTTTTGCAACATAAGAACCCAAAAACATGTCAGGTAAGAAAAGAATTTCTTTATTATCTGGAATTGCTTTAATTACATTAACAGCATTAGATGATGTACAACAATAATCAAGTTCTGCTTTAATTTCTGCAGTTGTGTTAACGTATCCAACTGATATTGCATCTGGGTGTTCTTTTTTCCATTTTCTTAAATCATTAACAGTTATAGAATCAGAAAGCGAGCAACCCGCTTCTAAATCTGGGATTAATATTTTTTTCTGTGGGCTGATAATTGCAGCAGTTTCTGCCATAAAATGTACTCCACAAAACAAAATTGTTTTATTATCAACTTTTGCTGCTTGTCTTGATAAACCTAAAGAGTCTCCAACAAAATCTGCGATATCTTGAACATCTGGTACTTGATAGTTATGTGCTAAAATTACTACATCTTTTTGTTTTTTGAGTTTTAGAATTTCTTCTTTGAATTCGGTTGCTTGTTGTACTAACATTTTACCTAAGAAAATTGGTTTTTTAATTAATTTAAAGAATCAGATCATACCGTAAAAATTCTGTAATAGTGGCTATTATGGCAATTATTGCCAAATTATGTTCCTATAGTAATCCCACCAGAGCAATATTTTCTTAGAGTTTCTATAGATGATAATATAGCAAGTCTACTAGTTTTAGGATTAGTTGAATCTGGAACATTTTGTATTGAATAATTCATCTCACCGAATTTCCCTTTTACTTCAATTTGATGTGTGTTTTTATCCGTATTAGGATCAGCGATTATTTTCACTTTAGTTTTTTGACTACCAAGTCCTACAAGACTAAGCAATGCTGCAACGTTAATGTTTGCAGGAAATAGTTTTACTGCCTCACTTGCTGTGCCTTCAAAGATTATAGTTTGTGTATCAATTTTATCAAGAGAAATATCCGAAGTTTCAAAAAATTTTGCGTCTTTAAGTGAATTTGGATGTTTGGTAGTAGTTAATGTCACTAATTCTAGCTCATCTTTTACTGACTTGATAGCATCGAGTCCAGCAATTGCCCCCGAAGGTAAGTAAATATTTTTTGAAAATTCTTTACATGCATCAGATAATATTTCAAATACTGATTCATCAAGTAGTGCCCCTACACTCATCATCATTAGATCCTTTCTGTTTTGAAGAACTGATAGTGCTACATCTTTAACTGCTTGTTGGGATGCAGCTTCCACTACTAGATCAACTGGGCCAGAGGATAATAGATGTGAGTTTTCAACAATAGTTGGTTTGTTTTTTAGTTTTGATACTAATTTCTCAGAAGCTTCTTTTGATTGATCATAGATTTGGGTGAGTTGAGCAGGAATTTTTCCTGAATCTATAGCCAATGCAATCTGGCTCCCAATTGCCCCACATCCCAAAAGAGCGATTTTCTTCAAGCTGATCGAATAAGGAATTTCTTGTAATTAATTGTAGTCTATTGTTAGCTAAAGTTCTGTATAACCTAAAGATTTTATCTGTTCTAACAAAGTATTGGTATGCTCAATAGTGTGTTTAAGGATGCCATTAAGAGACGTGAAAAGACACTTGAAATTCTAAAAGGTCCAAAATTTGAGCAGATTAAAGAAGAAGCCAAATCAAACTGGATAGAATATAGACCAAATAAAGACGAAGTAGTGGTTGCAGGAATAGATAGTAGTTTTAACTGTACAAAATTTCAAGGCGCCGAAATGTGGGTAGTAACAGCAGTGTCAATTAAATCAAATGGAGAAATTATTTCAGACCTGCATGATTTTGGGTTAGGATATACAGAATCAGATATCTCTTCTATGGCAAGTAAAATGGAAATCCAAGCTTGTGAGCAATCAGCAGATGTAGTAGATTTGGTTTTAATGGATGGTTCATTATATTCACAATTTATGACGCGTCAAGTATCATTAATTGGTTCTTTCCTAAAAGTAATGAAAAAAAACAACAATGTAGTTTTTATTTCAAAGACATCAAATACACGAGCACAATTTGAAAAATTCGATTCTATTGCAGGGGATATATTCTATTACAATCATGCAACAAATACTCCGGGATTTAGTAAATTATTCAAAGACACAAAATATGGAAAAGACAAGATCATTTCATCAACTTTTGTTAGATTAAGCGATTCATTACCATTGATTAAGATCGAACTTTTGGATGAAAACTATTCTGAAGAAGAAATCAAAACATTACTAAACAGACTTTACAAAAATAGTGTTGGTGGATATCCATATGCATTAAAGCTCGCACATAATAATTGTAAAATTAGTGGGCGAGACTTGGCAAAGCTAGTAAGTTTACATGGTTTATCAACTGAAATTGGTTCAAGAGAGGTTCTAGGATGATTATTGGTTACGTGATTGGTGAATCAAGACCAACAAAGATTACTGCACTTTCCTCAAGACCATTATCAATAGGCGAATACACAATAATAGATTCTGAAGAAGGTAAAATCCTAGGATTAGTTGAAAAGACTTACGTATCAAGTGTGGCACTTGCAGATGTAAAAAACTTTGATGAAGCCGCTGAGAGTAAAGAGATTGCAGAAATTAACAGAAGAGATAAAGGATATACATCTCAAATAATGATTTTAGGTTTTTTAGATAAATTACAGAAAGGTCAAGCAATAATTCCAGCTATTCCGCCATTACCTGGAACTGAAATTTTAGAAGCAACAAGTCAAGATTTGGAAAAAATATTTGGTCCTGATGGAGTTCAATGGATAAAAATTGGATCATTACTACGAAATCCTGAGATAGTTGCCAAAGTTAATCTTAACAAAATAGTCTCAAGACATATTGGAATTTTAGCAATGACTGGAATGGGAAAAAGTAATCTTGTATCTCTTATCGCAAAACAAATCAATGACCTTAATGGAACTGTAATTATTTTTGATTATCATGATGATTATAGTAGTTTATCAATACCAAAAATCAATGTAATTGATGCAAAGATTAATCCAAGATTATTGGATGCTGAATCACTAGGTGAAGTTTTAGAAATTCGAGACAATGCAAGTATACAACAAAGAATTCTGCGAATGGCTTTTACTAATCAGGTCAAAGAAAGCAAAGAGTTTTGGGAAGCTCTCAATGACCAAGTTGAAGAAATTATTCAATTAAACAAGAAGGATAAAAAAGAATACACATACTCTGGAGGTAGAGTTCAAGACAAGATAGATGATGCACAACACAAGTTTTCTGATATTCTTGATCCTGGGGTAATGGATCCTATAGGATTGATTAAAGAAGGAAGGATCAATATACTAAATATTTCTAGTCTTAGTGAAAAACAAGCAAACGTTGCCATGTCCTATTACCTACAAGAATTGTTAAATGATAGAAAAGATGCAATTCGTGCCAAAAACATAAAACAAACAACAAAAAGAAATCCAAGATTTGGTTCTTCAATTTTTGTTGTAATTGAAGAAGCACATGTTTTCATTCCAAAAACAGAAGATACTCAAGCAAAATACTGGGCATCGAAGATTGCTCGTGAAGGAAGGAAATTTGGAATAGGGTTAGGGGTGGTTTCACAAAGGCCGCGGAGTCTGGACCCTAACATAGTTAGCCAAATGGGCTCACTTGCCATAATGAAGATTATTCAAGAGGATGATCAAAGCCAGATAGCATCTGCTGCTGAATCAATTAGTAAAAATCTGGTAGAACAACTTACTTCATTAAATGTTGGAGATGCGATATTAGTAGGTCAATGGGTAAATCTTCCATCAATTGTTCATATTGAACAAGTCAAAGAGAAAACTATGGGAGCAGATCAGGATGCAGTTACAGAGTGGGCAGTGGCAAAAAAATTTAATGGAATAGCAAAAGAATCAACACAAAAGCTTATTCAAAAAGATTTACTGGTGGATTAGAATGCTATTTTCACACATATCTGATACTCATCTAGGGCTTGTTCAGTATAATTCTGAAGAAAGAGAAAACGACATTTATGATGTTTTTAATCAAACTATTGATATATCAATAAAAGATCATGTTGATTTTGTAATTTTTGCAGGCGATATATTCCATACGCCAAATCCAAGTGGAACTGCAATAATGCATATGGCACATGCATTAAAAAAATTGAAAAAAAATAATATTGATTCTTTTTTTGTTTTAGGGGAACATGATATTAGTAGAATAAGATCATATCCAGTACCTTATGTTTTTCATAAATTAGAATTTTCTCAGTATATTGGTGAAGGAAAACCAACATATTACAAAGATGTTTTGATTATTGGATTTGATAAAATAAGAAAAAGCGAAATGCAAGACTTCGAGACTAGATTTCAAGAAGTTGACGCAATTGCAAAAGAACACAAAGGTCATAAAATTCTTGTAATGCATCAGGGAATAACTGAGGCAAACAAGTTTGCAGGAGAATTAAGTGCCAATGATCTTCCAAAAAACTTTACGTATTATGCAATGGGACATCTTCATGATAAATTCTTAAAATCATTTAGCAATATGAAAGGTTCAATTGCTTATCCAGGTTCTATTGAATTAACAACAAGTGAAGGAATAAAAAATACAAAAAAAGGATTTTTTCAAGTGGATATTTCTGGGATAGAGGCCAAACCAGAATGGATTGAACTTAACATTAGACCACAGGTATCAACAAGTACTAATTTTGAGGACCTTACAAAAACTGTAGATGATATTCTTGAGCAAATCCATGAATCTATTAAAAAACCTATAATTGAGCTAAAAATTCAGGGCAAGGACATCCAAACAGACCTAGTGCAAGCACAAATCTCACGTTTAATGCCTTACGCACTTCGTTGTTCATGGAAAATCAGTAACCAATTATCAGATTCTTCTGTATTAATGGAAAAACCAATTCGTATGGATGATGAAATGTTAAAACTTGCCATATCAACGCTAAAATCAGAACAGTTAGCAAATTTTGCAATAAAAGAGTTACTTCCATTATTGACATCAAATAATCTAGAACAGGCAAGTCAGCTTATTGTTGAAAACTATAAACAGTTTAGACAGGAAAAATCAAAATGATAAATTCTATAGAGCTGGGTAATTTTCTATCTCATGCGGAAACAAAATTAAACTTTGGTAAAGGAGTTACAGTTTTTATTGGTCCAAACGGTTCTGGAAAATCTGGCATTATTGACGCAATTACATTTGCATTATTTGGTCAACATACAAGAAAATCAAACAAGGGGTTAATACGTAGAGGAGAAAATCAGGGATATGCAAGAATTAATTTTTCGATAAATAATAAAATGCTTCAAGCAACAAGAAAAATTAATCTTCAAGGAACATTATCATCCCAATTTTTACAAAAAACAGATGAAGGGTGGACACCAATAGCAGAAGGGGAAAGAAAACAATTTGGCGAATCAATGACAAGAAAAATTGAAGAAGTTATCGGATTAGATTTTGAAAAATTAAAAATTGCGTCTATTGTGAGGCAAGGAGAATTAAATTCCATCATAAAAGCAAAACCAAAAGAATTCAAAGAATTAATTAATGCTGTAATTGGGATTGACAAACTAGATATTTCTTCAGAAAATTTGAAAATAGTTCTAAAGAACTTTAGAGAAACAATACTAAAGGAATTTGGATATGATGATTCACATATTGATATGTTAAAAAATGAAATTAAAGAGAAGGAGTTAGAAATTAAAAAAAATAAACCAATAGAAGAAAAACTCGAAGAAGAAAAACTGAAACAAAAAAAAGAAATTTCAATATTAAAAAAGAAAATAGAGGAGGATTTACCTAAATTAGATAAAATAAAACAATTAGAATCTAGAAAATTAGAGCTTGTAAAATACGCTAAAGATGCTATATACTCAATTCAAAAGGAGATATCAGAAAAAGAAAGAAAAATTCATGACTGTGAGGGTTGTTTTGAACACCTTGATGAGAAAAAAAGAATTGAAAAATCCCTTGAAATGGCAGAATTGGCCTTCAAGGAAACTGGAAAAAAAATTCAAGAGTACAAAATGGAAATAATTTCTCTAAAAGAACAATTATCTCTTGCAAAAAAACTTCATCTCGAAAATGGGAAATGTCCTGTATGTGATTCAAAAGTAAATCATCTTAACCCATTATTTCAAGAAGATCATCTTGCAGTTGAACAAAATAATATCAAGAAAAAAATTGTCTCTTTAGAAAATCAAAATGAAATGTATGAGAAGAAAAAACAAGAATTTTCAAATGTTTTTCAACAAATAATAGAAGATGAAACTACTTTACGTGCACATTCAATAAATGATATAGAAGAAATAGATGCGCTAAAGAATGAAATTTCCTTACAAAAAATCAACATACAAAAAATTCCAAGTAATATCAATTCAGGATTATTAGTAGAAGTAGGATCAATAGATTCTCATTCAAAATTATTATATGAAAAAATTATGGAATTAGAAAATGAAACAAGTAATTTTGATAAAAATAGTTTTTCTGCCTTAAGGAATTCTTTAGACGATAAACAACTAGAATTAAGTGAGACTGATCAGAAATTAGGAGGGATATTAGAAAAAATTAGAAATGCAAAAGAAGTAGTAGATAAAAATATGCTAGTTGTAAAAGAATTAGTTTTTGTAAAAGATTATGTCATACAAATAAATGAAATACAAGAAAATCTTTTCAATCGAGATGGTTCTGTTGCTACAAGTTTAAGATCGTGGGCACTACATACAATTTCAGCAAAAGCATCAGAGTATCTTAACATGCTAAATACAAAAATTCAACGAATAGAACTATCTGAAAAAATTAGAGATGTTTCAATTACTTGTTATTCAAAAAACACTATTTTGGATATAGAATCTCTTAGCGGTGGAGAACAAGTAAGTATTGCTCTAGCTTTAAGACTTGGAATGACGCAGTTGCTGGGATCATCTAATCTTAATTTTATTATTCTGGATGAACCAACAATGTTTCTAGACGAAGAAAGAAGAAAATCATTGGTTAAAGTGATATCCCAACTTTCTGACATTACGAATTCGTTAAATTCTACTCTTCAGTTTATAATAATCACACATGACTCAGAAATTTTTGAGGATTCTTCAGTAGAACAAATTTTTAAATTTGAATCAACAGATAATGGAACTATTGTAACTGAGGTTTAACCGCCAGTAAGTTTAGCAAATTTCTCATTTTTACTTAATTTTTCCATAAAATCAATATTCGATAATGCAACTACTGCGGATTCTACAACTGGTTTGTCAGGATCTTTTAGCGCTTGCTCAAGTGTAGGTATTGATTCTTTTGTTCCAATTACTCCAAGAGCTATTGTGGCTTCATGCCTCACAAACATGCTAGGATCATTTTTTGTAGCATCCTCTAGTGGTTTAATTCCACTACTATAACCCATTTGACCTAATGAAAAAGCTGCTTCATGTCGGACCAACTCATTGGAATCATTTTTGAGAACTTTAGATATATGCTGAACTTTGTCTTCTCCACCAAGATCAACTAGGATACATGTAGCACGTGTACGAACAACATAATCATCGTGATCCATTAGTTTAACAAAATACTCGGCATCTTTTTGTTCGTATTTCTCTTCCATTTTACAAAATAATATTAATCGTTCTTCTGTAACTACACTCAATTTATGAATGCAGTTTTCTAGTCACCTATATTATTCTATTAGGAAAAAAGGAGGATAGGTAATCTATTTAATGGATTTTCTAACCAAATTCATTGTTGAGTATTAAAGTCGGAGAAAAAGCCCCCAACATTCAAGTGTCCAAATGGGTTCAAGGTTTACCTACTAATTTCGATAAAGAAAAAGACCATATTGTATTAGTAGAAGTTTTCCAAGTAAATTGTCCAGGTTGTTTCCTTTATGGAATTCCAGAGGCAATTAACATTTACAACAAATATCATTCAGAAGGAGTAACTGTCCTAGGGATAGCAACTGCATTTGAGGATTTTGATAAAAATACCCTTGAAAATCTTGAGCTTTTATTAAAATCAGGAGAAGTGATTGGAGAGACAAAAAAAGGTTTGAGTCAATATGGAAAACTAAATGATAGTAAGTTATCTTACAAAATTCCTTTCCCAGTTGCTATGGATTCTTTAATTAAAGAAACTGGAGAAAGTAGTGAATCTAGAATAAAGAATTACATT
>JACZUQ010000028.1:8339-12353 GCA_022573065.1 Nitrososphaerota archaeon
AGAGATGTTTCATTTGGTCAAACTGGTGGACTAGAGCCCATGATTCAATCTTTATTAAATGAATAATTTTTAAAACCAGGAAGTTTTATTTTTTGAGCAAAAATTAAAACAAATAGTGATGTAAATAAAATCAAAGATGCTATCTCAGAAAATTCTGGAAGGTATGTAGTTCCAATAATATCCAGTTTGTGTGTACCAGTTCCTTCAAATTCGAAAGTTATAAAAGAAATCTTTTTGTTTATTTTTACAATAGGAAAAATCTCTTGTTCATTTAGTATAAAAGTAAAATTTCCATTAATGAGATTGATAGGAATTTGAATCTCTGCCAAATTATTTTCAATTCCACTATTAATGAAAAGAGTTAAGCGTTTGTCATCACTACTAAACTCTATATCTCCAACATTAAAATTTGAAGTTATTTCTACTGTGAAATCATATCCACTAGTTTCTATTGTAAAATCTTGTTTGAACCCTGTTCGTTCTGAAATCAGTCCAAATGCAGGAGGAACAATTACAAGTAATAAAACTAGAGATAAGAATAGTAGATGCAACATATACTACGCTGGGATTAGTCTTTTGCGTAACTCTTTGTCTTTAGATACTCTTGGATGAGATGGATCAGCTAAGATTACTTCAAACCAATAATGCATACCATCTTTGTAAAGATAATAAGAACCAAGTAATTTCATATTTGGATATCGTTCTAAAACCCTACGATCTGCAACTGCTTTCATACTTACATCTGCTTTAATTCGAGTCACACCAAGATGTTTTGGTCTTCTTCCACTTCTTGGTCTTTTTCGTCTCATTCCACCAGTTCCAACTCGCATTCGTACAACAATAATGCCTTGTTTAGCTTTATACCCTAATCTTCTCGCTCTCTGAATTCGACTAGGTTTTTCAATTCTAGTAACTGCATTTTCTTTACGCCACTTTATGGCGTGTTCTCGGAGTGCCGGAGCATTTTCCCTCCATAAGTTTAACCAAATCTGATCCTGTTTACTAGGCATATCGCCACTATCAAAATCCCCTTAATATCTGTAATATGAAATTAGATATGTGATGATTTTAGATTTGAATTTGTAAGAAAATTACAGATTTTTTGGAAGAATTATAGTAAAGGTAGTTGGATTAGATTTAACAGATATTGTTCCATCATGTTGTTCAATGATTGTTTTACAGATAGCTAGCCCTAAACCTGTTCCGTTATTTTTAGTTGTAAATAAGGGTTCAAAGATTTTTGGTAATACTGATTTTGTAATCCCTGGACCATCATCCTCAATCTCAATTTTTACTGAATCATCTTCGTCATATAGTCTGACTTCAATTTCACCTTCATCACCTACTGCCTGAATGCTATTAGTAAGAAAATTAGCAAAGACAGCTTCAAGTTTTCTAAAGTCACATCTTATTTGACAATCGTTGGATGGAATGGAAATCTTAACTTGTTGTGGGATATCAATAGAATCAATTGATGATTCGATAAGAGAAAGAAGCCATATTTCATTCAGTTCCAAATCTGAAATTCGCACATATCCTAAAACATCATTTACCAAATGAATTATTCTTTGAATAGATCTGTCAATTCTTGCATTATATTGTAATCGTTTTTTTACATTCATCTTTGGTTTTTCTTTCATGATTTCATGTGCTGCCTTAATTACAGATATAGGATTTCTAAAGTCATGTGCAAGACAAGAAGTTAGTTCTCCAATTATTGCCATTTTTTTTGATTTGATTAGTTGTTCAGTTTTTAATTCAATTTTTTTTTCTAAAAACTTTTTTTTCAATTCTAGATCTTTTTCTGTTTTTGAAACATGTTCTAGTTGCTCTTTGAGTTCATGATTAAGTGTATTGTAAGTATTTTCTCGAATCGTTAACTCTTTATTTTTTTGTTCTAAATCTTTGTTTTTTGTTTCTAAAGAATTTGATAAATCCAGTAGTAGTTGTACTTTGTTTTGTAAATCTTGATTATTTTTTACAGCAGAATTTATTCTTGTATTAGAAATTTCAGCAATTTCTTTTAATTCTAATTCTTTTTCTTTTAGACTTAGCTTAGTCATCTCTAATTCATGAATTGCAGTAGATGCTACATTAGATAGCTCTTTAACTATAGGACTTTCATCAATGCTATCTGATTTTTGCATGCTTGGATTATTTCAAATTTATTCTAAGATGAAGTCATGTCTGTTCAAGCGAGACAAACAAAAAATTTTGAAAATAAACGAGTAATAAGTTCATCGTTGTTTGTTTTATTGTGACTACAAGCTAGTCATATCATATAAAAAAAATCAAAATATCTTGGAAAAGAAACACATTAACAAAAGACAAAAATCTGAAGATGGTGATTGGTCAAATTTTAATCGTGGTGATTGGACTAATCTAAATGAAGACCTAGACGAAAAAATTGATCCTGGAGAAATTTTAGATATTCAGGACAGAGCTATTACTTTTAATACTGATAAAATTGTTAAAACAACCGAAGATAAGTACAGAGAACAATCAAAAGAATTCAAAGATAAATTTGGAAATACTGCACAGTACTTGAAATTTGTTAATGCCCATTTAGCAAATAAAAAAGATCATATTGATAAAATTATAGCTGCAAAAGATCAGTTTGCTATTGACATTGCTGCTCTTAATCCAGAGCTACTTACCAAAGAACAGTTAGATAATAAAAATTATAATAAATTAAAATCGGATGATATTAGGAGTGTTTTAAAACATTTAGAAAAAGAAAAAGATATACTAAAAGAAAAAATTGAATACTTTACTAGTAAAACCTCCGAAGCAAACCAAGAGCTTGAGAATAAAAATAAGCAAGTAAGTGAAATCAAATCTGAGATGTCATATACAGAAATGATGGATCGATCAGTAGAATCTAAAATTGAAAAAGAAAATGATGGAGTAGAGGATATACAAAAAAGATTAAAATCAGTTGCTTCACAAAATGAATCTGAAAAAATTTTTGGTGCAATTAATTCACTTGTGGTTTTATTAAATTCAAAGAATCAGGCTACTCTAAAGGAGATTAGTTTAGTAAAATCTGAATTTAATAAAATGAAACAAGAATATAGCAAAGTAATGAATGATTTAGAAAAAAAGAAAAGTAAAAAATGAATTAATTAGTTTTTTGTCTGCTTCCTCTACTGATAATACCAAGGAAAATCATAATGATAAAAGATATTACTAAAGCTGCACCTGCTCCATAGATTAACGCACCCATTGGTGGAAGATCCAAGGTAGAACTACCAGTTGAAGTAGAATCAAGTTCACAAATTCCACCAACAAGATGAGTTCCTGGTCCACAGATCTTCTCTAATACACATGTACCATCTTTTAGTACAGTACCAGGACCACATTCGGTCTTTGGTTTTTTGTCAATTACTTCTAGTTCTTCAATTACTTCTGGGGGTTCTTCAATTACTTCTGGGGGTTCTTCAATTACTTCTGGGGGTTCTTCAATTACTTCTGGTTGACCTAATGAAACACCTTGCAATTCAGTCCCAATGATTTCAATTTCCTCAGTTCCAAGAGGGATTTCAAACAAAATAGTCCTGCTACCAGAAGTTGTTTCAGTTTCCTGAGTATCTCTCCAATCCCCATCAGCTAAAACAATGAATATGTCATCTTCATTACCAACGGTTGCATCAAAAAATGCTCTATCAAAAGTAATAGAAAGACTCGCTGGACTTTCAGTAACTTGTACATCTAAAATTAGTACAATTTCATTCAAATCGGCTTCAATACCAAGAATGTCTACTCCCTCTGCATCATATGATATATCCACTGAAGTACCATCAATATCTACTGTAATTGTTCCTTCAACTGCATAAACAGAGATTGGAAGAGCAATTATTAACAAACTTAGGCCCAATAAGATTTTTCTATTCAATTCTAAATTACACCTCTGAGAATCTGTATTATCTTTTCTGCTATAACATTTGCAGCTAAGGACTGAGCTTCTTTTGTCTGCGCTCCAATATGAGGAGTTAAAATGACGTTAGGTAAGGT
>JACZUQ010000066.1 GCA_022573065.1 Nitrososphaerota archaeon
CTACGTGTTGGATTAACTAAATCAATCCAGGAATAATCATCTCCTTTGATTGTTTCAAAATGTCTTTCAATCCCCATTTCTTCAAAGATAGCTTTCTTACTTGGTCTTAGTTTGCTTACAAATGAATCGCCTTTCATTTCAAAATTTTTTGAATTTTAACAAATTTAAAGGTGGTTATGAAAAAATAGTGTAAACTACCTAGAATATTAAATATCTATTTGAATGGAAGGAAGTAGTTTGCTCCAGCCCAAACTAATGCCACAGTAATTGCCATTGAAATAAACCAACCTTTCCCCTTCATGTAAATAGTATATTTGGGATAATAATAAATCTAAAGGTAAATTCTCATTAGAAACTATCTATAATTTGTTAAGATTATTAGTGGAAGTATAAACAAACCTTTTCGTGGCCTTCGTTGTATAGTGGTAGTATAGGGGACTGTGGATCCCCGGGCGGGAGTTCGATTCCCCCCGAAGGCCTTTTTTATTTAGTTTAAATAAAATTGATTAAATTTAGGCAGAACTATTTTCATTACTTAAAAAATTCCGTATTTACTTGATTCCATTTCTTCTTTTATTACTAGTTTTATCTTTAGATTTTTATCTTTAACTTTTTTGGTTAACCATGTTAGGAATTTCTTTTCTAGTCCTTTACCTTTTATTCTTTCAAAATCAGATCCCATTTGATCTGATAATTTTTCTATAAGATCTCTATTTACACAAACTACATAAAAATGCCAACCAAAGGCAAATTCAGAGTCAGTAATAATAAATCCATCTTCATAATGTACCATTTCTTCAAGTAAAGTAAGAGTTGATTTGATAGCACTGCTGGTCTTGTCATAATCAATAGCTGAGACGTTAATGTTTAGTCGTTCTTGCATAATCAAATTACTCTTTTACCAGATAAAAGGATGACTGGGAAATTTTCACTTTATTAGATGCTCAACTTCTATGTTGAAAAAATTTCGTAAAATTCCCATGTAATTTTTAATTGCTGGAGGAATTTCATCTGTACATGCAACTCCAAGATTCTTTGCATTAATCCAAATCACCAGTGATTGAATAATGGTTAGGAATCGATCATTGCCAGCATCTGGCGCACCAATAGCCTTGGTATATCTTTCAGCAAACTCCCACGCATTTACAAAATCTATACACTTTGAACCAAATACTGCCAAAAGCTGTTCTTTGAGATCCTTTGCTTGTCTAAATGGAACTTGATTTATGATATATGGAAAATCTATCTGATCTGGAAGACAACCAGGTAGCGGTCCCCATATTGTAATTATTTTACATTCATTTCCCATCTTTTCAAATTTGTCCATCATACTTTCAATAATTTTTGTATCAGTAAACCAGAATAAAATTACAGATGCGTCATCAAATTGAGAATTAAGAATATTCTCATTTATTACCTGTGTATTGTATAATTTCTTTTCATCAAGGAATTGTTTTGCCTCATCAATTTTTTTTGAATCAATGTCGATACCTACTGCCTTTTTTACACCAAATTCTTCGGATGCTATGGCAATTCCTCTACCATTTCCACATCCTAAATGATAAAATACATCTTTTTCATTTAAATCAACAAATTCAAAAATTTTTCTAAATGAATGGTCAGGTAATTGAACATCTTCTCCAGACATAATCCCAGTCGGTAGTGATGATAAATAATCTTCTAATTTTATTATTGTTGGAGAATCATTCCCGGATGTTTTCAAGAGTTGAAACCGCCTGCCATAAAGTTACTCTGACATAAGAAGGAACGTTTGGATCTTGCGTTATGTCATCTAACAAACTAATTGCATTAGATGCACGAACCGACATTGAATACTCTTCACTTTTAAGCTCGTTTGCTAAATCCTGAATATTTTTTCTAATATTTTTTGGTGTAGAAGGATTTGCAGCCACTTGATTTAACGAATTAATAGAATTTTGTAGATATTCTTGATTTTGATTCTTTGTCTCTGCCATTTAATCACCAAATTATCAAAACATCAACTAGTTTTTAATTTATGCCTCGACGAAAACTTCATCTGACTCTAAAATGACATTATATGATTTTAAATCATTAATTTTAGCAGGAAACTTGGATAGTTTGCCACTTTTGCAGTCAAACTGAGCTCCATGCCAACCACATGTAACTATAGAATCCTGTAATTTTCCTTCTGAAAGACTAGAACCTGAATGAGTACACGTATCATCTACTGCATAGAAATTCCCATCAGTATTTACAACAAGAATTTCTTTTCCATCAACTGAAATCTTTTTCATTTGACCTGGAGGAATATCCGAAACTTTACCGACAATTACTTTGCCCATACCTAATTTTGAATGATTATTCTTAATAGTTTTTCTAATTTGTTGGTATATGTGATAATTCGTAAGGCTAAAGCCTCTGATAAAAAAATGGTTTTGGAGTTTTGTAAAACCACTTTTTCTTGGGGGGATTACATTGTTGAAGTATGGGATTATTGGATAAGGGAAGGAAATTTACTAGTTTTGATTGAAAATAACAATCCTGTAGCAATTTGTCATAGCTCTTTTTTTGATAAACAAGTATGGATTGAAGGTATTCGTGTAAATGAAAATTTTCGAAAAAAAGGATTTGCCAAAAGGCTTGTATTAAAATCTGAATCCATTGCTAAAAATAAAAATTGTGTGATATCAAAAATGCTAATTGAAACTAATAATAAAAAATCACTTAACCTAGCTGATTATTTAAATTATAAAAAAGAAGAAACTTGGAATTTTTATTCTTTAATTCCTAAAAAGTCATATAAAAAACCAAAAGTAATAGTTGCAATTAATAACAACAAAATAATTAATTTTCTTTTATTAAATTCCACATATTATGTAAAATCATGGAGATGGATACTACTTGCAAAAACTAACATTGATTCATTAATTAATGAACAGAGAATTCTTTACACAATACACGATGATAAAATTAATGCACTAGTTATTTTTACAGAATCTGAATATTTTGAAAAAACATTGATGTTAACATTAATCTCTGATAGTGTAAATGGTAGTAATGAAATAATAACATATTTTCAAAATTATGCTATAGATAAGAACATTAAGCGAATTCAAATTTTAACTAAAATAAAAACACTTCCAAAGATTGAAAATTTGGACAAAAAATTTTCTTTTTACTTAATGAAAAAAGAAATATAAAAATTCTAATCCAAAAATTTAATGGTGTTTTCTAACTTGCCTAAATTTTCAATTTCCATTTCAATCTTATCTCCATTTTTTAAAAATTCTAAATTAGGATTATTCAAAATCACTCCTTGAGGAGTTCCAGTTGAAATAATATCTCCTTTTTCTAATGTCATAACTTTACTAAGCTTAGAAACAATTGAAGGAATCTTTAGAAACATTTTTGAGGTAGATGAATTCTGTCTTAATTCTCCGTTGATTTTTGTTGTCATTTTGAGATTTTGTGGATTGGGTACTTCATCAGCAGTAGTAATCCATGGTCCACACGGTGCAAAAGTATCAAACCCTTTTGCACGAGTAAATTGTTTATCTTGAAATTGAATCCCTCTTGCAGATACATCATTGAATATCATATAGCCCATAATTGTATCCATTGCCTGTGATTCATCTATATTTTTACAAGTTTTGCCAATTACCAGAGCCAATTCGACTTCGTAATCTAGCTTTTCTACGAAAAAAGGACAACAAATTTCAGAATTAGTTCCCGTTAGTGTAGTCCTTGGTTTCATTACAATTACAGGTTCTTCAGGTGGATTGGTTTTTTGTTCTTTAGCATGATCAATGTAATTAAATGCAAGACAAATTATTTTTGGAGGATTTGAAATTGGTGCAAGAATAGTATATTTTGATAATTTTTCATTATATGATAATTGAGGTGATTTTTTCTTTATTTCTTCATACCAACCATCAAAAAGAAAATCATTAATGCTAAATGGTAATGGAACACCTGTGGCATATATGATTTCTTCTCTTGTAGCAACTTGTCCATCTTTCACAAATCCAAAAGTTTCTTTCCTAGATTCCTTGAA
>JACZUQ010000004.1:0-1771 GCA_022573065.1 Nitrososphaerota archaeon
GTAATTGTACTATCGCCCAACATTCCTTTTACAGTAACTGTTCGAGTTGCTTTTTTCATTTTTTCAAGAAATAATTCTTGAATTTTTTTATTTTTTTCATTCAATTTTTGAATAAATTCATCTGAAGAATTAGTGCCAAGACGCACATTTCTCGTATGGCCACGTCCAATAAAATCCTACAGCACCATCTCAAAACCAAAGGATTGATTTCAGCACTATTCTTCTAGTTTTTATAGAAAATCTTCCAAATTAATTATGTTGGAAGTCGAAAAAATCATGTGTTGGAATTGTACTGCAGAAATAGTTCAATATTACGATGAAGGGTATAAGGGAAAACGAGCCAGATGCCCAATATGCGGAGTAGATTTTCCTCTAGAGTGAATACAAAATTGACCGAAAACCAAGAAAATTCTAAAAATATTTTAAAGAATGAAAATTCAGATGATCGAGAAAAATATAATTCTGATTTGAAAACTAAACCTTCTGAACATAAATCTTCAGATAATGTAGATATGGTTCTTAATGGAAAAAGCGCAAAAGTAGTAGATTCTGAAACCATGATAAAAGAAACCCAAAAAAGAGTTTGGTCGTCATTAAAACAAGGTTATGAATATGAAGAAACAACCATTAATGAATCTGATAAATTTCTTCGAAATCTTATTTCATCTAGAATCAATATGATAGTAATATACGTTGATTTAGTTGGTTCTACAGAAATAACACTTTCATTACCTGAAGAAAAAGTAGCGATTATCATTAGATCATTTGCACAAGAAATGTCAACTGTAATTAAGCGACATGGGGGTTATGTTTTAAAGTTTGTAGGAGATGCAGTTATTGGGTATTTTGTTGCCGAAGCCTTGCCATTGATATCTGCTGATAATGCAGTAAATTGTGCAAAGGCCATGCTAGATGTTATTGAAAAAGGGATTAACCCAATCTTAAATCAATATGATTATCCTGAATTAAAAGTAAAGATAGGGATGGATTTTGGAAAAAACATTATAGTTCGATATGGTTCAGATAGAAAAAATTCTCATGTCGATATATTGGGGCCATCTATGAATCTCGCAGCAAAAATTCAACAAACTGCGTACCCTAATCAAATTCTAATCGGAGAAGACGTCTACAAAAAATTGCATCCAAACACCCAAAAACAATTTGATCAAGTTGTTTGGACCCAAACACATTGGAAATATCATGATAGAGAAACTGGAAAATTATATCCAGTCTATGCTTATGTGGAATAATTGTTTCTCTAAAAATTTTATTGTGATTAAACTGTAAATTTTTCAGGACATTCTACATGTTCGTAATGATGATCTGTAAATTTATCATCAACTACATAAATTACAATTTTATGTAATTCATAGGTTCGAATATTTTTTTTGCATTTGAGACAGTTTTTTTTCCTCAATTCCTTCATTTTAAGAATGGCGATCAAAGAAGTCTATAAGGATCAGCGATCAGCTCGATCTGACTAAAAATGACTATTACTTCACAAGGTGGTGTCTAAATCCCTAATGGAAAACAAAAAATACCCCTAAACTACCCAAAATTATATGGATTTTTTTGATACTCGACGTAGCTTAGAGCTTTCTGGAATTCATCCAGAATTTGGAATACCCATGTCCCTATTACCAAGATATCCTCCAAGCATTTCTCCTCTATCTCATGGGGTTATCGACCAAAAACGTTTGAAAGAAAAATTCTTCAACGATAATGCATCGATTAACACTAAATTACATGAATTTAATCAAATGTATCAAAA
>JACZUQ010000004.1:1867-5820 GCA_022573065.1 Nitrososphaerota archaeon
CCAAGATATCCTCCAAGCATTTCTCCTCTATCTCATGGGGTTATCGACCAAAAACGTTTGAAAGAAAAATTCTTCAACGATAATGCATCGATTAACACTAAATTACATGAATTTAATCAAATGTATCAAAAGTTTGCTTCTGGTTTATTTGAATTAGCATATCCAGCACTGCCACCTGGTCATCCATTATATTCTAGACGAGAATCAACAGTTTCACTTCAAAGTGAAAATAATAAATTAAGAAAAGAAAATATTGATTTAAAAAAACAGTTATCAAATAACAAAAAACAAAATAAAGTAATTAACTAAATAATTTATAGATATTTTTTGTATTTATCAAAAATCATCTTTAACATGGTTTTTTCTTCATCTGATAAATTTAGCTCATATAATGGACTATTTTGTAATTTTGAAAGGACTGTTCCAAGAAAAAGTCGTTCTTTGCTTTCAAAATAATCTCTTGCATTTGAACTTTGTAATAATTGTATTTTGATAATTGCGCCAGGTTTTGTCATAAATACCATATTCCTATCTTTTTTTTGATTAATTTTAATATAGGCTATTTCTAGTTCTGCTATGGTTAAAACTCCTCAGGAAAAATGGAAGGAATCAATTATCGCCTACAGAAAAAAATGTCAAAAGATTTTGAATCTCTCAAAATCTATTCGATATGCTGGGATAATTAATGAATATGGTAGAACACTAACGGGTTTAGTTAGACCAAATACAATTCCGCTTTGGTCAGCAGAGCAAGTCAAAAATGAATTCTTTATTATTTCGACTCTAATGACTTTGAGAAAATCATATGCTGAAAAAGTCGGCGTGCTAGATTTTATGCATCTATCTCATCCTAAAGTGACTGTGCTTGTGTTTCAGAGAAAAAACATTACATTTTATGTATCCGTTGATGTTAAGACAAAAAATATTGAGGCCTTAATTTCTAAAATAAAAAAAATTCTTTAGGCAGGAGTAAATCCTTGATAACCTGCAGTTTGTTGAGTTTGATCTTTAAACAATGGTTCAAAAAGAGAAATCATATAATCGTCAGGATCCAAGACGATTGCATTGATTCCTGCATCTCTTTCCATAGGTTCTCGGTAAATTTTTACCCCTTTTGATTTTAATTCCTCTATTGAGGATTTCAAATCACCTACCAAAAATCCAAGCATTATGCCATTTTCAACGGAAGTTCCTTGATGTGGGGCTGTAAGTGAAGCCGGATGTAGACTAACTAGTGCCCCCGCAGTTCCCAAATCGACCCAAGTTCGTCTTTGCTGTTTAATTGGTAGTCCAATAATTTCATGATAAAATTTAATAGATTTATCAATATCCTTCACAGCAAGGATGACATTTCCAACACGTTTTACATTCATGTTAATCTAATACTCGAGTAAATTTACAGTTCCCAAGTTAAATCCTTTTTCATTGAACCTCCACCATTGTTTCTGTTCTATCTACCCCTTCAATGATCTGGATTTGAGTGGTGATATCTTTGATTTCGGATAATTGATTAACATCAATTAATGCTACTGCATCAAATTGGCCACTAACTGGAAAAGAATCATAAACTGATTTAATTTTTCGAAGCCTGGCAGCAATGAGTTTTTTTGGAGATTTTACTAAAACTACTGCTTTTACCATCCTAAATTCACTTCCACTTCAATCAACGTTTCAGTCGCAACTATCTCTTTAATTTTTTTAAAATCAATTACCATACCGTTTATTTCATCAATTGAACCTTGTAGTAATACACTAATGTCAGCCCTTCCAGCAACAATCATAATTTCTTTAATCAATTTACGCTTTTTCTTTAAAATCTTAACAACTTTATCGACAGTACCTGCTTTGATTGAAATTAAACAAAGGGCACGCATAATAATAACATAATATTTCACATCAGTTATTTACTTTGCTTAATATGAAAAGAAGAATTTAGTCAGATGAAGAAGATTCTTGAGACTTTGCTTCCTCCAGATACGCCCTTCTGGCTTCTATTTCGGCATCTTTATCGATTTTTATATCATCATCAATAATTACAATACCAGTATCCTCTGCAACGATATTTTCATTTTTTTGTTTTTTATCTGTTGTTTTAGAACTTTTTTTCACAGTCGATTTTGAGCTAGTTTTTTTTGTAGTTTTTAATTTTTTGGATGTCAAGTAAATACCGCTAAAAAATACAAATCCATGTATTAAAAGATTGTGTAGAATTAGATATAGAAAATCGTTAAATTCATTAATCTTAAGATTGATTTTCTGATTTATTATCAAAATTATTTAAATGGTGCCGCGGGCGGGACTTGAACGCGCGACAGCTCGGTCTTCAGCCGAGTGCTCTCCCGGGCTGAGCTACCGCGGCACATTGAAAATTCTCTAAAACAGAGGATTAAAGTGTGTCTACGGTTTCCAGATTATATCATTAAAGCCATTTTTTTTGTTAACAGTTCTTGCAATAACAAAAAGTAAATCTGAAAGTCTATTGAGAAATTTTTTACATTCATCATTAATTTTTTCTTTTTCATTTAATGAGATTGCTATGGTCTCTGCTCGTCTGGCAATTGTTCTAGCTATATGAATTAGAGAAGCTACTTCATGTCCTCCAGGAAGAATAAAGTTAGTTATCGAAGGCAGTTTATTTTCAAGTCGATCAATATTTTTTTCAATATTTGATACCATTTCTACAGTAATTCTATTTTTCATATTTGATAAATCAGGATTTGATAAATCTGAACCTGCTACAAAAAGATCTTTTTGGATATTTCTTAATAAATCTTCAATGTCATCGTCGAATTTTTTTGAAAGAACTAATCCGATAGTAGCATTGAGCTCATCTATCGCACCATATGCTTTAATTCGTAGATTTGATTTTGATATGCGTTTTCCTCCTTGTACTCCGGTTGTTCCATCATCACCAGTTTTAGTATAAATCTTCATAGAATAATTTAGTAGCTGTAGATTTAATACCTTGTTTTTTGTATCGAGTTTTATGTCTGATGTCTCTTGCCCCTATTGTGATTCTAAATTTGAAAATAATGATGAACTATCAAAACATATTGATAGAATCCATCATGGTTCTGGTCTATTAGAAGGAGATACCAGGAAATTCTAAACTTGCTTGAAGATTTTTTTAAAATAATTATTGATTTGAAAAATGTTCAAAGAAAAGGATGGAAGCATAAACTTGAGATAAAAAACCCCGAATCTGTTGCAGATCATAGTTTTTCTATGGCTTTGATGGCAATGATTCTTTCTGAATTGCATAAATTGGATACAAAAAAAATTGTTAAAATGACACTGCTTCATGATCTTGTAGAATCTGTAGTAGGAGATTTCACTCCTGAAGAAATATCTAAACCAAAAAAACTAGAATTAGAAAATACTGCTATGGAAAAAATCCTCAATATTCTTCCAGAAAATTTAATTGAAGGGTATCAAAACATTTGGAATGAATTTCAATTACGCAATAGTGAAGAAGCAATATTTGTTCACGAAATAGATAAATTTGAAATGGTTTTTCAAGCAAAACATTACGTTGATAAAGGCTACTCTAAAGAAAAAATTCAATCATTTCTTGATACTGCAAATACTGAAATAAAAAATAAACATTTGAAAGAAATTATATCTAAATTGTTTTAATAATCAAAATATGAATTAATAATTAATTGAGGATACGAAAATGTCAGAAGGAAGTAAAGATGAATTAGTTAAAGCTCAAAAAGAGGTAATCGGAATTTTATTTGAAATTATTAAACGTTTTCAAGCAAATAATGAACTTGATGAAGAATATTTTCAATTAATTTCAAATGTAAAAAAAAGAGAAATAAATAAAATAAGATTCGAAGACATTTCAAAAAAACGAGAAGAAAATGGAAAAATAATTACTCGCTTGTTAGAAAAATTAGAAATTTAAATTATTTTCAATAATTAATCACAATCACAAGAATTTTTATTTG
>JACZUQ010000004.1:5914-8801 GCA_022573065.1 Nitrososphaerota archaeon
CTTAAGATTGATTTTTTATTTTTCCAAGAACCTTCATTTTTAAACCAAGATTCAATTTCATCAACATTATAGTTTTCTCCACTTTGAAGAATTTTCATAAAAACATCTTTAATCAGACCTTCATCTTGGGATTTTAAGGATTTTTTTTCAATAATCATTGTGGTTATTTCATTTAATTTTATGATCACATTGTTAGTTAGTGGCATTTCTTTGAATCCAACCGGTAGGTTTTAAATTAATTAGCATATCTTTGCTATATATGCAATACTTTAATGCACTTCGGTTGGGACAAAAAAGAGTCCAGTCTGCAAGAGAATATCTCAATAAACTAACAGATAACAAAGCAATGCCTGCATTGGCATTAAGGGATAATAAAACAAATGTTTGGGAACCTGTTGGGGAAGAAAATCTTTATGCATTTATAGATGAATCTGCAGGTTTTGTGTTAACTGACACTAGTGGTTACATATTGGCTCTATGTGATAAAAATGGAATTTCAAAGACAATAGTTCAAGGAGTTACCAAAGAACAAAAAGAAAACATAGAAAAAATGCTCAAAGATGACAATATTCCCGAATACAAAGGTAAAGTATCCCTTCCGGTGTGACATAATAAATGAGTAAATTTTCTCGTGAGATAGAAGTTCGCGGACACTTAATTGACTCTTTGATTTTAACAAAGATTTTTGATGGGGTAATGGATCTTGGAGGAGAATTTGAAGTAAAAAAAATTCAAATTGGAAAAAAGAAAAAAGACGAAAGCTATGCAAAAATTCGGGTTAAAGGAAACAATCAAAAGCATTTAGATACAATTCTTCAATTAGTTTATCGAGAAGGAGCAACAGCTAAAATTCAAAAAGAAGTAACACTAAAACCTGCTCCAAAGAAATTTGTTATGCCTGATAATTTTTACAGTACAACTAATAACAATACTCAAATTTTTCTTAAAGGCAAATGGATTGAAGTTGATAATATGATGATGGATAAATGTATCGTAGTTAAAGGAAATAAAGCTAAATGTGTTCCAATTCTAGACTTGAAAAAAGGAGACAAGATTATAGTTGGAGAAGAAGGACTTCGAATTACTCCTCCAAAAAGACCTAGAGAAGGAATGAATGTGTTTCAATTTATGGGAGGAAGTAGCTCTAGTGAAAGACCAACGCAACATATTGCAAAAAAAGTTGCAGAAGACATCTATAAAACAAGAAAATCAGGTGGTAAAATTGTTTTTGTAGGTGGGCCTGCAATAATACATACTGGTGCAGCAGATTCGGTATCTACTTTAATTAAGCTTGGATATATCAACGCAATTTTAGCTGGAAATGCTTTGGCAGTACATGATATTGAGAATGCAACTTTGGGCACATCACTTGGAATGAATATTCATGATGGTACTCTTGCAGTAAGGGGATATAGAAATCATATGCAAACAATAAATTCCGTTTTTAAAGCAGGATCGATTTCAAAAATGGTACAAAGTAAAAAATTAACAAAAGGAATAATGTATGAATGTGTCAAAAAAAATATTCCTTTTGTATTAGCAGGATCAATTCGTGATGATGGGCCTCTTCCAGATGTAATAACTGATATTACTGTTGCGCAGAAAAAGTATAAAGAAGTTTTAAAAAATGCTAACATGGTGATAATGGCTTCAACAATGCTTCATTCAATTGCAACTGGCAACATGTTACCTGCGGATGTTAAGATAATTATTGTTGACATCAATCAACCTACTGTAACTAAGCTTATGGATAGGGGCACATGGCAAGCTTTAGGAATAGTTTCAGATGTAGGAGCATTTTTGCCTATGGTGACCCAAGAAATAAAAAAATTGAGAAAGTAACTGTAAAAAATTTACACGCTTAATTCTTTTAGAAATTCTTTTATTTGTTGCTGACTCATAATATCTTTCATATTTTCTGTAAGTGAATTTAAGATATAATCCTGATATGATTCTCCAAACAAATCCTTTAGAACTTGCTTGAGGTATTGTGGATATTCGTAACAATCTTCTAATGTACAATTGTAATCTTTGTGAAGGATGTCAGTAACTTTGTCTAATTCTTCAATACCTAATTGAAGCAAGGTATTTTTTAATGCTAAAGTAACCATTGTTTTTCTCATATGTTGTTCAGCATCAATTGTAGGGGCGCATAATTCATTGGTTTTTTTAATAATTTCATTAATGTCAATAGGTTCATGAATAACTGTAGACGGATTTAATCTATTCATAGCCATTTCATTATTCAATGTAATATTATCAGCTAACATAATGATGACTGCATCAATATTTAATTCTCTTATTTTTTCCAAAGCATAAATTCCATCAAAAACTGGCATGGTAACATCAAGATATACTACATCAGGTTTTAGTTTTTGATACAAAAATACTGCATCATGACCATTGAATCCTTTTCCTACTACCTTGATTCCATTACTTTGCAGTAATTCACTGAAAAGCTTGACTGTTTCTTTATCATCATCTGCAATTACTGCCCTGATCAATGATAAAATCTATAAATTTTTGATTATAAAGGGTATGTTTTTGAATCTGTGGAGGTTCGTTCAATGCGATCGAACTAGGTTCAAATTTATAGGTTGAAAGTAATTTTTCATTTAAAATTTTATTTTCACTTAAAGCTTTCGCATAATGAATAAGAGATAACTTCTCCGTCTTTTTTAAATTGAAAAAATAGAAAAAAAACATATGCGCATCAACCGCAAGAACTTATTTTCGTTGACAATAATTGGAATACTTTTTAGTTCTATTACTATTCCTGCTTATGCCGAAGTAGAAACTATTCACACAGATAAATTATTTTACTCAAACGGTGATACAATTATTTTTTCAGGCACCGTAGATTATGATTCCACAGGATTAGTTTCTA
>JACZUQ010000004.1:8899-11155 GCA_022573065.1 Nitrososphaerota archaeon
CCTCAGCATTACATTGATAGATACAATTCTGAATCAGCATACAAAAAGTGGTTTGATACAAACTTTCCAGAACAAACTATCTATGAAGCAGTTGGAATAACTCCATTGGAATTAACTCAAAATAATGTAGATGATTCAACTATCAACGAACCTACAAAATCTACTCAAAAATTATCACAAAGTCATGTTCAATCATCTACAGTAACCCCTAGTTTAGATACTGAAAATACTGAAGTTGCCCCAATGTTACTTGCATTAGGAGGATTAGGAATATTATTTGGAGCCGTATATGGAGTAAAACGCAGAGTCGATTCTAATATTGAACAAATTTCAGAAAATAAAATTAAATTAGAAAAAAAAGTTAACAACAACTCAGAACAAATCTTTCAAAATAGATTTTGGTTAAAGAAAAAATTAATGAGTTTAAAATTTAGTGATGGACCAGTTAATGTAATTAAAGAAAGATTAGCTAAAGGCGAAATAACTGTAGATGAATACTACAAACTGTTAAGGGCGTTGAAAAAATAACTAACTTAACCCTAATTTTTTCTTCAAAATAGTTAATGTTGTAGAGGGGTTTGCTTTTCCACTTGTTTTTTTCATTACTTGACCAACTAGAAAATTCACAGTTTCTGGTTTTTCTTTTATTTCTTTAACAGCATTAGATTCTTCATTAATAACCTTATCAATAATTTCCGTAATTTCGGATTCGTCTGAAACATTACCTAAATCCTTCTCGGAAATAATTTCAGAAAGAGGTTTTCCTGTGTTCACGATCTCTTGAAGGGCAATTTTTGCTGAAATTCTCGATAATTTGTTAGAAATGATTGCGTTAGCTAATTCTGTAAGATGTTGGGAAGTTAGTTTCAGGTCTTCTCTTTTCTCTCTAGTATCTACAAATCCCATCAGATCAGTAGTTATAATATTGGCAATCTCTTTGGCATTTAGGACATCGTGAGATTTTTCAAATAAATCAGCAAAAAATTTGTCTGAAGATAGAATATCGGCAACTTGACCAGGTATATCATACTGATTAACGTATCTGTCTCTTTTTGAGGATATACTTTCAGGCATTTTTTCTTTTAATTTGTTAAAATGCTCAGGGCTTAGCTTAATCCACGGTATGTCTCCTTCTAAGAAATATCGATAATCTGATTCTTCTTCTTTGGTTCTAGCAGAAACTGTAATTTTTCTTCTATCATCCCACTGTCTTGTTTCAGAAATGATCTCAATGCCCCGTTCAACTAGGCTCTGCTGCCTAGTAATCTCAAAGTGAATTGCTTTTTCTAGATCATGAAACGATGAGACATTTTTTATCTCTACTTTATTTCCACCTTCCAAAGACACATTTCCATCTACTCTAAGGGCGCCCTCAAGAGTAGGGTCAGAAACCGAAAGATTAGTGAGTAAATCCACTAGTATATTCAAAAATACTCTAACTTGTTTTGGGTTTTCAAAATCTGGCTCTGTTACAATTTCAACTAATGGAGTTCCAGCCCGGTTATAATCAACTAAAGTGATTTGAGTTTTTTCAGATTCTCCTTCATAGATTAATCTACCAGGATCTTCTTCTATCTGAATTCTTCTAATTCTGATTTCCTTTCCTTCAACGGTAATTTTTCCATCATGACCGATACTTGTTGGACCATATGCATCATATTGGGTTATTTGAAAATTTTTGGGTAAATCAGGATAAAAGTAATTTTTCCTAAAAAATGCAATTTTTTCAGGAGTTTTACAGTTCAGAGCCATTGAGATTATGGTTGCGTTTTCTACAGCTTTTTTATTAAGCGCAGGAAGTGACCCAGGCAAACCTATGCAAATTGGACAGATGTTAGAGTTTGGTGAAAATTCACGATAATTTGCTTTACAAGAACAAAATAATTTACTTTCTAAATTAGTTAGTTGACAGTGAATTTCTAATCCTATTTTTGTCATTTTAGATTGGTATCTCCGGAAGTTTTACAGTACTTTGTAGTGCATATGCGGCTTGTAAGAGCATCTTATCCTGCATTGGTTTAGCCATGAGTTGAATTCCTATAGGTAATCCATGTGATATTTCAAATGGTACAGAGATCGATGGTTTTTCAGTTAGGTTTGAGGTAACAGTATTACTATCAACCAAAAAAAGTGCTACAGGGTCATCTATCTTCTCTCCCATCTTGAAAGGCAAAATAGGTACAGTTGGAGCTATTAACATGTCAACTTTTTTTAGAGCCTCGTTTACTTCAGCCGTTAATTTACTTTTAACTTTCA
>JACZUQ010000004.1:11255-19850 GCA_022573065.1 Nitrososphaerota archaeon
AGTGCTACAGGGTCATCTATCTTCTCTCCCATCTTGAAAGGCAAAATAGGTACAGTTGGAGCTATTAACATGTCAACTTTTTTTAGAGCCTCGTTTACTTCAGCCGTTAATTTACTTTTAACTTTCAATGCTTTCAAAAAATATCTTCCAGCATATCCTGCAGAAGGTACAAACCCTCCAAGAATTAGTCTTCGAGTGACCTCCGGACCAAAATTTTTTCTTGCTTTAGATATGTATGAATTAAATTCGTAACCTTCAATATCAAAATCAAAACCATAACGAAGATTATCATATCTTGCAAGATTACTTCCTGCTTCTGTGGATGTGATTGTATAATATGCTGCCACAGAATACTTTACCATGTCAAGTGAAATCTCTTCAAATTTTGCCCCTTGTCCTTCTAAATTTGAAATCGCTTTTTTGGTTGCACTGGAAACTTGTTTATCTACTCCCTCTTGAGTCATTTCTTTGATGATTCCAATTTTTTTCCCTTCTACTCCTGAATCAATGTCTTTGAGATAATCTTCATTTTGATTATCAACTGTTGTGTTGTCCCGAGGATCTTTGCCAGTAATAACATTAAGCAAAAAAGCAGTATCCTCTACTGTTCTAGTCAATGGTCCAATTTGCTCAATACTATTTGAATACGATATTAGGCCGTATCTACTAATCAAACCATAAGTGGGTTTGAAGCCAACTACTGAACAAAAGCTAGCAGGATTTCTAACTGAGCCCCCAGTATCGGACCCAAGTGATGTTATGCACTCAAAGGCACTAACTGATACTGCACTACCTCCAGATGAACCTCCTGGGACGTATTCAGTATTCCATGGATTCTTGCTTGGACCAAATGCACTAAATTCGGTACTAAAACCCATTGCAAATTCATCAAGGTTAGTTTTTCCAATAATTATGGCATCTTCAGATTTTAGCTTGGAAATTACAGTAGCATCATATGGAGCTACAAAATTCTCTAGCATTTTTGATGCACATGTAGTTTTTGTCCCTTTAACACAAATATTGTCTTTGATAGAAATTGGCATCCCAATGCATGTGCCAAGATCCTCATTTGATTTTATTTTCTTATCGATTATTCTAGCCTGATCAACAGCTTGTTCATTTATTGATAAAAATGCATGTAGTTCTGAATCCACTTTTTGAATTCTTTCCATAGTTTTTAAAACAAATTCTTCAACTGTAAAATTACCACTTTTAATATTCTCAATATACTTTAAAGCAGAAATTCCCAGGTCCAAATCAAACCATCTTTGGCGCTCTAATGTAGGAGTCTTTGTAATTTTTCAAATTTTCGATAAGCTTTTCTTCATAAGGAATGTATTTGTCCTCTCTAAGATTATCCAGTGTTTGCTCTCTTACGATTAATTCTTCTGACTCTACATTAGCTTTATCAAGAATATCAAAATAGGCAATCATTTTTTGTACTCTATCTATGTGTACAAGATGATCATCAATTTCAATTCTCATTAATTTTGCGACGTGCTCTATCTCTTCTTTAGATACCATTTTTCACTCCTACGGTGTCAATCTATCAACATCTCTAGGATAAAATGTTGTATCACGTATATTTTCTGTCCCTGTAAGTGCCATCATTAATCGCTCCAAACCAATTCCGCAACCTGCATGAGGGGGAACACCATAATCAAAAGCTCCTAAATGATATTCAAATGCATCAACCTTCATTCCTTTGTTTTTCATACGTTCAACAAGCTCTTCTTTTTTCTCAATTCTGGTACTTCCTGATGATAATTCTAAATCACCAAACATTAGATCAAATGAATCAGAAATCTTTGGATTTTCTTTACTTACCTTAACGTAGAAGGGTTTTGGACCTGTAGGCCAGTCTTTAATGAAATAAAATCCATCTAAACCAATTTTTTGCAGATTTGATGGATATAGATCATCGCCCCATTCTGTTTTTACTCCTGCTTTTTGCATTTTTTCAACTAATTCTGTATATGTATAACGCGGAATTAATTCTGGAACATTTGGAACTGTAAATTCTACATCATTGTTTTCTTTTGTATAATCATTAACCGATTGAATTGTTTTTTTTATTATTTGCTCAATTCTGTCCATTACATCATTGTAATCTACAAATGCTTCTTCAAGATCAATTGAAATCGCTTCAGCCAAATGTCTGTTTGTCCTAGATGGTTCGGCACGAAATATTGGTGCAATCTCAAAAACTTTTTCAAAACTCATAGTAAGTTGTTCTTTGTATAATTGTGGGCTTTGTGCTAGAAACGCCTCTTTATTATAATAAAAAATTGGAAATAAAGCTGCTCCGCCTTCAGTCGCAGTCGCAATTATTTTTGGAGTGTTTATTTCAATGAAATCTTCTTGATAAAAATAATCTCTTACTGTTTTTAACACTTGGCTTCTAACTGTAAAAATATGCTGTAGAACTTTTCGTCTAAGATCAATTGATCGTACTTCTAATCTAGTATCAATGTTTTTCACAGTTTTTGCTTGTGGTTCAAATGGAGGAATTTTTTCAACTTCGGAGAAAACTCTTAATTCAGTTGGAATAATTTCTACTCCATTTGGTGCTTTTTCAGAAGATTTTATTTTTCCAGATACTCCAATTGATGAATGTTCTTTTAACTTTGAAATTTTTTCGCGTATCTCATCAGGGCAATTTCCTGCTTTGGCAACTATCTGAATTTGTCCTAACTTATCACGAATTGTTAAAAATGAAATGTTACCATGACCTCGTACACTCAAAACCCATCCCATAACAGTAACATCTGAACCATCTTTTGAGGGATCTAATTCTTTTGAATAATGAGTTCTACGTAAACTCCCAAGTTCGATCTTTATCATTACTTTATTTGTGTCTAAATCTTCCTCTTAAAAAATTATGTTGAAACTAGTGAAAAACGACAAGTTTCTAACTTGACATAACTGTTGCGAAAGTCCAGATTCTTAATTAATTATTACAAATCTGGAAAGAGTAATTCTTTCAATGTGACGACATTTTCTTTGATATCTACCTTTGTCAAGTTTTTCTTTTTTATTTGACCATATGAAGTCAAATCTCGTTTAAAGAATGAATCAACAGTCCAATCTAAAATCACTTTGATTTTTTTTCCTAGAGAAGGCATCTGAAGCACATAATATGTTCTCCAAATCAACCAAGGGATAACTCCCTGTAAATTATATCCAAATATTGCCACAATTGCGTTTCTTTTACCTATTGTAGCCATCATACCTTTACTGTGAAATGAAAATTGATTCATTTTGTCTTTCCCAGTTAATGTCACTTTCAGATTTTGCGATACGGTATGACTTTGATGTATAGCATGTTGAGCAGTTGGAGGATAAGGTTTTCTGGTAGTAGAATCAATTATTTCAGCACAATCTCCTAAAGCAAACACATTAGGATACCCTATTAATCGTAAATATTTGTCAACTTGTACTTTTCCTGATTTTCCATGTTCACATTTTAATCCAGCAATAACAGGATCAACTGTTACTCCTCCTGCCCAAATAAGAGTAGTACATGGAATTTTTTCATCAGTATCTAACAAAACATAATCTTCATCAGCATCAACAGCTTTCGTTTTAGTTATAACTTGTATTCCTTGATTTTTTAAGGATCTCATCGCTTTTTCGCTTAGAGATTTGCTTACTTCAGGCAAGATTCCATTCTTTGATGAAACTAATATCATGTTAATTTTTTCTGGATTAATATTTGGGTACATTCTTGCTGCAGATTCTCTAATAAGATGATTGAGTTCTCCAATAGTTTCAACTCCTGCAAAACCACCCCCAACCACTGTAAAGGTCATAAGTTTTTGTTGTAAATCAGGATCACTTGTTTGACCTGCATTTTCAAGCATGTTAATAGAATGATTTCTAATTCCTATTGCATCTTCAATTGTTTTAATTGTAAAAGAATGTTTCTCAATGTTTTTGTTTCCAAAAAAGTTAGTAATACTTCCCATTGACAAAATAAGATAATCGTATTCTAAAGCATGGACTTTTCCATCAAATTGCCTACTGATTGTAACTAATTTTTGTTCTAAATCAATAGAAGATACAACTGCTTGATAGAATTTAGCACGTTTACAAAAAGTACGAATTGGTATGGAAATATCTCTGGGATGAATCATACCTGATGCAACTTCAGGCAACATGGGAGTAAATAAAAAGAAATTATCTTGATTTACAATACTAATATCAACATTTACTTTATTTTGAAAAATATTTTGAATTTCTCTCAGTACATTTACTCCTCCAAAACCCCCACCTAAAATTAAAATTTTTTTTACTGATGGAAAATCAGATTTGTGAATATATTGAATGTGTTGTTCAAGTGTACTTTTTTTCCGAAACTCTACATCACATTTCTTGCAATGGTGCATGTACGATTTGCCCTTTTTACGTAGAAAGACCATTGTTTGTGCATACACAACATACAAAATCAAAAAATTTATTCGACAACATCTATCATTTTTATGCCTGAGTTCAAAATTATGGGTGTGGTTTTTTCCGAAAAAGAAAAAGCAATATGCATGATTTCAAATGCCATTGCGGCCTACTCCTTATACACTGAAAAAGGCTCTTTACCTGATAACATATCTCTAATTGATTTCATAGTAAAGTCTACTCCAAATGAATTAAAATCTAAAATTTCGATTGAACTAATTGATGAGGTTTTTGAATATATTTCAAAAAGCCGTATGGATGATTCATAAAGTGTATTTTTATAACTAAATATGTAGATTTGACTGCAATAGCCACTCTGGGTTCTCATTGTTCTCTCCAGGTGCTAAAAGGAGCAAGAGATGAAGGTATTAAATCAATTTTGATTTGTGAAAAAAAACGAGAGAGGCTTTATAGAAGATTTAATTTTATTGATGAATTAATACTAGTCGACTCGTTTCATGAAATACTAGATCATAGATGCAATTCAATTTTAGAAAAAAATAATGCAATCTTAATTCCACATGGAACTTTAATTGCACAAATGAGTTCAAAAGAAATTGAATCAATTAAAATTCCAATATTTGGAAATAAATCAATTTTACGTTGGGAATCTGATAGATCATTAAAAGAAAAATTAATGCTTGAAGCAAAATTAAATGTCCCAAAATCAGTCTTTAGTCCTAGAGAAATTAACAAACTAGTTATTGCAAAAAGACATGGTGCTGCAGGCGGTAAAGGATACTTTATGGCTACAACTGAAGCAGAATATAATAAAAAACGTGACAATCTGATTTCACAAGGTATCATAAAAGGAGACGATGATTTGTATCTTCAAGAATATGCTTCTGGAGTTTTAGCATATTTGCAGTATTTTTATTCTCCATTAAAAGAAGAGTTGGAATTTTTTGGTGTTGATAAAAGACATGAATCTGATATTGATGGATTGGCAAGAATACCATCACAACTACAAATGAAAATGGATGAGGTTTCTTCATTTAATGTAATTGCAAATAGTCCTTTAGTACTAAGGGAGTCTTTGCTATCTGAAGTATATTCTATGGGGGAAAGATTTGTAGCTGCAGCAAAGAGACTTGTTTCTCCAGGAATGAATGGACCGTTTTGTATTGAAGGAGTTTATGATGCAGATGCAAAATTTTGGTCATTCGAATTTTCTGCAAGAATTGTTGCAGGTACAAACATTTTCATGCAAGGTTCACCATACTCTACCTTATTTTATGATGAACCAATGAGCATGGGACGAAGAATTGCACGAGAAGTAAAAAATGCAGAATCTAGTAAACAAATAGACAAAATTGTTACCTAAATAGGAATTTTTTTGATTTTTGTACTAGTATAATTATTCCACTTATTGTTCCTAAAACCAGAACCGCTCCCAAAGGAAATTCTGGAACAACGAAAGTTCCAATTATTTCAATTTCTTCAGTAAATGCTGGAACAAAAAAAGTCAAATTACTATCTGCAGTTTCCATTACTTCATAATTGACTTCAAAGCCATTAACTAGCACTGCAAATTCATTATTTTCTGCACGAATAAGATCGGTTGGTAATTTAATTTGAAATTGAGAATCATTTACATTTTCTGTAGCAATTAACAAAGAAAATGTTTCTTTATCAATTGCCATTGCAATTACATCTCCATTAAAATCATATTCTATATCATAAACTTCATTATCAATTTCTAAACTGTAACTTTCAGCATATGCAGAAAGATTAGAAAAAAGTAAAAGTGTAATTAATGACAAGAAAATTAAAGACATGCGTAAAGGTTTGAATGTCAAACTTCTACTTTCATTCCTTTTTGCGCTTTAACAATGTATTTGTCTCTAATTTTTACACTAACAAAATCAATAATTAATACAGTAATTAACACTACAAGCATAAAGACCGCTGCTTTTCCATATTCAAAGAATTTAATATAATTAATTATGTAAAATCCAATTCCACCTGCTCCAACTAATCCTAGGATACTTGTTTGTCGTACATTATAATCAAACATATACAATATTTGACTAATCAAATGTGGAGCAGATTCAGGAATTACAACGTGACGAATTAATTGCCATTTGGAGACTCCAATTGAATTAACTGCATCTACTGGATCAGAATCTACTGCTTCGATAGATTCGTATTGTAATTTTGCAATAAACCCTATCGTATACATAATAATTGCTAATACTCCAGCAAAAGGGCCTAATCCCACCATAATTACAAACAAAATAGCCCATAGTATTGAAGGAAATGTACGTGCAGCAGCTAAAATTCCCCTCAAAGGAACATAAATTAATTTATTATTTAAATTTCGAGCTGCCAACAAACTTAATGGGAGTGCAATTACCACACCAACAACAGTTCCAATAAACGCCATTTCAATTGTTTCAAGCATTGACCAAAATGCAGTAACAAACAAATCAGGTTCTACATCAGTCATTTCTTTAACTACAATTGCTAGATTAGGGAGACCGTCTACAAATTCAACAGGGTTTGCATCAATGTTATAAGACATTACAATGATTCCAGCTATTACTAATGCAATAATCAAGTTATTTTTCGGATTCATTATTGTATAACTCCATTATTTCTTGTTGAGATATATTGCCTGATTGAAAATCTATTATTTTCTCACCATCGATTCCAATTTCTAGAATTTTTTGACCTTCTTTAATTACAGCCACACGATTTGCGTATTCTAATGCAAGCTTCATGTCATGATGTACCATCACTGCGGTAAGATTTAGTCGCTTTTGCGCATCTGCTATTAAATCCATTATTTCTTTTGCAGTAACTTGATCTAATTCAGATACGATTTCATCGGCTAGCAACAAAACAGGTTTTTGCATTAATGCTCTAGCAATTGCAACTCTTCTTTTTTCGCCTCCACTTAGTGTGTATGTTTTTCTATTTTCTTTTCCTTTAAGACCTACAAGTTTGATAATTTTTTTTGCTTCCTCTATTTCATATTTTGGAAAATTTTTTAATAAGGAATTTAGTCTTCCAATTCGAGGCAAAGCACCTATCAAAACATTCTCTAATACAGAGATGTTTTTTACTAACCCTAAGCTTTGAGGGATATAACCAATTTTTGACATTTTTTTCCTAAATTGTTTTTTGTTCATGTTAGGGGTCTGATAATCAACTTTAATCTGACCCTTACTAGGATTCATCATACCGTTGATTAACTTTAGTAAAGTTGATTTTCCAGAACCAGATTTACCCACTATAGCATAATTTGTACCTCTTTCAATTGATAGAGTAATTCCTTTTAGTGAATAATTTTTTGCATCATATGATGCCCAAACATCATTCATATGAATTATAATTTTAGTGTTGATTGTGGAAAGTTTGGAATAGGGCATTGATTTTTTTATAAGTTTTTTTAATAACATTATTTTTTGAAGTTATACTTGTTTAAGATCTGTTGATCAAGGCCTGTAAGTAAATCAATGTATGTTCCAAATTCCCCTATATGCATTGTAGTTGTAGTTGGAAGTAGTGCTTCTGCCCCATATACATTCTTGAGAATGTGATTATTTTCATCTTCGTTTAATTCAAGCATTGCATCGACAAATAGTTTTTTTGTTGAATCCGACATATCAGCACTAACAACTAATACATGTGAAGGTACAGGGCCAATTTGCTCAACAATTCGAAGCTGCCTTTGTTGTTCAATTGTTAGATATTTTTGTGGTGCAATATCTGAAACAAATGCTACATCCACATTATCATTTAACAAAAGTTCAAGTGCTGCCTTGTAACCCCCTGCAAAGGTATATTCTTCAAAAGTTTCTCCTAATGCAGCTTGCAAGGCTACTAAATCATTTCCCTGAATTTGTACATGTCCGTTTGCCACCAAAGTGCCCATCGGTCTAACGAAACCAGATGACCCAGTAATGCTAGTAAACGCTACTCGTTTTCCAATGGTTTCTGCTAGAGAATTAATAGAATCATTATCTGCTTTTGCCCAAACTGTTGCTTGATAATGTACTTTACCTGCAACCACTTCAGAAGCAACAACTTCTGCACCAGAACGTTGATATGCAATCCAAGCAGGACCTGTATCCATAAATGCCGCATCAATGTGGCCAAATCTTAATCCCTCTATGATAATTTCATAATTTGTAGGGA
>JACZUQ010000004.1:19948-21908 GCA_022573065.1 Nitrososphaerota archaeon
AATTTCAGATTCTGCATTAATTGTAATTGGAACTGCAGCTAAAGTCACTATCACTGCTAATGTAAGAATCAAAATTGATTTTTGTTGCATTTGATTAGTTAGGAACCCCTAACATAATTTAAAGTGCAAAGTAATTCTATATTCTGATTCTATAGCGATAGAATGTCTATTTGTTACTTTTTCCAGGATTTGCGTATAAACGCAATATAGGTTCGGTGTCTTTGATAGTAATAACTACCTGGCCAATTTTGCTTTTGTATAATTTAATTTTCTTTCCTTCTTCAGAAATTCTATAATTATTGACATTGATGAGAGCAAGGTCTTCTAAAGTAGATAATGTTTTGTAGACTGATGATAAAGAAATATGTACTTCGTGTGCAATTTGGGTAGCATCTTTTGGATCATGAATTATAGAAAATAAGACTGCCCTAGTACAAACATTTGTCAAAGCTTCAATTATTTTCTGAGTAACATCATATTCACTTAATTGAATGATGGTAGGTTTTTCCATACGATTTCCTTTTAATTAGGTACCAAAGTCAGTGATGGTTCTGATTTTTTTATACTAATATCGGCTTTACTAATTCTACTTTTGAAAATTTTAAATTTACGTCCTTTATCTGAAATCAGCCATTTTTCAACTTCTAGCAAAGTTAGATTTTCGAGGTCTGATAATTTCTTGTACACTGTGCTTAATGGAATTTTACATTTTTCAGAAATCTCAGCTGCAGTCTTACCTTTTTTAATTATTGAAAATAAAATTGTTCTTGACTCAGCATCTGCAAGGGACTCTATAACTTTTTGCGTAATATCATATTTTTTTAATTGGGGCAATGTTAGTCTTTTTGCCAATCAGTATCATAACATTTCTAGAGTTATTTAAACGAAATGCCATTCTCATTCTATATAATTAGAATTTACTAGTGGTGTTAGTTTGTATTTGTTTATCAGGGTTATATTTTTGCCAGAAGGCTCCTAGTATAATTCCAACAGATATCCAAAATATAGATACCGCTATCACAGACGTTGCTCTAAATCCATTAACAAGGTCCAAAGGTGCTGTAACTTCATCTGGATTTTCTGGCATTAATAAAAATGCTGCACTAATAAAAACACCATATCCAATTAATGCTACAATTCTTTTACTTTTTTCTAATCTTTTGAACAATTGATAAAATCCTACAGCGCCGAATCCTGAAATTGCAATAAATGAAAGATACAAAATTGCTCGGAGTACAACAGTATCGGGGTCACCAACCGTAGGAGGATTTGCTGGATATTTCAAAAATGGTATTAAGTAAATTGTAAACCACATTATTCCTGATAAAACTAGGGCTTTTTTGACATGATGGTTTCCTGGTAAGATCTTTCTTGAAAGTGCAAAAACTATACCGAATAGAGCGCCAATAGATGTTCCAAGTATGGCACCTGCTAAAACTTGTCCTCCTTTTTGCCATATTCTATATGATTCGTATTCAACTTGGAATTGTACAGTATCATCTTCTTCTCCTGATGCAAAGAGATTTTGATTTTCTATTCCTATTGCTTCATCAAGATATGGCTCAACAATTGCCAAGTTTGCAAGACCATGAATTGTACCTGCAAAAAATCCTGCAACCAAAACAATGGAGATGAAGAGAGCAGTTTTCAATTGAATCACTAATGACAGGGAAATCCTGCGGCGTGTCTCATATCATGGGTTAGCTCATGAAGGTATAATTCTTCGAACGCCGTTTCGCCCATAATTACACTAAATAGATGACCCTGATCATAACCTACAACAAACAAACCAAAAACAAAGATAGCAGCAAGTAGTATTATTGCATAAATTGGAACCCCAGTTTTTGTAATTGTTATACCCCTTGACTGAGACATCTTTCATTTTTCAATCTATCTGCGTATTTAAATTCTTGTTCAATCTAAGATTGATAAATTATATTATCTGCCAAACGATGAAATA
>JACZUQ010000004.1:22006-25254 GCA_022573065.1 Nitrososphaerota archaeon
ACTGTATTCTAATTGGGCTGGCGAGAAAACAGGATGGATAAATTATGATTCATTAAATCAATTTGCAAAATCAGTGAATTTAGAACTTGATGAATTTACAACATGTTTAGATGAACACAAGTATAACCAAAAAGTTCTTGAATTAGAAAAATTTGGCAAAAAAATAGGAATTGATGCTACACCTTCCTTTTTGATATTCAATGATGAAAAAATTATCAAAATTAGAGGAAATCAACCTATTGATGTTTTTAGGCAAGCAATTGATGATTTGTGATTATTAAATTGTAGATATTTCTACCATTTTAGGCAACTTTATTGTAAATACAGTAGGTTTGTTTCTTATGGAAATACTCCCTCCATGTTGCTCTACTATACTCTTACAACTTGCTAGTCCTAGTCCTGTTCCTTTTTTCTTTGTAGTAAATAGGGGTTCAAAAACTTTTGATATTATTTCATCTGACACACCACCACCCGAATCTTCCACTTCAATTTCAACCTCATTTTCTATATCAATAAATCTAATTGTAATTACTCCATCATCATTTATTGCTTGCATTGAATTATTTAGTAAATTATCAAAAACAATTTCAATCTTATCTGAATCATATACAAATTCTATACTGTTATCAGGAATGTGAATTTTGATATTTGATGATTTATTTATTTTTGCCAAGGATAGTCCTAAGGTATCTAAAAGTGAATTTTTTGTTACATGTAATGATTGAATTTTTACAAATTCTAAAACATCGTCAATTTGATTTGACATTCTAGCAATAGCACGTTCCATCATATCAATTTGTTTAGTAGAAAAATAAATTTCTCCAGATTTAGTTCTTGCTCTGGCAATTTCAACAACTCCCTTAAGCACAGTTAATGGATTTCTTAGATCATGTGCTAATCTTGCAGACAATTCCCCAATAGCAGAAAGTCGTTCTGCTTGAGCTAATTTTTTAGTTTTTTCTCTCAAATCAATTTGTAAATTGTCACGTTGTCGTTTTAATTTCTGTTCAGACATTGCTAATTGAGATAAATTTTCTTTTAATTTTTCATTAAATTCTCTTGTTTGTCTTTTCTCATTCGAAAATAATTTTTTCATTAAATCAAGTTTTTCTACAGCATACTTTTCAATAAGACCAGATAACTCATTATTTACCTTAATTGCTTCTGGAATTTCAATAATATCATTTACCATATCCATTAAACTTTCTTGTCTATTGACAAATTTTCCAGATTGTAAAACTTCTATTTGCTGTTCAAATCGTTCATGGGATTTTTTGATTTTATCAATTCTATGTAGTCTATTTGTTAATTGACTGTTGATTTTTTTCATATATTCTTTAGCTTTTTTAATTTGAATTTCAGTATTTTCTATAGATTTTTCAGATTTTGAGGATTTCTTCTTTAAAGCAGAGCTTTTTATATCCAAATCGTCCTTTGGCATTTTTTTTATTTGAGTTTTTAAGATATACCGAGTTCGGTGTTCGTAACGAACATACGATCTGGAAAAAATTCTTCTCAATACATTTCTTTATGATGAATGCCTATTGCTATTCGTGGATCATATAGAGGATTAGAACTAATCAAATCACGCATCATTAATCGCTTGAGAATTGCTTTGATTTCGTGAGTTTCAACTCCACCTAGATTTCTTGCTCGTTTTGAGATTTCTTGAAACATCACTTCTTCATCCACGCGTTTCGTTTGACAAATGTATGTTTTTAATAAAAGACCTAATTGAGTCAATTTATTGAGTGAGAGTTCTTTGTTTTCTACGAAGATTTCTCGAATCAAATCTTCAATATGATAAATCCCCTTTTCAGATACTTTGTATCTCAAAAGTTTTGGATAGTCATCTAGTGCTATAGGATAAAGTTTCCCAACAGTTCTACTTCCCATAATAACTCTTATCTAGTGAAGGTAATGTTTAGTGCGGTCAATTTTTGTAAATTAAAGGTCCAATTTGGCAAAATCTAATTTGTGATAATCTAATTTCAATCAAACTTAATATTCGCTCCGTCAGACAATTGAAAATATGGTAAAATTCAAATTACAAAAACAGGATTCTGTGAAACTTTACAAAATTAGAAAGACATTAGAAGAATTATCACAAAAAACAGGTCGTGGGACAGAATTAATTAGCTTGTATGTTCCACAGGGTAAACAACTCCATGAGGTAATTACTAATTTAAGAGAAGAGCAGGGAACTGCAGATAATATAAAATCAGATCTTACTCGAACACATGTTGTAGATTCATTATCTAAAGTTGTACAAAGACTAAAACTTTACAAAAAAACTCCCGAACGTGGTCTTGTAATTTTCTGTGGTGCGTTACCTCCTGAGGGCGGAGGGCCACTTGGAAGTGAAATAGTCAAAGTTTATGAAATTGATCCTCCCAAAGATTTGAAAACATTTCTGTATAGATGCGATGATCATTTTCATGTAGATATTCTAAAAGATATGCTCAAAGATGACAATTTAATTGGTTTTCTGGCTATAGATGCTAAAGACGCAGGTTGGGGACTATTACATGGGGACAAAATTGAAGTGTTAAAAGAAACTGGTTCAGGGGTTGCTGGAAAACATAGACAGGGAGGACAGTCTGCAAAAAGATTTCAAAAATTACGTGAAATGGAGCTTACCTATTTTTTTAACAGAGTAGCTGATATTACAAAAGAGTATTTTATTGATATTTATCCAATTAAAGGTCTGATTATTTCAGGACCTGGACCTACCAAAGAAGAATTTATCAACAATAACTATCTTGAATATCGTTTACAAGATATGGTATTAACAACAATTGATGCGTCATACTCAGGTTCAGAAGGCATTAGAGAAGCATTTGCAAAATCAGGTGATATATTATCAGATTTTAGAATGGTTGAAGAAAAAAAAATTGTTGAAGAGTTATTCAAACATATCAATTCAAACACGGGATTGGGGGCTTATGGTATGAAAGAAGTTATTAATTATTTAAAAAATAATGTAGCAGATAAAATCATCGTTACGGATGATACGAATCTATATAGAATTGAATGTAAATGTAAAAAATGTCAAAATATTCAAGAAGATATAATTGAGTTACCAAAAGTTATACCAAGAAAAACTGAATTACTAAAAACCGCGTGTCCAAACTGTAATAGTACAGATTTACAAGTAAGTCAGCAAGAAATTGTAGACTATCTGGCACTATTCGCTACAAAAACTGGAACTAAAATTGAAGTAGTTTCTGGAAAAGCAGAACACGGAA
>JACZUQ010000004.1:25351-28974 GCA_022573065.1 Nitrososphaerota archaeon
ACTGCGTGTCCAAACTGTAATAGTACAGATTTACAAGTAAGTCAGCAAGAAATTGTAGACTATCTGGCACTATTCGCTACAAAAACTGGAACTAAAATTGAAGTAGTTTCTGGAAAAGCAGAACACGGAACAATGCTATCTAGCATTGGAAAAATTGGCGCCATCTTAAGATATAATCCAAATCAGTAATCAACGAATTGATTCTTCAGATTGGGTAATTGTCATCAAGTTGTTTTCTTGTGTACCTTTTAATCTTGTGTTAAGATCTCTATTAGCACGTGAGTTAATTATTCTGCCTTCAATTTTTTTTAGTAGAAAATCTAATGAAAAAGGTTTCTGTATAATTTGTATGGAATCATCCATTACATCCGAAACATCTTTTAATATTTTTTGCCCATATGCAGAGAGAAAAATTATTCTCTGATTTCGCCTAAGTTTTAAAATATCTTTTGCTGTTTCGGTTCCAGTTCTTCTTGGCATGTTTTGATCTAATAATACAATATCAAAAGGAGAAGTCTTTTGTTGTTTGAATAATTCATGATATTTTACTTCGTCATTATAGATATCAAAACACTCTTCCCCATCTTTAGTTAAAGTGACTTTATGCCCATTTTTTTCTAATACAGTTTTATATTGTTTGGAGGTAAAATCATTATCCTCTGCTATCAAAATATTTAGATCCATTTTTATTTTAAATAATTCCCATGCCCCTTTTAAGACGAGTTTGTTTAGGTTGAACGAACTAATTTTTTAGTTTTAAACACATAATTTTAAGCAATTTAAATACAGTTACGAATTTTTTCAGCAAGTACTTTTAATTCATCATCGTTTCCAATATCTCGTTTAGTCCAGAGAGTCTCTCTATCATTGAATCTTGGAATAATATGAACATGTACATGAGGCACGATTTGTTTTGCAGCCCTACCATTGTTTTGTGCCATACTAAAAGCATCTGCATTAGTAATTTTGATGATAGCTTTTGCAATTTTCGGTATCTTTGAAAACAGATTACCTACATCGTCTGGCGTCATGTCAGTTACTTTTTCAAAATGTGCACGTGGTAAAAATAGAGCGTGTCCATAATCTATTGGATATTTATCTAAAAATCCTACGTGAGTTTCATCTTGGTAAATGAAATGACCTCGTCTTTTTCCTTGTATTATTTCACAAAAAATGCAATTCATGTAATTCCCGACATTGTATTTTATTTATGGTTTTTCTATCAATTAAGTTAATTAAGGGAATTTTAGGAACTTGACTATCTCATGGGTAAAAAATCGCGAAAAGAAAGAGAGGAAAAAAGAGACTCTTTTGCTACTCAAAGGATCAAAGAAAAAAGAAAGCATACACTTATAGCTGTACTAGTTTTTAGTGGAATTGCGATAATTGTTGGAATTCAAGTGTATAATTTTTTGAGTTTTGACCAAGTTACCCCGGGGGCACCTCCAGGAGCTGGAAGTCTTGGTTCAGAACACGTACATGCTACACTTTTGGCTAAACTTCATGGGGATACTTTTGATTTTTCGGGTCCAGCATATCAAATAAAAAATAGTTACCAACATTTTGAAGCTCGGGATGGCAGTACCATTCATAGGCATGCCACAGGCGTTATGATGGGATGGCTATTTGAAACAATAGGAATTGGACTCGACGATGAATGTTTTTCATTTAAAGCTTCAGCAGGTGGAGAAAGAAAGTTCTGTACAAATGAAGAATTTTCTCTAAAGTTTTATGTCAATCATGAACCAGTAGATAATCTAACAGAAATGGTTTTTGAAGATGGAGATAGAATTCTTATTTCCTATGGCGGCGAAGATCAAACACAAATTGATGACCAATTATTAGAATTAGACACTCAACCTATGTCAGGATAACAAACCACCTAAATTATGGTATGCCTATCGTAATTTGTTTAAAATGGAAATATCAAGTAGAAATGTTCTAGAAGGGACTGCTCGTTCTCCTCACAGAGCAATGTACAAAGCAATGGGATTAACTGATGATGATCTCAGCAAACCATTCATTGGTGTTTGCCATACAGGAAATGAAGCTACACCTTGTAATATTCATCTAGGAAGACTGGCTCAAAAAGCTAAAGAAGGGGTTCTAGAAGGGGGAGCTACACCACGAGAATTTAGTACCATAGCAGTAAGCGATGGGATTGCAATGGGACATGAAGGAATGAAATCATCATTAGTTTCTCGAGAAGTAATTGCTGATTCTATTGAATTAATGGTAAGAGCTCATCAGTATGATGCATTAGTTGGAATTGCTGGATGTGATAAAAGCTTACCTGGAACTATGATGGCAATGACTAGATTGAATTTACCATCAGTTTTCGTTTACGGGGGAACTATAATGCCTGGTATTTTAGATGGTAGAGAGTTAACTATAGTAGATGTGTATGAAGCTGTTGGGGCATATGATGCAGGACAATTATCCCTTGAGGGTTTGAAAGATATTGAAAATACTGCATGCCCTAATGCTGGGTCTTGTGGAGGAATGTTTACCGCAAATACAATGGCATCGATTTCTGAGGCAATAGGTCTTGCATTGCCTGGTAGTGCTAGTCCTCCAGCAGAGGATGATAGAAGAGAAAAGATAGTGTACGATACAGGAAAGGCGTGTGCAAAACTTTTGGAATTGAAGATCAAACCCAGCGATATTTTAACATTTGAAGCATTTGAGAATGCAATTACCATGTTAAATGCAGTAGGAGGTTCAACTAATGGGATATTACATTTGTTGGCGTTAGCTAATGAGGCTAAAATTAAGCTAACATATGATGATTTTGAGAGAGTGAGAAAAAAAACACCTCACTTAGCTGACATGAAACCAGGTGGAAATTATGTAATGAACTCATTAGATAAAATTGGAGGAATTCCATTTGTTCTAAAAAAATTAGATGATAAAGGATTACTTCATGGAAACTGTCTTACAGTAACTGGAAAAACTATTCATGAGAATCTAGAATCAATAAGTTTTCCGGAATCAGAACAAAATATTGTAAAGTCCATTGATAATCCTATTCATAATGTTGGAACTGCAGTAATTCTAAAAGGAACATTAGCACCTGATGGCGCAGTAATTAAAACGGCTGGAGCAGAAATGACAAGATTCACTGGAAAAGCACTAGTGTTTGATAGAGAAGAGTATGCATTTGATGCAATATCTAAAGGAGAAATAAAAGAAGGCGATGTCGTTGTTATTAGATATGAAGGTCCAAAAGGAGGTCCAGGAATGAGAGAGATGTTAGCTACTACTGCAGCAATAGTAGGTCAAGGATTAGGGAAAAAAGTAGCAATGGTTACTGACGGAAGATTTTCTGGAGGCACTCGTGGATTAATGGTTGGGCATATAGCTCCTGAGGCATTTGTAGGAGGGCCTTTAGCGTTTGTAAAGAATGGAGATGAAATTTCTATCAATACAGAAGATAATTTTGTAGATCTGCATGTTTCATCTGAAGAATTACAGAAAAGAAAAAATCAATGGACTAGACCAAAACCAAACTATACATCTGGTGCATTAGCAAAATACGCTTCTTTAGTAGGATCTGCTGCGCAAGGAGCGATAACAAATCCCATTATCTAATTTGTAGAATAGTGCTTATCGCAAAATAGTAA
>JACZUQ010000004.1:29073-32910 GCA_022573065.1 Nitrososphaerota archaeon
AGACCAAAACCAAACTATACATCTGGTGCATTAGCAAAATACGCTTCTTTAGTAGGATCTGCTGCGCAAGGAGCGATAACAAATCCCATTATCTAATTTGTAGAATAGTGCTTATCGCAAAATAGTAACGTTCCAAAAATAGTATTTTTTGCAGTAACACTAAAACCATCTTCAAGTCCTTTACTACATACATAGCATCTAGCTTCATTAGCAAGAGTATTTACAACGATTTTTGTTTTTAAGAAAACAAAGTCCTGATAAATTCTGGAAGGAATTTTTGTTTCAAGTAATTGACTCATGATATAACATGCTCAAGATCGCATATAAAAGTACCGTACTTTACGGTAATTAAAGGAGCCTGAGGATCCCAAAATGGAGGGGCATAACTGGGCATTGGGACATCCCTCAGTTCCTATATGACTATAATGAAACTTGTTCAATTAAGAGCATGTTTGTGTCAGAAGAACAAACTGTGCCCTCTCTAACCTATAGAAATCTTAAATATAGAATATAGTTAGGATGACTGACATGGGTGGACATATTTGGACGCGATAATCCTAAAGTAATACCCCTAGAGTTAACTGGCACTCAATTTGAAATTTATAATAAATTATCACGGAATTATTCTCACTCATTTTTGTTTGAATCACTAACTGGTCCAGAAGAATTAGCAGAAACATCCATCATGGGTTTTGACCCAACAATTATTGTAAAAGGTTACTCAGATAAAGTAATTCTATTCTACAAAGATGGAACACAAAAAACTATCGCAACAGATGATCCACTGTCATCTATTAAACAATTACTTGAAACTACATCTGATCAATCTTATCGATATTTAGGCGGAGCAGTGGGAATCATCAATTATGATGCAGTTACATTGTGGGAAAAAGTTCCACAATCACATCCAGTGGATACTCCGTTAATGGAATTTGGAATATATGAGGATGGAATACTGTATGATACTAAACAAAAGAAATCATTTTATTTTTATTATGATGAAAATAGAATAGATCAGATTAAACTTTCTGAGAATAAATTTGAAAATTTCTATGTTTCAGAAATTTCTGTTGATATGAATGAAGCAAAATTCACAAAAATTGTTAATGATGCTAAAAAATACATCTATGACGGAGACATTTTTCAGGTAGTATTATCACGCAGATTTAATTTTGATGCTAGTGGAGATTATTTGAAAGTGTACAAAATATTACGTAGTATGAATCCATCTCCATATCTATATCACATGAAAATGGACGAAAAAACAATCATTGGTGCAAGTCCTGAAATGTTAATTCGAGTAACTGGAAATGTTGTAGAAACATTTCCAATTGCTGGTACAAGAAAAATTACAAATGATGAAACAAAAAATGATCAGTTGAAAAAAGAAATGCTCAATGATGAAAAAGAGCTTGCAGAACATACCATGCTAGTCGATTTAGGAAGAAATGATATTGGAAAAGTGTGTAAATATGGTTCCGTTCACGTAGTTGATTTAATGCAAGTGAAAAAATTCAGTCATGTTCAACACATGGTAACTCATGTGGTTGGTACTTTAGATGAAAAATACAATATGTATGATGCATTCAAGGCAGTATTTCCTGCGGGAACTGTATCAGGAGCTCCAAAAGTCAGAGCGATGGAAATTATTGATGAACAAGAGCTCCATTCACGAGGGCCATATGCAGGCGCAGTTGGGTATTTTTCTTTTAATGGATGTTGTGATTTTGCTATTGCTATTAGGAGTATATTTTTTGATGGAAAGAAAGGATTTGTTCAAGCAGGGGCAGGAATTGTATCTGATTCTATACCAGAAAACGAGCTAAAAGAAACTGAACACAAAGCAGGAGCTATGCTCTTAGCACTAAAAGAGGCTTCAAAATGAAATTTCTCATTATTGACAATTATGATTCATTTGTGTATAATTTAGCACAAATTTTAGGAGAGCTGGGGATAATTTGTGATGTTATACGTAATGATAAGATCTCAATTGATAAAATTAAGGAAAAAAATTATGACGCAATAATTATTTCTCCTGGACCTGGTACACCAGAAGATGAAAAATATTTTGGAATATGCAATAATGTAATTACAGAATTAGGGCCAACAATGCCAATACTTGGAGTTTGTTTAGGACATCAAGGCATCATACATTGCTTTGGCGGTAAAGTAGTTAATGCTGGAAAAGTACGTCATGGAAAAACAAGTCCAATTAAACATTATGATGATACACTATTCAAAAATGTGAAAAATCCATTTCAAGCTACGAGATATCACTCACTAGTTGGCGACAAGACAATAATTCCTGATACATTAAAAATTACTGCAATGGCAGAAGACGATGGAGAGATAATGGGAATTAGTCACAAAAAATATCTTATTGAAGGGGTACAATTTCATCCGGAATCTATTATGACACCAGACGGGAAAAAAATTCTGGAAAATTTTGTTAGTATGGTGAAAAACAAATGATTGATGATGTATTATCTAAACTAAAAGTAGGAAAGAATCTTTCTTATGATGAAACAAGTGATTCAATGGAAAGTATTTTGAGTGGAAATATTTCTGATGAAGATGCAGGAAACTTTTTGAAATATTTAAGAGAAAAAGGCGAAACAGATGATGAATTACTTGGAATGTTAGATAAAATGCAATCCTTTTCAGTACATATATCACCAAAGCGAATAGGTACAATCATCGATGTATGTGGAACAGGTGGAGATAATCTACAAACTTTTAACATATCTACTACAGCTTCCTTTGTGATTGCAGCAGCAGGGGGAATTGTTGCTAAACACGGAAATCGTTCAGTATCAGGAGTGTCAGGAAGTGCAGATATTTTTGAGTATTTTGGCTATGATTTAGGTGCGTCCCAAGAAAGAGTAACTGAAATTATTGATAAATTTGGGATTGGTTTTATGTTTGCCCCAAAATTCCATCCGGCAATGAAAAATGTAGCAAATGCCAGAAAAATGATAGGAGGTAGAACTGCATTTAATCTGTTAGGTCCATTAAGCAATCCCGCTCAAGTAAAAAATCAACTAATAGGAGTATATGACGACAAATTTTTAGAACGACTAGCATTATTATTAAAAAAACGTGGTTCTGAAAACATTATGACTGTTAGATCACAAGATGGACTAGATGAACTATCAACAACATCAAAAAACCAAGTATATTTTTTAAAAGACAATTCAATAAATAAAATGATAATTGATCCTCAAAAACTTGGGTTAACAAAACCAAAAATAAAAGACATTCAAGTCACAACAAAAGATGAAGCAGTTAATGCATTTGTATCTGTTCTAAATAATTCTGCAAACAAAGCTATGATTGAGATTACTGCATTAAATGCTGCAGGAGGCCTTGTTGTTGCAAATGTTGCAAATGATTTCAAAAGTGGATTAGAAATTGCATTAGAGACAATAAAGAGTGGAATGTCTTTTAGTTTATTTGAAGACTTTGTTCGTTACTGTGGTAATGTAAAAAAATTAAAGGAGTTTGAATGAACACGGAAGGAATTCTTAAGAAACTATTTGAAAATTCAAAGACTGCAATAAATGATGGAATTTATAATATTGAAGAATCATTATCTAATTCAGGCAAAGATCTAATTGAATTAATTAATGAAAATCTACATGCCTCACTAATCACTGAAATAAAATTTTCGTCTCCGTCATTAGGCGAAATTAAAAAAATTTCAGACCCGGTAGTTATCGCAAAATCAATGATTAATGGAGGTGCAAAAGCATTATCAATACTTACTCAACCATATTTATTTTCAGGATCACCAGATTTTTTTATTAGAATTAGAAAAGAAGTCAATGTCCCATTATT
>JACZUQ010000029.1:0-1389 GCA_022573065.1 Nitrososphaerota archaeon
TACATTGCATTACAAAAAAAAGCCAAGCTAAGTTTTGTTTGTGATCCTCTTTTAGAATGGGACGACATATTCAGACCTTTTGCAAAGTTAAAGTCAGTAAAGCTTGCTGCACTTAATAGAATTTACGAGATGAATACATTTTATAGAAAATTATCATTTAATGGAAAGGCTCTTTCAGATGCAGGAAAAATTGTAAAATCAAATCTCGCAGTAACATTATTACCCAAAAACAAAGCAGTTTGTCTTCCAGAACCATACACCTTTGCAGAAAGACACCTAAGTTCTGTGTACAAAAAGGATGAATTTCCAATATTTTTGGCCAAGATACTTCGGAAAGAAATCGATTCATTAACCAAAACAGGATTTAAGCTAATTCAGTTGCTGGGTCCCTCAATTGCATATAATATCGACAAGGTTGATTTGGATCTAGTCGGTGATGCACTAAACATAGTAACTAAAAATCTTAAGGTAAAGACCATCCTACATTTTTACTTTGGGGACGTATCAAAGAAAATTGAAAAACTCTTGGATTTACCTGTTTCAGGGTTAGGATTTGATACTACAACTACCCCAATTTCATCAATTAAAAAACATAGTTTTTCTGGAAAATCGCTTGCAGTTGGTCTGATAAATTCTTACAATACAAAGATTGAAAACAAAACAAAATGCGTTGCTGAAATGAATCAAATACTATCAAAAACAAAACCAAATGATGCATTCATTACTACGAACTTTGATTTGGAATACATTCCAAAAGAATTTGCTCAACAAAAGATAGTACTGTTAGGCGAAATTGGAAGGAGAGTTAAAAGTGTCTAAAAAATTATTCCCAACACAAGAGATTGGGAGTCTTAAAAAACCTATTTGGTTACTTGATTTGGTAAAAAATCCTGACATATCAAAGCAAATCAAAGACAGAACTAGAAATGATGCTGCATTACTTAATATAAGAACGCTGGAACATTTGGGACTTGACATTGTATATGATGGGGAGGTTCGTCGTGTTGAGATGTATGAAGAACCAGTGCGATATATCAAGGGTTTTGATTTTGCAGGTCGCATAAGATCTTGGGACAACAAGTACTACAACAAAGCAAGGGTAAATGGTCCTGTTTCCTACAAAAAAAATTTTCATGAGAATGAATTCAAATATACTAAAGAGCATTCTAAACGAGAGCTAAAGGTACCAGTTACTGGGGCATATACGTTAGCTGATTGGTCGTACAATGAATATTACAAATCAAAAGATGATCTTATACTATCACTAGCAAAAAAAGTTCTCAGACCATTAGTAAAGGATCTTGTTAAACTTGGAGCAAAGATAATTCAGATTGACGAACCTGCTGCAACATCCCATCCAGCTGAGATGAATGTTTTCAAAGAATCAAT
>JACZUQ010000029.1:1487-11753 GCA_022573065.1 Nitrososphaerota archaeon
ACTTGTGCGAGATAGGATTTTGTATGCAGCAAAGGCTTTAGGGGATCCTTCTAAAATCTATGTCAATCCGGATTGTGGATTGAGAACCAGATCACGAACAATTGCCTTTGAGAAAATAAAGTCAGAAGTCAAAGGGGCAGAGCTTGCCAGACAGAAATTAAGTTAGATTATTTCAAATTATGTGTCAAATTAAGAATTATTGGTTATAATGCATCAACTTTCCATAAATAATTTAGTTAGAAGTACGACTTTTTTTCAGCATGCAGGAATTGCAATAATTTTCGTTTTTATGCCAATTATTGCAAGAGATGTAACTGATTCTTTATTTGAGATTGGAATAATAGTTGCTTCTTTTAGTTTTGCTCAAATTCTTTCTGAAATCTACTTTGGAAGAATTTCAGACAAGCAAGGCAAAAGACTTCTTTTTATTCGCATAGGGCTTCTTGGATGTGCCATAACATTTGGTTTGCATTACTTTGCTACAGATGCCTTATTCCTACTAATAGCACGACTTGGAGCAGGGATTGCAACTGGAATAATGATTCCTGCAATGCTTGCATACACATACGAGGCTGGAAAAGAAAAGGCAAAGGTTGCATCAGTCATTTCATTTCACGCCCTAGGATGGATGGTAGGAATACTGGCTGCAGGGATTGTAAATGATGAAAGATTAATTTTCATAATTAGTGCTGGTTTGTTTTTAGCTGGGTTTGCAGTATCAACTAGATTACCAAATATTGCTACAAAAAAGGAAGTAGAGCCAGGAACAACAAAAAAAATCATCACTAAAAACAAATTTTTGTTTTTGTCTCTTTTGTTGAGACACATTGGTGCTGCAGCAGTGTGGACCATTCTTCCATTAATGTTGATGGAAAGAATGGGAGCTCATCTTTATGAGATTTCAATTGTGTATATTTCTAACACGCTTACTGCATTTGTAATTATGAATTTGATGGCAAGTAAAATAAAGATTAGAAATGTAACAAAATTTAAGATTGGAATTGGGCTTACAATTTTTGTTTTTGTTGGACTTTCACAAATTACAGAATGGTGGATGGCAATGCCGTTTATGTCACTAGTTGGTGCAACATGGGCATTTTTGTTCATTGGGGGAAACTTTCACTTGATGGAAAATAATCCAAAATCAACTTCGACTGGAATTTTTAGCTCGACTCTTTCTATAGCATCTGTAATTGGACCAGTGATCGCAGGATCTATTGCGTTTTATTTAGAGTATGTTTCAGTAATGTACTTTGCAATTGCCTTAATTATTTTTGGATTTTTAATTTCTTTAAAAATCAGGACTTAGCGTAGTCCCCATCTAAACATGACTTTGTTTTCAATTTTCTTAAAAACAAATCCATCTACCAACATTCCAATTGCCATTATTACAAGCATTATTGAAATAACTTGAGATACATCATTAAGCTGCCTGCCTGCATTTAATAAAAATCCCAAACCTAGGAAAGAAAACAGGAGCTCTGCTCCAATAAGTCCTCTCCATGCAAATGCCCATCCTTGTTTAAATCCTGAAATCATATATGGAAAAGCAGCAGGAATCAAAACTGCTGTAATTAATTTACTTCCTTTGGCGCCCATGTTTCTTGCAGCATCAATATAGTTTGGATCAACATTTTTTACTCCAGTATAGGTGTTAATCGTGACTGCAAAAATTGCACCAATTGATGTAACAAAAATTATTCCTGTATCGGTTAAACCAAACCATAGTATTGCAAGTGGAACCCACGCTATTGATGGAATTGATTGTAAACCCAAAACTAATGAACCAATAGTTTGATTGACGGTTTCTATTCTAGCCATAAAGATTCCAAGAATCATTCCACCTGTAATTGCAATTGACAAACCAACTATCAAACGCAACATACTAGTTCCTATACCATAAAACAAACTGCCATCTGAAGCACTATATGCAAGATCTTCAATTACCTCAACAGGAGATGGAAAAATTGTGTTTGGCCAAATATTGGCTGTTGCGATTACTTGCCAAACAACAAGTAACATCACATAAAATGTAATTTTTTTCCCTAAAACTTTTTTATTCATATTATTCACCTGAAGTTTTACCTGTAACTTCTGGTCGAAGCTCATCTAAGATCTCTTTTTGATATTTTATTAGATTCTTATCTTCAATTAGTCTTGGGCGACGATAATCAATTGAAATTTCTTTTTTTATTGAAGATGGCCTATTTTTCATAACTAATACTTTGTTTCCAAGAACTACAGCTTCTGCTACATTGTGAGTTACAAAAATAATTGTTTTTTTGGTTTTTTCCCAGATTAGTTGTAACTCAACTAACAATAGGTCCCTAGTTAGTGCATCAAGGGAAGCAAACGGTTCATCCATTAACAGAACGTCAGGATCCATGGCAAGAGCTCTTGCAATTGCTACTCTTTGTTTCATTCCGGTAGATAATTGGAAAGTATAAGAATCTGCAAATTTTGTTAGTTGCATCATATCCAAATATCTATTTGATATTTGTGAGCGTTCATCTTTTGGAATTCCTGCAATCTTAAGACCAAATTCTACATTATCAACTACTTTTAGCCATGGAAATAGAGCTCCTTCCTGGAATACCATTATTCGTTCAGGGCCAGTTGTAGTAATTGGTTTACCATCAAATAGTATCTGTCCCTCATCAGGAGCAGAAAGGCCAGCTGCGATTCTAAGAAAGGTAGATTTTCCACATCCAGATGGACCCACCAAACAAACAAAGTCTCCAGCTTCAATTTTGAGGTTAATACCACCTAAGGCCTTAAGATGATGTCCCTCATGATCAAAATACTTTACAATGTTTTTTGCTTCAAGCTTTGTCATAGTTCATTTTCCATAGAGTTTGACTCATAAAAAATTCCTTCCAAGTCATAACCATGACGACCTAAATAACCAAGAGAATCAGCACGTTCTGCAAAAATGTAAATTGATTCATTTAGTGGATCCGAAGTAATTTCAAGATTTGATAATGATTCACTTACAATTTGTTCAGGTAGTGACTGACCAAATGTTTTTTTCATAAACTGATTGAAAATTATTTCAGATTCTTTTGGATTTTCATTAATCCACAAAACAGTTTGTTCGTGAGAGGCTATCCAGTTTTGAATAATTTTTGGGTGTTCTTCTATGTAATTGGTCCTTCCAATCAATAATACTGTCGCAAATTTTTTTTCTGGCCAAAGATCTTCCTCAAAAAATAATCGTGTTCCATTTAGTTGTTGGATAAATATAGTAGCCCAAGGTTCTGGAACCCATGCACCATCAATCTCACCTTTCACAAAAAGAGTGTATATGTCAGGATTTGCGATATTGAGTACAACTACAGACCCCCCTTTTTCTACTGGCTTTAGTCCATTTTCAGAAAGATAATGACGTAAAGAGACGTCTTGAGTATTTCCTATTTGTGGAGCTGCAATCCTTTTACCAGAAAGATCTTCTGCCGAATTAATTGTTGAATCAGGATGCACGACAAAGCTTGCTCCACCACTTGCTGCTCCTGCTAGAATTTTTATATCTTGTTTTTCGGATTTTAGAAAACCGTTTATTGCAGGTCCTGGGCCCACATATGCAATATCAATAGAGCCAGCAAAAATAGATTCTATTACTGGTGGGCCATTATCAAAAATTTTTGTTTCAATTAGAGTTTTGTTTCCAAGTCCATCAGCAAAAATTCCAGTTTCATAACCTATTATTGGTACAGCATGGCCAATATTTGGAAAAAAAGCAACTCTGATTTTATTTTCATAAATGGATTGTTCTGATTCATAAACGGTTGCTGCTATGCTAATTGCAACTATGGTTACTATACTACCAATAATTGCTGAACGGATTTTCATAAAACAGCGTTATATTCGGTGGATAAATAACGTTCGAATTTTAGCTTAAGCTAGCAGGAAAATTTCTTGTTCAAAAAATGAACTTTTGATAAATTTTTCAGTGAAAAAACCATTCTTGAGAATACAACACAAAAAATAAAAGCACAAAAACTGTCAGTGAGCTGCCCTATGACAGAAAAAGCAGTTCTAGCATTCTCAGGTGGACTGGATACATCAGTAGTGGTAAAGTATCTACAAGAAAAATACGAAATGGATGTAGTTACTATTACAGTTGATGTAGGACAGGGGGATAATCCAAAGGTAATTGCTGCTAAGGCCAAGAAACTTGGAGTAAAAAAACACTACAATATAGATGCCAAAAAAGAATTTGTTACAAAATACATTTTTTCTTCAATTAAAGCTAATGGCTTATATCAAAAAAAATATTGTCTTGCTACAGCACTTGCAAGGCCATTAATTGCAAACAAGGTTCTAGAAATTGCAAAAAAAGAAAAGGTGACAGCTCTTGCACATGGATGCTCAGGAAAAGGTAACGATCAAGTAAGGTTTGATATTACAATGCGTGCAGGATCTAATCTTCCAATCATTGCACCAATTAGGGATTTGAATTTAGATAGGACAACTGAATTAAAGTTTGCAAAAAAACATGGAATTAAAATCGATAATGTAGCTAAAAAATTTAGTATTGATCAGAATCTTTGGGGAAGAGCAATTGAAGGTGGAGTTTTAGAGGATCCTTTCATAGAACCACCAGAAGATGCATTTATTTGGGTCAAGACAAAAAATTTACCTGCAAAACCAAGCTATGTCGAAATAAAATTTGAGAAAGGAATTCCAATTGCAGTAGATGGAAAATCTAAAGGCCCTGTTCAATTAATTGAGTATCTTAACAAAAAGGCAGGAGCTGCTGGAATTGGAATAGTTGATCATATTGAAGACAGGGTGATAGGAATAAAGTCACGTGAAGTCTATGAAACACCTGCAGCAACTTGTCTAATTGAAGCTCATTATGATTTAGAAAAATTGGTTCATACAAAACATGAAACAAAATTCAAATCATTAGTAGATGATGAGTGGGCATGGTTAATTTACTCTGGTTTATGGGAAGATCCGCTAAAAAGGGATTTAGATTCCTTTATCGATCATACTCAAAAACGTGTTAGTGGAACTGTAAAACTGAAGATGTACAAAGGTAGTTTACGAGTGGTAGGACGTAAATCAAGGCATTCATTGTATAGACATGATATCGCAACTTATGGAAAAGGTTCTACTTTCGACCAGAAATTGGCTAAAGGTTTTGTTGAATTGTGGGGAATGCAGTCAACAGAAGCTAATAAATAACAAAAAAAGTTGGTGAATTAAATCGATGAACTGTCCTGAATGTGATGCAAGTCTAAACATCCCTGATGACGCCGCTGTAGGAGAAATTGTCTCCTGTCCTGATTGTGGAGCCGACTTTGAAATCTCTAAGAAAGAGGGAGTAAACGTCGAATTAAAACAAGCAGAAACTGTAGGCGAAGATTGGGGAGAGTAATTGTCAAAAATCTGTATCGTTTTTGACCGACTTAGGTCGGAAGAAAAGATGCTTGAAAAGCAAGCAATTGAGCTTGGTCACAATACAACTATGCTTGATGCTAAAATTACACAATTCAATACTGACAGTCAAAAAAATGATTATGATTTTGGAAATGTAGTTTTAGAACGATGTATAAGTTATTTTAGAGGCCTTCATTTTACAGCTTGTCTTGAATTCTTAGATGTTCCTGTGATTAACAAATTTGTTGTAGCAAGCAATTGTGGAAATAAGCTTATCATGTCTCTGTGTTTAAAAAAAAATAATGTTCCAACACCTAAAACATATTTCTCATTTTCTGCAGACGCTGCAAAGGAAAATCTAGAAAAAGTTGGATTTCCCTTAGTGTTAAAACCAGTAATTGGAAGTTGGGGAAGAGGAGTCATTCAATTAAAAGACAATGATACAGCAGAAGCAATGTTTGAGTTACGTGAGTTAACTAATGGACCACATGACAGGATTTTTTATCTTCAAGAATTAGTTAAACGACCTCCTAGGGACATTCGTGTAATTACAGTAGGAGATCAAGCCATCGCTGCTATGTATAGAAAATCATCTGGGGGTTTTAAGACAAACATTGCATTAGGAGCTGAGCCTGAGCTATGTGATATTACAAAAGAAATAGAAGATGTTTGTGTAAAAGCGTCTCAAGCAGTTGGAGGGGGAATTTTAGGCGTGGATTTGATGGAAGATGAAAAAAATGGATTGGTAGTTCATGAAGTAAATAATACAGTTGAGTTTAAGGGATTAGCAAAAGTTGCAAAGAAGAATATTCCAAAAGAAATGGTTGAGTTTGCCTTAAATTCAACTAGGAAATAAATTATACCCAAGTACGAAGAGGATATTGATGAAAGTAGGAGTAGTTGGTGCATCAGGATACGTTGGTGGAGAAACACTACGTCTATTGGTAAATCATCCTAAAGTAGAAATAACAATGGTCACCTCAAGACAGCACGCTGGAGAATATCTGCACAGAGTTCAGCCAAGTTTGAAAGGTTTCACAGATCTTACTTTTTCGGAACTTGATTATGATAAAATATCAGACAAATGTGATTTAGTATTTACTGCAGTTCCCCACGGAACAGCAACAGAAATTGTAAAGACACTTTATGATAGAGGAATGAAAATCATTGATCTTAGTGCAGACTATAGATTACATAATCAGGAAGATTATGATAAATGGTATGGTTGGAAACACCCTCATCCAGATTATTTAAAAAAATCTGTTTTTGGAATTCCAGAACTTCACAGGGATAAAATTAAAAATTCACAACTTGTATCATGCCCTGGATGTATGGCAGTAACTTCAATTCTTGCTTTAGCTCCTCTTATAAGAAATGATTTAATCGATTTAGAGCATATTGTGGTAGATTCAAAAATTGGATCATCTGGCGCAGGCTCTGGATCAGGTACAGCTCATGCAATGCGTGCAGGAGTTATTCGTCCATACAAACCTGCAAAACATAGACATACTGGAGAAATAGAACAAGAACTAAGTGAAATTGCTGGAAAAAAAATTCATGTGTCAATGAGTCCCCATGCAGTTGATGTTGTGCGTGGAATTTTATGTACTAACCATACATTCATGAAAAAAGATCTTGAAGAAAAAGAAGTATGGAAATTATATCGCGAAGCATATGGTAATGAAAAGTTTATCAGATTAATTCGAGATAAAAAAGGATTATACAAATTCCCAGATCCTAAATTCTTAGTTGGTTCGAATTTTTGTGATATTGGTTTTGATATAGACGAAGATAATCATAGACTCATTGCATTATCAGCATCAGATAATCTAATGAAAGGTGCTGCAGGGTCTGCCATACAAAACATGAATATAATGTCTGGATTTGATGAAATGGAAGGTCTAAAATACACTCCACTCACACCAGTATAACAAATGATTACAATCAAAATTGGTGGTAGTGTGGTAGATGATTTACATCCAACCACAATTTCAGATATCAAAAAATTTTCAGAAAAAGAAGGAGTGATAATTGTTCATGGAGGAGGAAAGGAAGTTACCAAAGTTTGTGAGCAGTTAGGGAAAGAACCAAGATTTGTTACATCACCTAGTGGAATTAAAAGCAGGTACACTGACAAAGAAACTGTAGAAATTTTTACAATGGTAATGTCTGGTAAAATAAATAAAACAATTGTAAGAATGCTTCAGCAAAATGGAATCAATGCTGTAGGCCTATCTGGAGTAGATGGCAAAATAATTCAAGCTGAACGAAAAAAGAAATTATTAATTATTAACGAAAAAGGTCGTAAACAGGCAATCGATGGTGGATATACAGGAAAAATTTCTAATGTAAATGATTCATTGATTAAATCGTTATTAAAGCAAGGATTTACTCCAGTGATTGCCCCAATTGCACTTTCAGAAGAATCAGAATTTCTTAATGTAGATGGAGATAGAGCAGCGGCGTATGTTGCAGCAAAAGTTCAAAGTGACAAAGTTCTATTTATCACAAACGTCGATGGCCTTTTGATGGATAATAAATTAGTAAAAAATCTCACCCTCGCAGAAGCAAAAGAAATACGACCTAAAGTTGGACCAGGTATGGAAAAAAAAATTCTAGCTGCTACTGAAGCATTAGATATGGGAGTAAAGGAGGCCTTAATTGCAAATGGACAAAAAGAAAATCCCATATCATCAGCTATTGCTCATGATCAATGCACGGTAATTCAAAAATGACTGAAGAAGAATTCATGGGAAATCTGTATCAGCGATTCCCAGTAACAATAGATAAAGGATTAGGTGCTCATGTTTGGGATACAAAAGGAAAAGAGTACATAGATTGCATGGGAGGATATGGAGTTGCATTAGTAGGACATAGAAATGAACGTGTTGTCAATGCAATCAAATCACAGTTAGAAAAAATAATTACTGTTCATAGTTCATTGTATAATAAAACAAGAGAAGAATTTCTTGAAAGTTTAATCAATATTGCTCCAAAAAATTTATCTCAAGTTCATCTTAACAATAGTGGTGCTGAAGCAGTAGAGGCCGCAATAAAGTTTGCAAGAAAATTTACTCATAAAAAAGGAATGATTGCCATGAATGGATCATATCATGGAAAATCAATGGGGGCATTATCATTAACGTTTAGTCCAAAATACAGAAAAGATTTTCAACCACTTGTGGAGAAGGTTACATTTTCTCGTTTTGGTGACATTGATGCATTACGATCAAAAATTGATGTAGATACGGGATTTGTAATTTTAGAGCCAATCCAAGGTGAGAGTGGAATTCATGTGGCCCCAGAAGGATTTTTACAAGATGTAAGAAAACTTTGTGATGAAAAAGGAATTCTTCTAATTTTTGACGAAATACAATCAGGATTTGGTAGAACAGGACGAATGTGGGCATGTGAACACTGGAATACATCTCCAGACATTATGTGTCTTGCAAAAGGAATTGCTGGAGGAGTACCTATGGGTGCCACCTTAGTGCGCCCAGATATTCTTGCATGTATTAAAAAAGGAGAACATTCGTCTACTTTTGGTGGTAACCCTCTCTCATGTGCAGCTGGAATAGCTGCTATCCAATCACTTACCCAAGATGGTTTAATTGAGAATGCAAAAAAGATGGGAAAAATATTTTTTAATGGTTTAGAACAATTAAAAGAAAAACACAAAATTATTCGAGAAATTAGAGGCAAAGGATTAATGATTGGAATAGAATTAAAATATGAAGTAAAAGATATTCTCATGGATGGGATTGAAAAAGGCGTATTGTTATTATATTCAGGTAGAAATATTATTAGATTATTACCTCCACTTGTAATTTCCGAAGAGGATATTACAAAGGTTTTAGAAACATTAGATATTTTACTTAGTGCTGAGGAGAAACGAAAAAATGTTTAGAGATAAGATCGATGAAAAGATAATTGAGTTTTTAAGAAATGATTCACGGGAATCATTTGTAGATATAGGTAAAAAACTAAAATTATCAGAATCAGCAGTAAGACGAAGAGTAAAAAATTTAGTATATAATAGAACAATAAAAAAATTTACAGTTGAAGTAGGTGATTCAAACAGTACAAGTGCAATTGTTTTAATTTCAGTTGATTCTGCAATGGATACGTCAAAAGTTTCATCAAAGATTACCAAGGTAGAAGGAGTTAAAACAGTTTATGAAATTACTGGACAGTATGACATTACAGTAATAATTTCTGCTCCAAACATTAATGATATTAATACATGTATAGATGCATTAAGAAAAATTCCTGGTGTAACTGATTCAAATTCAGTTATAATTCTTCGAACATTAGACTAAACGAGATTCGGATCAAATTTTTTCTTATTTGCTAATTTAGATTCTAATATATCAAAAATCGACGAGATTAGTACGGATATATTTATATTCTATTTGTTTTACACCTAAATTCGCAATGAACGATCCGAATTACTATGCAAATGAGTATAATGCATATAATAAAAAACCAAAAAAAATTCGTATATTAGATAGTACACTAAGAGAAGGAGAACAACATCCTGGAGTGTCATTTACTAACAAACAAAGGATACAGATAGCATGGATGCTTGATTATTTTGGGGTAGATCAAATTGAGATTTCCCCAGTTGTTTCAAAAGATCATTTTGAAGCTACTAAAACAATCATTAAGCAAGGATTAAAGGCAGATATTGTTTCACATGGAAGAGCGTTAAAAGAAGATATCGATATATCTTTAAAATGTGACGCTACGTGGACTGCTGCATATCTAGGAATTTCAGATATTCATCTTAAAGACAAATTAAGAATTACTCGAGAGGAAGCATTGAAAAGAGCTGTAGAAACTGTAGAATATGCAAAATCTCATGGACTAAAAATTAGATTT
>JACZUQ010000067.1 GCA_022573065.1 Nitrososphaerota archaeon
TAATTGTGGGTTTTCCTTCAGAAAACAAGGCAGATTTTGAGGATACTATACAATTACTTGAGGAGACAAGACCTGACGTTGTTAATCTTTCAAAATACAGTCAAAGACCTGGCACTGAAGCAGCTACTTGGAAGCAGATTGGTGTATCAGAGGTTAGGAGAAGAAGTAAACAAATCTATGATCTTTCTAGGAAAATATCACATGAAAACAACCTTAAATGGATTGGCTGGACAGGTAATGTTTTATTTAATGAGAAAATCGAAGATGGGATCAGAGGAAGAAACTTTGCATACAAGCCCATATTTGTAAAAGACTATGTTGAGGTTGGAGAAAGACATCAGGTTACAATAACTAATGTGACTGACAATAGTTTGCTTGGTGCGATCATTCGTTAAAATTTTTAGATCGGAAATTGGATTAAAACTACGTAAGAAGGTTTTTTATCGTATCTGACAAATAGGATGAATGAACTTTCAACTATCAGAACCAATTCTAATTGTAGGTCTTGGAGGAGTAGGCACAAAGCTAGCCACCAAGGCAAAGGAATTACTCAAAACAGATTGCCTTTTGATTAGTAATGACCAAAAAGACTTGGATTCAGATTGTAAATCTATTAAAATTTCAACTCAATCTGTAGTCAACCCATCAGTTCAGCTAATTAGAGGTTCAGCATACGCAGATTCTGAAAATATTAAAAAAGAGATTTCAAAATATTCCACAGTAATTATTCTTGCAAATTTAGCAGGAAGAGCCGGCACTGCTTTGGCGCCTGTAGTATCTAATCTATGTAAAGAAAGTAACAAAAACGTGTTATCCTTTGCAATAATGCCTTTTAAATTTGAAAAAGATAGAATATTTCAATCAGGAATTTCGTTAAAAAGACTAAGAGAGTATTCTGGATGTACCATAGTATTAGATAATGATGCTTTACTTGATAGTAATCCTGATTTGAGTCCTATAGCATGTCATAATATTTCAAACGAAGCAATATGGAATGTTATTGGTTCATTAGCAACTACCTCAATTCCTGAAGATACAAATATTTTGTCTACAGGTAAAGATGTTCAAAATGTAGAAGATTCATTGAAAGATTCGTTAAGGATGCTTTATGAAGATGCGCCACCAAGCAGTGTAAAACGTTCTATACTCTATATTCTTGGAGGAGATAACGTTCCTGTAGGAGTTTTAAATTCTGTTACAAATATTACAAGCAGTGTATTCAATCAAGAAAATACTACTGTTAGTCAATCAATTAGCTCTGGACAAAAATCAAAAGTGATCATGCTTTCTTCAGTTCAAGGTGAGACACATTTTGATAAATATGATCCTTTAGGAATTATTCCCCAGGAAAAAACGCTTGATTGGGAACAACCAGAATGCAGCATTAATTGTGAATTTGAGTTATATCAATTAGAATAAATTAATTTTATTTAGATTTCTTTTTTGTACTTGATTTTTTACTTTTTGTCTTTTTCGAATCTTTAGATTTTGATTTTTTAGTTTGTGGTTTTTGTTTCTTGGATTTTGATTCCTTAGGTTTTGATTTAGTTTGTGATTCTTTAGGTTCAGGTGCTTTTGGTGCAGATTCTTCTTTACTTTCACTAGTTTCAGTTTCTTTTGATTCAGATTCTGGTTTTTCTTCTACTTCTGGAGTTTTCTTTTCTTCTTTTGGTTTTGTTGTTTCTTCAATTTCCTCTTCATATGGAGATACCAAAACAAAGCCTTCATCGGTTTTTGTCATACTCACTCTAATTTTTCTAGGAGGATGTTTTATTCCTCGTTTCCAAATTAAATGACTCAAACTTTCGTCTATCTTTACTTTTTCATTTTTCATATGATGTCTAGCAAATTCTCTTATCATGTTAATTGCTCTTTTAGCTCTTTGATTATTTGGTGAAAGCAAAACCTTTCCTAAGTTAATCGTGTAAACACGTTCAAGTTCTTGAGACAACTAACCAACCTCTACGTCTGTTGATCTCCAAGCTCTCCTCTTAGGATTCGTTCTTACCGATCTTTTTGTTCTTAAAATAACCCATGCTGGAACAGCAGAGGCTTGTTTTTGTTTTTTTATTAATCGAATTTTCCTTCCAGAGGACTTGCGAGCTGCCATAAAAATTCAGGCACGCCAAGCTCTTTTTAAATGAATCTCATTTGGATAAACGATTTGAAAGATGTTTCAAGATTCTAGCTGAAGCGCCCCATACCACTTTATCCTTGTAAGTAAATTTGTACATTTCTTGAATTGATTTGTGAGTTGGGTCTTGATCATCAGATAGTGTGTCTAACAACGGAATCAATGGAATGTGTAGAACAGATTTTACTTCAGAATTTATTTTTAGTTGTGGGATATTATCAAGAACTGATAAAAATGAAGAAATGGTAAAACCTGAATTAAGAGTAACTACATTTTCAAATTGTCCAATAACATTTTTTCGTGTAACGTTCAAACCTATTTCTTCTCTCGTTTCACGAAGTGCAGTATCTAACAAATCATCATCATCTTCTATCCACTTGCCACCTGGAAAAGCAATTTCACCTGCGTGAATGTTTAATTTTTTAGATTTTTCAATCATGAGTACCTTAGGTTCTGTACCATAAATTATCACAAGTACTGATGCAAGTTTTATTTTTCCATCATGTTTTGGTTTAGGAAAAATTTCACTTGATAATTGTTCTTTTAGCATATTGATATCCATGATATTACAAAAACATCACACTGTATAGATTTTTTTCCTTCAAAGGTTTTAATCAAGTATATTTGAAAGCATTCTAATGACTATTAGATACGAAATCAACCCACCTAAAATCAATCAAGAGATTAGTTTATCAGATGAAGAAACTAGAAAATTATTAGATAAAGTAAAACTTCGAGTGTCTGAAATAGAGACTAAATGTGACGGAATTCATTTTACTGATTCAGTTTTAGGTATCCAAAGAGTTTCTCCAGTAACTACTGGTGCCTTAATTAGAAAATCGAATCAAAAAATCCTAATTACTACAAGTTTACGTGTAAGGGACAAGAGCCTCAGTACACTTGGTAAATTAATGGAGAATGTTTTTTCAAACAAATTAAATGGTGTATTAATTTTAAAAGGAGACGCTTCTCCTAATGAGCAAAAAGATTCAGGATTGATTCCTAGCCAGACTGTAAAATATTTCAAAGAGGCTGGGTTTGATAAAAAAATGGATATTTTTCTTTCATTACCAAATAATCCTGACTTTGACAAAATTCAAAAAAAGATTGAAGCAGAGCCAACTGGATTTATCACACAAGTTATTCATTCAATTGATGATGTTTCAAGAATTTCTGATAAACTCAAACCATGTGGGTTTAAAATAATCCCATGTGTTCTATTACCATCTGAAAAAAATATAAAATCAGCCCAATTTCTTAAGCTAGATTGGTCTAGCTACAAGGAAAGCGTAATAGAATTCATTAAAAAAATTCATGAAATAACTGGAGATGTCCTCATTACATCTCCAAATGATTTTAAAGGGGCTCAAGAGACCCTTAAAAAGTTAGCAATTTGATTTCATCATATACTTTTGGGATATATCCTCGTTCAGAGATGCTTATTGAGGCAACAAGGAAACATACCCCAAATCTTTCATTACTTTTCCAAAAAGAGAAAAAGCACTACATTGCATTACAAAAAAAAGCCAAGCTAAGTTTTGTTTGTGATCCTCTTTTAGAATGGGACGACATATTCAGACCTTTTGCAAAGTTAAAGTCAGTAAAGCTTGCTGCACTTAATAGAATTTACG
>JACZUQ010000068.1 GCA_022573065.1 Nitrososphaerota archaeon
ACCTCAATTTCGGCTTGATAAAATTCCCTTAATCTTAAAAGACTCTGTCTAGGTGCAATTTCATTCCTAAAACTTTTCCCAACTTGAGCAATTCCTAGTGGAAGTTTTCCTCTCATAGTCTTAAAAAGTCGTGGAAAATCTACAAAGATTGATTGACAAGTTTCTGGTCTTAGATAAGCTGTTTCTCCATCAGGACCAATTCCTACCTTGAACATCATATTGAATTTACGAGTTTTTTCAAACTCACCTTTACATTTAGGACATTTTACATTTTTTTCAGAAATTGTTTTATCAAAATCTTCAAGCTCTGCACTTTCTGGAATTTCAACATTAATTGTTTCTGCAATTAATCTATCTGCTCTAAATGTTGATTTACAATTTTTACATTTGATAATCGGATCTGCAAAACTTGTCAAGTGCCCTGATGCTTCAAACACAGATGGAGACATTATTTGTGAACCATCTATCTCAAGCATTCTATCACGTCTTACAAGTTCTCGTCTCCAAAGTTCAAGAAATTTATTTTTTAGATTAACACCAGAAGGTCCATATTCCCAAAATCCAGCTTGTGCATCAGCATATATCTCACAACTAGGAAAATAAAATCCCCTCTCTAAGGCCAATTTCATTATTTCTTCATAATTCATAATTCTTCTGCCCGTATCATGAAATAAATTTTTAATTGATTAGGCAAGCTCTTTTGCCTTTTTAATATTTTCAAAATCATCTCTTGTATCATCAATTGGCGTTTCTAAAACCATTGGAATTTTTCTTTTATTCATCATTTTTATCACTTTTCCTATTCCTTTTTCTCCAATAAACCCCAATCCTAGATGATAATGTCTATCTAAATTGCATCCAATTTTTCCTTTAGAATCATTAAGATGTAAGATCTTTAGATGTTCAAATCCAATTGCCTGATCAAACTTTTCAAAAGTTTTGATAACATCTTTTTCAGTATTAAGTTCGTATCCTGCAGCAAAGGCGTGACATGTATCAAAACAAATTCCAAATCTCTTAGCAGGTTTTAAACTAAAGAGAAGAGACGCAAGCTGTTCAAAATCTGAACCTACTGAATTTTTTTGACCTGCAGTATTTTCAAGTAACACAATAACATCATTTTTTATTTCTGCTATCTTCATCAAAGCCTTTGAAAGCCTCTCTATTCCTTTTTGTTCTCCAGTTCCTAAATGACTCCCAAGATGAGTAACTAAATACGGAATTCCAAGTTCTCCACATCTTTCCACCTCTTTTAACAAAGTGTCTACTGATTTTGTGTACGCATCTTGAGATGGTGAGGAAAGATTTGGCAAGTATGGCATATGAACTACAGTTGCAAATCTGTCAATTTTACTATTATCAAGTTTAGTTTTGTAATTTTTAATATCCTCACTAGTTAGCTTCTTTGCATGCCAACTTCTTGGACTTCTAGTAAATATTTGAAAAGCAGAACATTCTCTCTCTACAGCATTATCAATTGCATGATGAATTGCTCCAGAAATTGAAACATGGCAACCAATTTGCATAGAAAACAACTCAAAATTGGATAATTTAAATCAGTAGCGATTTTTTAAAAAGAAAAGTTAGATTAATGAACTAAATTTTTAAGGAAAGATTTGGAACAGAAGATATGAAGAATTTAGGTCAAGATGAAATGGCTAAATATCCTTTTTTGGCTGATGCAGGACAATATCTTAAGGACCAAGGTTTTACTTTAGAACAATTCGGTTCTGATCCCGACTTAAAATTATTTGTTGATAAAGCGATTCATAGAATCAGATCAGCAGCAAAAGGAATACCCTACAAATCAGACATTATGGATAATGAAATTAGAGATGATGCCACATTACCTAAAGAAGTTTTTTCATTTCTTCTAGCTGTTATTCTACTAAAATTAACTGGAATTAATACATTAATCAGAAGATTTTCTCTTGCTGAGGCAAGACGAGCCGAAGAATATCTTCAAAAAGATCTAAAAAAAATGTCAGATGAAGATAAAGATGAATTAGCAATAAAAATAATCTATGATCTTTCTTCTATTACTGTAAAAAAAACAGATAAGAACGAAGATAAATTTTTCATACCAGTATCTGACTATCTTGTGCATTCTGTGCATTTTCATGAGAAAGAATGGAAGCTAATTAATCGTCACGTTGAGAAGGGTAACGTATTCTTAACATCACACCAAGTAGCACGACTTGTACGTTCAGAACTGAGTAGCTTCATAAGCAAAAAAATTTTTTCTGTTAATACCCCATCAATGATAATTGGATTTCAAAAACCCGTAGAGGAACTGGCTTCATTCGCAAAGATATTTTCTGTGCCTACTATGGTATCAACAGAATATCCACCATGTATCAAACATGCAATTGAAGTACTGGAGAAAGGTGAAAATTTGTCTCATTCTGGAAGATTTCTGCTTGGAACTTATCTCATGGGAGTTGGAAAACCCATTGATCAAATTGCTCCGTTATTCAAAAATGCACCAGATTATAATGAAAAAATAACTATGTATCAGCTTAATCATCTAAAAGGCAGCTCTGGAAGTGGTACTAAATACAAATGTCCTTCATGTGAAAGAGTCAAAAGTAAAGATCTTTGTTTTGCTACATCGGATTGTGATGGAATAATAAATCCAATACAATTTAAGAAAAAAAGGGTCTAAATGCTTGAACAAGATTTACAATTAGTAGAGACTGCTTTCAAAAAATATTATTTTGATCATTTTGATTTACTTCCAATCCCAGAAAGAGCGTTAGAAAGAGAATTTGGTTATCAAAAATTTAATGGAGGTATGAATAGACATATCTCAATTAAATCAAATGAAGAATTACGATTAATGTTAATCACAAACATTCCATCTGATGTTTATTGTTCTAATGGATACTATTCTTTTCCAAATCTTCCCATGTCGGAAAAAGATTGGAAAGAAGCTGATTTGATATTTGATATTGATGCAAAGGATCTAAATCTTGATTGTCGACAAGAACATACTTGCATTAAATGTCTTGCATGTGGTAAAATATCTTCACTACAATTAACTTGTACAAGTTGTAAATCAACTAAAATAGAAATAAAATCTTTAACATGTAAAAATTGTATCAGCAGAGCAAAACAAGAAGTATTCAAACTTAGAGAAATACTTGAAGAAGATCTTGCTATAAAGAAAGAAAATATCCAAATTTACTTTTCAGGAAATGAAGGCTTTCATATTCATGTAACTAATTCTCTGTACCAACAATTAGGTTCAAGAGAAAGAAATGAATTGGTTGATTACATAATGTTTCGTGGTGTAATGCCTGAAACTTTTGGCATGAAAAAATACAAACCAGAAAGATCTTCTTTTGTAAATATTGATGATAAAGGATGGAGGGGAAGAGCTTCTAAACATATTTTTGGTTCAAAGTCTAAACGCTCCAAAGCTATTACTGAAATAATTTCTGAACCCGACGGATACACTATTTTTCAAAACAAATTAGAAAATTTGAAGGATGTCATTGGTGTTAAAATCGATCCAAATGTTACAATTGATATACACAGAATTTTTCGACTACCTGGGTCTCTAAATAGTAAGAGTGGAATGTCAAAAATATTATGTGAAAATCTTGAAAAAATAAATCCTTTTTCAGATGCATGTTTTATAGATGATGAAAAAACAGACATTTTGGCTAACTGCCCAATTGAATTTACACTAAAGAATGAAAAATTTGGACCATATAACAACGAAAAAGTCACTCTTCCAAAATACGC
>JACZUQ010000030.1:0-1793 GCA_022573065.1 Nitrososphaerota archaeon
CTAAACCAATAAATTATCTAAACTCATAGTGCGTCTATGACACAATACGAACTCCCAAAAATGCCATATGCATACGATGCATTAGAACCTCATATTGACGCAAGAACCATGGAAATTCATCATACAAAGCATCACCAAACATACACAACAAAACTAAATGATGCCTTGGGAAAATGTAGTTCAGATATTCAAAATAAAGATATTTTAGACATTCTATCTGATCTTAGCCAAGTACCAGACGAACTAAAAAAAGCAATTAACTTCAATGGTGGTGGTTATGATAACCATACATTATTTTGGAACAACATGAAGCCAAATGGAGGCGGCGAACCAGGTGGAGCAGTGGCTGATGCAATCAATTCTTCCTTTGGAAGTTTTGCAGACTTTAAGGAAAAATTTTCATCAACAACTGCAGTAATTCAAGGAAGTGGTTGGGGATGGCTAGTCTACAATCCATCATCAAGCAAGGTTGAGTATGTTGCAATGTCAAACCAAGATAGTCCAAGAACTAAAGGTCTTGTACCACTTTTGGGTCTTGATGTATGGGAACATGCATACTATCTTAACTACCAAAACAAAAGACCAGACTATATAGCTGCTTGGTGGAATGTTGTCAATTGGGATGAAGTCGATAACAGACTTTCAAAAGCAAAATAATCACCAATTTTTTTCTTTATTTTTTATGAATGCATTTATAGGCATCTGAAATTATTTTGTTGTGATGAGTGAAGAACAAGCTCAACAATTAATGTATCAAATGCAAATGTTAGAAAACTACTTTACAGAAATATCTCGTAAAGAAGAGTCTTTGTATGGTATGCTTCGAGAAGCAACTTCAGCGACAGAATCTATAAAATCCCTTGGGGAAAAACCCGAACTGAATACTCTTGTTCCAATGGGCATGGGAACATTTGTCAAAGCAAAAATTTCATCTAATGAAAAATTAATTCTAAATATAGGTGCAGGAGCTGCTATTGAAAAAGACAAAGATTCTGCTATTAATTTTCTAGAAGCACGAATTAAAGAGCTGGAAGTAGCAATAAGAGATACATCTTCTCAAAAACAGCAAGTTGTTGCAAATCTTGAACAAGGAAAACAACAATTCAACCGAATGATGCAATCATCTAAAAATACAAACTAATCAAGGTAGAAAAAATGTTTGAAAATTTACGTGAAGCCTTTTCAAGCGCAGCTAAAAGTTTTAGTGAAAAGGAACTAAAGGAAAAAGATATTGAAGAAATATTATTTCAGCTTGAAATCTCACTTTTAGAGTCCGATGTGGCATCAGAAGTAATTGACTCTATCAATTCTGATCTTAAAGAAAAACTGATTGGAACCAAGGTAAATAAAAAAGAAATAGAAAAATTTGTCAAAGACAGTCTAATCCAAACTATTTCTGACCTTTTTGATGCTGCAGGAAAAATAGACATTTTATCAAATATTGATTTAAAAAAAGGTTCAGGTCAGCCGTATCTTATTTTATTTGTAGGAATTAATGGCACAGGAAAGACTACAACTTTGGCAAAACTTGCCTATCTGTTACAAAAATCAAAATTTTCAGTCGTAGTTGCTGCTGCTGACACATTTAGGGCAGGTGCAATTGAACAATTACGAGAACACACTAACAGGTTGAATCTAAAACTAGTTGCACAAAACTATGGTTCTGATCCTGCTGCGGTAGCACGAGATGCTGTACTTTATGCAAAAACACACAAGATAGACTGTGTACTAATTGATACTGCAGGAAGGATGCAGACTAGTAAAAATTTGATGGACCAAATTGAAAAAATTAT
>JACZUQ010000030.1:1892-4655 GCA_022573065.1 Nitrososphaerota archaeon
CAATGTTGTAAAACCAGATTTTAAAATTTTTGTTGGAGACTCTCTTGCAGGAAACGATGCTGTTAGTCAAGCAAAGGAATTTTATGAACGCACAAAGTTTGATGCTGCAATACTAACTAAAAGTGATGCAGATGCACGAGGAGGTGCAGCCCTATCTATTGTAAAAATTACTTCTGTACCAGTTCTTTACGTAGGTGTAGGACAGGAATATCAGGATCTTAAAGCTTTTGATAAGGAATTGTTTTTAGATACTGTATTTGGAAAATCCGAACAAAGCCAAATTACTACAGAAGAGCAGGTAGAGCCTGAACCACAACAAGTAAAGGAGGAAATTTCTGAACAAAAATCTAAACAAGAAGCTGTACCAGAAAAGATTGAAGAACCAGAACCAAAAAAGAGTGAAGAGCAAATTCCAGAACCAGAACAACCTAGAACAGATGATTCCGATCCTTTTGTGGGAATAGACTCTGAAGACATTAACAAATATGCAGATTTGTATGATGAGCTACCTCCAGAAAATGATAAACAAGCAAAAGAATTATCTTCTAAAATAAAGAAGTGGATTTCAGATGGCAGGCCAAAACCAAATTAACAACTAAAAGAGATAAGATGATAAAATGAAATTAAAAACAAAAGACCTACTTACTTTAGATGAACTAACAGACAATGAGCTCTCAAAAATTATAGATGATGGGATCAAACTAAAAAAGCAACTCAAAAAAGGTTCCCATAAACCCATTCTAAAAAATAAAACCTTGGCAATGATATTTGAAAAGCCATCAACTAGAACAAGAGTTAGTTTTGAGATTGGTATGTTTCAGCTAGGAGGACATGCCTTGAACTTGTCATCTAGTGATCTTCAGTTATCTAGAGGTGAATCAGTTGAAGATACGGCAAAAACCCTCTCACGGTATGTTGATGTAATCATGGCACGAGTTTATGACCAAAAAATACTCGAAATACTTGCTAAAAACTCTGTTGTGCCAGTAATTAATGGACTCTCTAACTCATTTCATCCATGTCAAACTTTGGCAGACTTGATGACAATAAAAGAAAGAAAGAAAAAACTCAAAGGGTTAAAGGTAGCATGGATTGGAGATGGCAATAACGTCTGTAACTCTTTAATTTATGGTTGCTCAAAAACTGGAATTAACATTTCCATTGCAACTCCAAAAGGATTTGAACCAGATAAGACAGTAATCAAAAAATCAAAAAAGAAAATTACAATTGTTTTGACAACTGATCCGCAAGCTGCAGTCAAAAATGCCGATGTAGTAATTACAGATACCTTTACATCAATTCATAACCGTGATAAAAAACGTGAAAAAAAATTCTTACCAAAATTTCAAGTAAATCCATCCTTAATGAAAAAAGCTAAAAAGAATGCAATTTTTCTTCACTGTCTTCCCGCAAAGCGTGGCAAAGAAGTTACAAGCTCTGTAATTGATGGTTCTCAATCTGTAGTGTGGGATCAAGCTGAAAACAGATTACATTCTCAAAAAGCTCTTCTTATATCACTGATACACATCTAACGTTTAGAAAGCAAATGTTTTTGACTCTAACATGGGTTTTTTCGCTAAATCACTTGACAATAAAAATATGTTTTTGTTTTGCTTCATAATTCGGCAGGCAATATTCGTCATGTTTTGAGGAAATCAGATAGAACCCGTTGATATAATCATCAGCACAAATACTAGAATTTTTAACATATTAATCACTTTGAGATTTACTAGTAACCACAAAAACCCAATTCCAACTTACGTTTATAAGAGCACTTTCAAATTTCTGCGTATAGAATGGCGTATTCGAAAATATTACGTAGACTCAGGGAAGAGAAGACTAACTACAGACGAAGGTCTTCAATGCTTAGAGGCAGGAGAGATTTTATCACAGTTAAAATCTCAAATGAAAACTGTCAAGTTCAAATTCACAAACCAGAGCTTACCGGAGATAAAGTAATTGCGTCTGCTCATTCTAGATTCTTACTAAAAAAAGGTTGGAATGGTTCAAGAAAAAATATTCCAGCCGCTTATCTTACAGGTTATCTTGCAGGAAAAAAAGCACAAATCAAAGGAGTCAAGGATGCTATCTTGTACAGTGGAACTGACAGGTATACTCAGAGAATGGCTGCGGCTCTAAAAGGAATACTTGATGCAGGCATGCAAATTCCTGCAGACCCAGAAGCACTTCCTGCTGAAGAAAGAATCAAAGGAGAACACCTGAAGGTAAAAAATGATGTTGACAAAGTTAAATCATTAATTGACAGTGAGGTAAAGTCTGCATGAGTCAAGGTTCACCACAACAGCGTCCTGGTTCACCACAACAGCGTCCTGGTTCACCACAACAGCGTCCTGGTTCACCACAACAGCGTCCTGGTTCACCACAACAGCGTTTCGGTACACGACAACAGCGTCCAAGAAGAGAGAGAAAACCAAGAGAAGAACCAGTATGGATCCCACTAACAAAATTAGGAAAAAAAGTTGCAGCCGCTGAAATTACTTCAATGGAAGAAATTTTAGAAAATGGATTAAGAATTCAGGAAGCTGGAATTATTAAAAAACTCTTACCAGATTTGAAAACCGAAGTAATCGATGCTGGAATTGTACAAAAGATGACTGCGAATGGTCAGTCAACTCGATTCAAGGCACTAGTTGCAGCTGGAAATGAAAACGGTTGGCTAGGTATTGGTAGGGGAAAATCAAAACAAATGAGAGTTGCAATTGAAAAAGCTACTACCGCAGCGTATCTTAATGTAAGTCCTAT
>JACZUQ010000030.1:4753-7514 GCA_022573065.1 Nitrososphaerota archaeon
TAAAACTTGGATGTGGCAGCTGGGAGTGTAGATGTGATCAAAAACATTCTGTTCCATTTAAGGTTCGTGGAAGGGGAGGAAGTGTTACAATTGAAATCTTACCTGCACCAAGAGGACTTGGATTAGTTGCTGGTGGAAAGATTAGAAATCTATTGAAACTTGCTGGACTCAAAGACGCATGGACTACAGCTAAGGGTTCTACTGCAACAATGAATTCAACTTCAAAAGCAGTATTACATTGTCTCAGTCAAACATTTAGTCAAGGATGAAAAAAATGGCACAAGCTTTTTTGGTTCTAAGAATTAAGGGGCAAGCGGATGTTCCTTACTGGGCAACAACCACTATGAAGCTTCTAAAATTAGAGAAGAAATATCGTGCTACAATTCTTCCAGCTAAAGAAAATACGTTGGGGATGTTAAAAAAAATTCAGCATTATGTTTCTTGGCAAGAAATCGATATTTCTATTACGAAGGAATTGCTAGACAAAAAAGGTAGAAAAGCCGGTTACAAAAAAATTACGTCTGAAGACCTTTCTGATATTGGTTTTAAGACAATGGACGAACTTGCATCTTCACTTAGTGAAGGCAAGTCCACACTATCAAAACTAAAACCACTAAAACCTTGGTTTGCCATGGCTCCTCCAAAACACGGATTCAAGCGAAGCACCAAGAAATTGTATGGTCAAAAAGGCGTTTTAGGATACAACAAAGAACTTATCACCATAGTTAGGAGAATGATGTAAATTGCCAACTAGATTGCGAAAAACTCGAAAGTATCGAGGTTCAAGAACAGTTGGTTGGGGCCAAGTTGCAGGACATAGAGCAAGCGGTCACAAAGGAGGACTTGGTAAAGCAGGAATGTTGAAACATCATTTTAGCACAATGTTAAAGGATTTTCCAGATCATTTTGGTCATGATTCTACTCACCCACCTCACCCAAATATTATAAAAAAATGGACTAATGTTCGTGACCTAGATGATCTGTTTGCAAAATCTGGAATAAAAGATGGAGAAAAAAAGGTTATTGATCTTGACAACCTAGATTATTCAAAGCTTCTAGGCGGCGGTCAAGTAAAAAATGCATACACCGTTAAAATCAAACAATCAACTAAATCAGCACAAGAAAAAGTAAAGCAAGCTGGGGGCGAGGTGTTAGTAAATCATGGCTGAAGGCACTCTTACTCTTCTTCTTCGAAAGGTAGTTGGAAAAGCTGAACCATATCTTCCACAGGTTCCTAAACCAAAAAAGAAACTAACACTGCAAAAACGACTTTTGTGGTGTGGAGGAATTCTCCTCATTTACATGATAATGGGACAAACACCACTATTTGGTGCATCTGTTCCAGAGTTTGACTTTCTTGCTTTTGCAAGGGTAATTTTTGCATCCCAACAAGGAACTCTTGTTGAGCTAGGTATTGGACCAATAGTTACAGCTGGACTCTTAATGCAACTGTTACGAGGATCTGACATTTTAAAATTTGATTTTAAAAAGCCAGAGGAGAGAGGAATATTCCAGACAGCCACTAAGATGGTAACATACATTGTCATTGTTGCAGAGTCTATCGTTTATGGAATTGCAGTGTATGGTCCAGGAATTGCAGACCCTACTATTATGTATATTCTGATAGGTCAGCTGATGGGTGCCTCAATAATTATCATGTTTTTAGACGAGACCATTCAAAAAGGATGGGGACTCGGGAGTGGAATCAGTCTTTTCATTATGGCAGGAGTTACTCAACAAATTCTTTGGAGCTTGTTTAGCCCACTAGCTGCAGGTGACGGATTCGCAATAGGAATTTTCCCATTTATTGGACAATCAGCTATGGCAGGAGACTTGACTGATGTGTTCTTTAGGTATAATCAACTGCCAAGTATATTCGGGCTGTTTCTTACAGCGGGAATTTTGATGATCTTGGTATACACTCAAGGAATGAAGATTGAGATTCCAATTGTGTCTACAAAATACAGAGGATTTTCGGCAGTATATCCAATCAAATTAATGTACGTTTCAAATATTCCAGTAATCTTAGCTTCAGCACTTACAGCAAATGCGGTGTTTATAGGGCAGATGCTGTGGGCAAATCTTAATCCTGCAAATAATAGTGCAATTATGAATTTTCTAGTGCAATTTGATCCGACGAGTCCGTCAACGCCGATTGGGGGACTGGTCTACTACATCACGCCTCCAAGGGGACTGGATATTGTTGCATTAGATCCGATGCGTGCAGTTGGTTATGTGATATTTATGATTGCAATTGTAATTGTATTTGGTAAACTTTGGGTGGAGCTAGGAGGTCTTTCTCCAAAAAGTGCTGCAAAAAATTTGCTTGATGCAGATGTACAGGTGCCTGGCTTTAGGCGGTCAAACCAACCTATTGAGGCATTGCTAAACAGATACATTCCATCTGTCACGCTGATTGGTTCGGGAATATTGGGGCTGTTAGCTGGTGTATCGGATGTTTTAGGTGTGTTTGGTTCTGGAATTGGAATGTTATTGATGGTTGATATTTTGATTAATTATTACAATCAACTAGTAAAAGAACAGGTAGAAATTGTTATGCCGCGGCTTGGTGCATTACTTGGCAGGGGTTAGCAAAAAAATAATTATTGTAGGAATTCCCGGAGTAGGGAAATCCACTTTAGTTACTAAAATTGTTGAAATTCTAAATTCTAGACAAAAAAGTGTCAGTGTGAATAGTTTTGGGACAATAATGTTTGAAGAGGCTCAAAAAAATGGAATAAAAAATAGGGATGATCTCAGA
>JACZUQ010000030.1:7609-11409 GCA_022573065.1 Nitrososphaerota archaeon
ATCTCAATTGACAATATTAAAAAAGAGATGGCAATAAGCGACGCAATGCTTTCAAGCTGTGCGGTTTTCTCAGGTTCTCCAATGAAACCAGTTTTTAACGCAGAAGGAAAGGTTGAAGAAGCAGCTAACACGGTAATATCTGCAATAGAGATATGATTCCAGAATTTTCTGTAGTATTATACTTTTTAGACTCTATATTTTTGCAAGGAGACCTTTTTGGAATAAGAGAGGGTCCTCTTGGCAGTGCAGATCCAATAATCAAAGGAGTACTGGCTTCTAGTTTTGGAATTTTAGTAATTTCAATTTTGCTTAATTTATTTAATTCTGGGGTTAGAAGAAAGCTCATAGACCGAGTCAAGCTAAAAAGAATTATGAAAGAAACAAAGGCTTGGCAAAAAGAAAGAATGGCTGCATTTCGCTCCAAGGATCAAGAAAGGATTGCTAGCCTTAACAAAAAATCTTCATACATGAACAAGATGAGCATGGAGATGATGCAGATGAACATGCGACCAATGATGATTACAATCATTCCACTGTTGTTGATATTTTATTTTGTTTTGCCAGAACTTTTTGCATATACTGTTGCATTCTCTCCGATTTCCCTCAATGTAATCCCTGGAGATTTTTTCCAACTAACATGCACTGCAGAGCAGGTTGCTGATCCTGAACACGTTTGTGAAACAGAAAATGCTATATATTTTTGGGCCTGGTACTTTTTGACATCCATTGCTTTTAGTGGAATGATAATGAAGCTAACAAAAACCACGATGGATCTCGGTTGAAAAAATCAGTAATTATTTCTGGCCCTCCTGCAATTGGAAAAACTACTGTCGCAAAAAGACTAGGAGAAGAATTTGATTTGACTTTTCTTGGGGGTGGTGATATACTAAAGGAACTAGCACAAGATCAAGGGTACAACACTGAAGGAGATGATTGGTGGGACACTCCTGATGGAATGAAATTTTTGAAACAACGAAGTGAGAATCCAGAATTTGATAGGAAGGTAGATGATAAACTCAAGGAATTATTTTTGAAAGGAGGCGTGGTAATTACCAGTTACACTTTGCCTTGGCTAGTTGAGGACGGAATCAAAATTTGGCTAGCAGGATCTCATGAGAACAGTGCAAGAAGAATGAAATCAAGAGACAATATGGATAAAGAAAAAGCACTAGAAATTACAAAAACAAGATATGACGAAAACAAAAAACTCTACAAAAAATTATACAATTTTAATTTTGGAGAAAACCTAGAAGTATTTGATAAAACTATTGATACAGATGAGCTTGATGCAGACAAGGTTTTAGAAATTGCAAAAAATACTGTAAAAGAGTTACTTTGACTTTAAAACAATTAGAAAATCTTACTGTAATTGACCAAGATATCACCAACAACGATTATGGAACATATTACGACAAACGAAGCTTTAAGCAATTACTCCAATACGGATTAATCCTACTTGACAAGCCCCCAGGGCCTACCAGCCACGAAACTGTAGCATGGCTAAAAAGAATTTTAAAAATTCCTAAAGCAGGTCATAGTGGTACACTAGACCCACAAGTCTCTGGGGTCTTACCAATGGGATTGGGTGATGGAACCAAGGCATTGGAGGTTTTGCTTTATGGGCCAAAAGAATATCATGCCATAGGAAGATTACACTCATTGCCATCTCCAGAAAAACTCAAAAAAGTTTTAGAAGAGTTTACTGGTGAGCTATATCAAAAACCTCCTCAGCGTTCTGCAGTATTGAGACAAACTAGAACTAGAACAATTTACGAATTAGAACTCTTAGAGCAAAAAGAACGTTTAATGGTATTACGAGTTTTGTGTGAAGCTGGAACATACATTAGAAAATTAATCTACGACATTGGCGAAATTTTAGGGCCTGGTGCCACAATGATTGAGCTTCGCAGAACTCGAGTTCATCAATTCAATGAAAACTCTAAACTTGTAACTCTGCATGAGCTTGCAAATGCATATTCGTTATGGACAGAAAAAAAGGATGACTCTAAGATAAAAGAACTCATTTTACCAATTGAGCATGCATTTAGTGAAATAAAATCAGTAATTATTCGAGATTCTGCAGTTGATGCACTTTGTCATGGTGCTCAGCTAGCAATCCCTGGAATTTTAGAAGCATCTCCAGATCTTAAAGTAGATGACCTAGTTGCAATCTACACACAAAAAGGAGAGATAGTGGCCCTTGCAAAAACACTGCTATCATTAGAAGATATTAAAGAAAAAACAAAAGGATACGCATTTGAGACAAAGCGTATCATTATGAGTCCTAACACCTATCCTAAAAAATGGCGTACAAAAGAATCTACTAACAAATAGTAGTCATTAACAAGATGTTTTGAACATGTTTCCACGAGGTTTGATTTTAGCAGTTGTACTAGGAATTGTAGCTGGGGCTATTGTTGGCGTGTTTTTAGTAACTCAAAACAATGGAGAACAATTAGAGTTTGTACAAGGTCCGTCAATTTCTATAGTCACTGAAAAAATAGATTTTAAACAAGGTGAGCAAATTACTATTAAAATTATAAACTCTGGAACAAGTGCATTGACTTTTACTGATGCATCTTATGGTCTTAAAATTACAGGATTAGATGGTAGAGTGCTTTTTACTCCTGTATCTGCACAAGTAATATCAACTCTTGAACCAAAAGAAGAATTTTCATTTGTTTGGGATCAAATCAAAAATGATGGCGATCAAGCAGCTGCTGGAACATACAAAATTATTTCAAAAGCACTTGACGGTGATAAGACAATAAAAAAATCAATTACCATTAACATTTACAAATAATCTGAAAAATTATCATCTATTATATAATCAGACTTTTGCAGTTATTTTGGCGAATAAAGTGCCGGGGTCGCCTAGCCTGGTAGGGCGCGCGCCTGGAATTAATTTACCATAAAGCGCGTACTCGCAAGGGTACGAGAGTTCGAATCTCTCTCCCGGCGCCTTACGCTACAGTTAAGGGCCTTTACTAACTAATTACTTCTGGAAAGAAAAATCTTATCAAAGTTATTATTATAATTAATTATGAATCAGTAATTTCGCTAAATTACTTTGAGATTTGAGAAAAAATAGCATACAAAATACACACACAATTAAGGTATCACAAAATGTTTCTTTTTGGAACTAATTCAAATAAAACTGATTAGAATTTAAATAAAAATAAAAGAAAATTTTTTGAGAATTAGAAATTTCTTAAAAGAGATTATCTAATTTTTTGTGAATTTTAAATTAAGCTTATGCTATTTTTTTCACGTTGGTAGCTGCTGGTCCTTTTTGACCCTCGCCAACTTCAAACTCAACTTTATCTCCTTCGTTTAAAGATTCATCTCCGATCTCTGATTTGTGAACAAACAGATCGTCGCCTGATTCTCTTGCGATGAAACCAAAGCCTTTAGTCCGGTTGAACCACTTTACGGTACCTTCTTCCATTATTACTACGGTTGAATAATTAAGACTATATTAAGATACATAAAAAAATTGTTTACTAAACGTCCTTTCAAAAATCCTTTGGAATATGATTATTTTGTTTTAACCAATCTACTTGGGGTAAGGTAAATCTCCATAAAATATCGCCTCGGTCCCCTCCGCCAAAATCCCAAGGGGCAATGATTACTATATCGTTATCTCGAATCCATACTCTTCTCTTTAGTTTACCACGAATCCTTCCTCTTCGAGTAACATCATCGGTGCATTTTACCATCACATTTTCACCACCCATCATTTTGAGTACTCTACCAAAAAGTTCGCCTTCGTCTGTCACTGGCAAACGAATTTCCCTTAG
>JACZUQ010000031.1:0-8751 GCA_022573065.1 Nitrososphaerota archaeon
AAAACCCATGTTTAGAACTACAAAGGCCAAGGCTGCAGCTACAATTACAAATGCAATTAGTACAATAGCAGACTCTATGCCAATAATTCCTCGATGGGTATGTTCATGTCCTTTTTGAATAAGGTTCATTAGTTTTGTAGTAATGTAATGTGGGTATATCCTAGAGTATGTTCAATGTGATCGAACGTGGTTTTTAGAGAAATTGAAATTTTTGACACAGTCTCATAAAATGATGGGATCTACTATAAAAAATTAATTTAACAAAAAATTTCAAATTAGAGTGATGATCGTTTGATTTAGACAAACAATTACTAAAATTATCTTTTCTTATCATTAAAAATATGCATATTTTACAAATATCTGACTATGATATTTTTAAAAATCCAGCAAGGTATGAGATTTGAATAATCATAAAGATCTAATTACTTCATTATCTCACTTTGGTTTGGAAAAATCAGACGCAATAGTGTATCTGGGTCTTCTTCAAATGGGATCAGTTACAGTAGGAACAATGTCATCAAAACTAGAAATTGATAGAGGCAAGGCCTATAGATCTTTAAATAAACTACGAAATTTAGGTTTGGTTTCAACTACCTTTTCTAATCCCACAATTTGTCAAGCAGTTGAACCTGAAGAAGCCTTGACAATAATTATTCAAAGAAAGGAAGATGAAACAATCACAATGCAAAAGCTTGCAAGAAAAATTGTAATAGACCTCAAACATATCGCTCATGAACCAAATGTTTCTGAAGTTTCCTCATTTGTAATTATTCAAGGACGCTCAAATATTTATGCAAGAATTGGAAAATTCATTCAAGAAGCTACAAAATCAGTATATCTGGTAACTACTGTGGATGATATTTTGAGAATGTATCATACTTCAATTCCAGAAAAAATTAAAATCTGTCAGCAAAACGGTTGCAAAGTTTTCTTGCTTACAGAAACTAAAAGTGAAAATCTTTTACCACTTATTCATAGACTTGGTGCTGATGAGAGTAGAATAGGTAAGCTTCCTTCAAAGAGTAGAATGATAGTCGAGAGTGAAAGTCAGCTAATAATGTCTGGTTCTATTAAAGAATCAATGAATCTAAATGATGAAAACGATTCTATTTTGTACACGAATTCATCTGAGATGATAAACAATATGTTTAGTCTGTGTAGTCACTTGTGGAAAAAATCAAAACCAATTGAATTAGTCAAAGTAAAATAAGATGTATTATTTTTAAAAATTAGACAAACGACCTATTAGCTAAAATTTAAAATTTTTTAGAGATTAATTGAATTGAGGAATTGATATTTTGTCATATTCACTAAAAAATTTAAGGCCAAATTTATCTGTAAACGCTAGCCCTGCTTTTCCATATGAAGTGAACCCTGAACTTATATCAGAATTTTTTATCTCCCAAGAGAATATTTTATCACTAATATCTGATTCATCAAATGCAGAAAAAGAATCTATATAGTTAGATTTTCTAACTGAAAATGCATCAAGATAAAGAATTCTATTTCTATCATCTAATAAAACTACTGAGATAGTTCCATCAGGAGTCAGTGATTTGCCATTAACATCAACTAGTTTGAATTGCAAATGATACGAATCAGTATTACTATGTCCTTGAACCATAAAGTCCTCAATTCTATCAATCTTAGGCCAAACAATGAGATCTTTAGGTAGAGGTTTTAATTGAGGTTGAATAAGAGGTTGTTTTTCAGGATCTATAATTAATACATTATTTTCAACTAAATATTGTAGTGCATTTATGAAATCTTGATCAGCAATTTTTCCTTCACCCCACCAAAAAGCTGTAGTCTTAATCAAAGTTACAACAGTTTTTTGTTGTTCTTCAACTGCATCAAGAAATATTCCATCAGTATCTGATTCATCATGTATTACACATTCATCGGTAATTTCATCAAGAACTAACCCTGGGCCACATTCGGGTTGTACACTGACAGGTGATGGAATATCAAGTATTTTTTTTTCTACTAGATATTGCAAAGTATTAACGAAATCTTGATCAGAGATTTTATCTTCGCCCCACCATACTGCAACAAGTTTAATCCAAGAAGGGATTACCTGTTCTTCTGCAGAAGCTTCTTCTAAAAAATTAAAGGAAAAAGTAATTGAGAAGATCATCAAAATTGCAATTACATAATGATTTTTCTCCAAAGTGGAAAAATCACCCTTATCCAGATGCATCATATTATAATATTATTTTTAAAAATTCTATCTCATATCCGATATGATGTTCAGAATGAACATATGATGTTTAGACTTCTTGAATTTGTACTGGATTAGGTGCAGCAGGAGTATTTTTTATTTTAATAACTCCTTTTTTCATTAGCATGTATCCCATTAGTACTATCATGATAGGAACTATAATTATTACAGGGTCAATTCCTCCAATTTCAAGTTTTGTAAACTCTGTTTCTTCTTCTGCAAATGCTAAAAATTCAGAGGTAGCATTTACTCTAACTGTGTTTGAAATTTCACTTGGTGAATAATATGAACCTGAGACAATAGCATGAATTTTTATTTGCTTATCAGAGGTAGACATTATTGATGCAACAGCCTCACCAGTACTGCCTGTTTTTTTATCTGCCATTTGAAGAATACCGCCTTCTACTTGCCATTTAACTTTCATACCTGGTAATGGAATTTGATCTTGTTTTGCAGCAATTTTTGCTGTAAATACTTCTCCATTTTCAACAAGTTTGGGAGTATCAAGTTCTAAGATAGGTGTTAGACTTTTTAATTGAACAGTAGTGCTACTAATTGGAAATCCTTCAGATAATGCAGTTATTACTGTTGTGCCTGCAGCTTTTGGTCCTGCATCAAACAAAGTAAAGTAATCTCCTTTTTTGATTGTTGCAGTAGCTGGAATTTGAAGAAGGGATTCATCATTTACTACAAAATTTATTTCAACATCTTCAGTTGCAAAAACTGGAAGTCCTTGAGAATTGAGAAGTTGTATTGAGAAAACATCATTTGTTCCAGTAAAAATTGTATCAGAATGTTCAATTACAATATTTGCTGGTTTTAATAATAGGCTCTCAAGAGTTACCTTAGCATCTTCAAGATAATTTACTGAAAATACTAAAGTTTCTGAACCTTGATCAGTAGCAAAAGCATCTATCATTATCAAATCCTCTCCACTAACAACTGGTTTAGTTTCTATATCAAAGATTTCACTCGGTGATACAAATAAATTAGAATTTTTTGAAAATTTTGTTACTTCACCATCATCAGTAAGATATACCACAATTGGAAATTCTGAATTTGCAAGGATTTTTTCAATTAATGGCTCAGCTACTAATTTATGGGACTCTTCATCAGGACCAAAAATTTCAACTTCAGTAGTAGTTGCTGATTCATCTTCTACTTCTACAACTGGATTTATTTCAAATTCGTCACTGTCTATGCCATCTGGAATACTATGCCCAACCTGAGCAAAAACCAAAGCTGTACCAGAACCAAGCTGAAGAAATACTGGATCAATTGAGAGAAATTCATTATCTGACGAATCAATAGTTATCTCTAAATTTTTATCAGCATTAATTGGAAATCCAGTCTCATCTTCTAGATGTAGAATACCAATTAGTTCCTTATTTCCTGTGGTAAAAATTGGCAAGCCTTCAAATTTTACGAATCTGTCCCCATCATTTGAAGGTGCATTTGGAACGTTTTGATCATAAAAGGTTGCTTCAACTGTTAGTGTATCTAAAGTTAAAGGATCTCCTGAAGTTATAGTTACCAAATATTCTCCTGATTGTCCACCTAATAGTGTAAAAGTATCATGAGCCCAATAGGATCCTTTCTTAATTGTCATAGTACCTACTGATTCACCAAGAATTGCATTAGGACTAATGTTTCCGTTAGTAAAAATATCATTAGTTACTTTGTATTTTACTGTAATGTCTTTATCTGCTACAACAGGTTCACCATCGTTACTATTACTACTGGTTCTAGTATTACTGTCACTATCTTTTTGAAGTAATACAATTATGTGCCCAACAGATCCTCCCTGAGTAAATGTATTAATTCTTTCTTGAAGTAGATATAATTTAATTTCTAAATCCTCCTCTTGTTTATCTACTGTTATATCATAACTCTTAGCTTCCATTCCTTGTCCTGTTGCATAGATGGTAGTTTTACCAGTACTACCAGAATCTCTTATTGTAAAATGTGTACCAGTAAAATATTCACCTTTCTTAATTACAATGTTTTTTTGAAATATTTCAAGAATTTTACTATTAGCCACACTTAGTAATACATTTACATCTTCAGAAGCTCTTACAGGAAAACCATCTCCATCGGTTAATTGTACCGAAACTAAACCTCTGAATGGACCATCAGATGAAAATGTATCTGGAACAACCTTAATTAGAAGTTGCTCTTGAGTGAGCACATTACCATAAACTGTTACAGGTAATTCTAGTGAAGTAAAACCTGGAGCTGCCAGAAATAATTTTGTATCTCCAGCTTTTATCCCTTTCAAAGTTATTTCTGTTGTAAATCCTGATTCACTATTTTTTACAGTAAGAATCCGAAGTATTGAAGAATCTAAGCTAGTTACAGTTAATCCATTGATCTTCTCTGGTAGAAGAGTTCCTCCTTGTTTTGTAAAAACTTGCATCATTCCTTCCCTGTCTTGAACTATCATTGATGGAATGAATCTCGTTCCAAACTCAGTATCAGTGACTGCACCATACGATAAACTAGGAGTTAAAATACTCATTACCACTAATACTAGGATTATTCCTACCTTCAAGCAAATTCAGAAACAGAAAATTACGATATAAAGCGGTGTCTGGCCTATTTGATCAAATATCACGATATTAGAAAATCCAAATTAAACAATTACTAGGAATGGCTGTAGCATATAATGTAGAGCAAAATAAGCTCACTATTTTAGATGGATTGCTTTTGCGTCTATTTAATGAAAATAAAATAAAATTAAAAATTGATTCTAAAAATAGAATAGATATTCCTAATGATTTAAAATCAAAAATAGATGGAACACTAAATGTTCGTGCAAATTTATTAGCAAAAACAAAAAATGAAAAAAATATTTTAACGACTGATAAACAAATGGAAACCCTAATAGGAAATTTTTATTATTATACAAATCAATTAGATAAAGCACAAATTTTTTATGAAAAATCTATTGAAATGGATCCTAAATTTATTGAGCCAATATTTAACAAAGGAAACCTATTAGCAAACGTTGGAAATGAGGTTGAAGCTATAGCATGTTTTGATGAAACATTGAAAATTGATCCAAATTATTTTGATGCATTATGCTCTAAAGGAGATTCTTTGTTTAAAATGTCAAAATATGATGAAGCAATAAGATGTTATGATAAAACTTTAGAGATTGATCCTAACTATTTTGATGCATTATACAATAAAGGAATTGCCTTAGCAAAAACAGAAAGACATGAAGAAGCAATAACATTTTTTGAACAAACTATTAACATAAAATCAAATCATATTCCATCGTTATATAACAAAGGATATTCACTTGCAAAATTGGGAAAGCATCAAGAAGCGCTCAGTTATTGTGATAAAGCATTAAAGATTGATTCAGAGTTTTTTGATGCTTTAATTACAAAAGGAATGGTTTTAACCATTAACGGTAGTTACGAAGAAGCATTATATTATTTTAATAAAACTTTGGAATTAGATCCAAAAAATCCAGATGTTTTATACAATAAAGGGATATGTTTAGCAAAGCTTGGAAAATACGAATCAGCTTTATCATACTACAATAAAGCTTTAGAAATTGAACATAACCCAGAAATTTTACTTTACAAAGGTAATGTGTATGTACAACTTGGAAAGTATAGTGATGCTCTAATATCTTATGACAGCGCGTTAACGATTAAACCAGATTATTTTGATGCATTATTTAGAAAAGGATTACTTTTAGCACATTTAGGTAAACCAAGTGATGCAATAGTATTCTATGATGATGCGCTAAAAATCAAACCAGATTATTTTGATGCGCTATTCCAAAAAGGGCTATTATTTGAACAACTGGGAAGACAGAAAGAGGCCTTGGAATATTTTGAGAGAGCTGTTTCAATTGAACCAAAGAATTTTGAAGCTAGATATCATAAAGGTAGATGTCATGCCCATCTTGGAGAATACGATAACGCTATAGCATGTTATGATGAATCATTAAAAATTAATCCTCAATTTTCTGATGCATTATTCCATAAAGGTTTGCTACATGCGTTTCTTGGAACACATGATGATGCATTAACATATTATGATAAGGCTCTTAAAATTAATCCACAGCACTCAGACATACTTCTTCATAAAGGTAGAACTCTTGCACACCTTGGCAAATCTCAAGATGCATTAAGTTATTACAACAAAGCTCTTAAAATAAATCCTCAACATGCAGAGGTGCTTTTCCATAAAGCAATGTTGTTAGAACATATTGGAAAACATGGTGATGCCATAATAGACTATGATAAAGCATTAAAAATCATTCCAAATTATGTTGATGTTCTATATCATAAGGGTCTGTTACTTGAACAACTTGGTAATCATGGTGATTCAATATTATGTTATGATAAAGCGCTAAAAGCAATCCCTGATAACTTTAATGTATTATTTCGCAAAGGAATGTTACTTGCACGTTTTGGAAAACATGGTGATGCCATAGTTTGTTATGATGACGCACTTAAAATCAAACCAGATGATTTTGATGCACTATTTCAAAAAGGATTGGTGCTTGAACATCTTGGAAACTATAAAGATGCAATAAAATGTTATGATAAAGCTCTAGAACATAATTCTCAACATACTGAAGCATTATTACACAAAGGACTATCATTATTTGCAATTCACGAATATGAATTAGCTATAAAATTATTCAATCAGATTCTAACAATTATTCCAAATCATATCCTAGCTCTATTCAATAAAGGATTAACATTTGGAAAACTTGGTTTAAATGATGATGCAATACATTGTTATGATAGAGTATTATCAGTAGATGCAAAACATATACTTTCGTTATTACACAAAGGGCTTACTTTATCACATCTAAAGAAATTCAATGAAGCAATCTTGTGTTTTAATAAAGTCTTAGAAAATGAAACAAATAACATAGTAGCGCTAGTAAAGAAGGCTGATTCTTTAGTAAGTTTAGGAGTTATCAATGATGCCCTAGCATTTTATGATAAAGCTCTCAAAATTAATCCAGAAAACATTGAAGCATTATTTAACAAAGCAATGGCTTTATCAAACATATCAAGACATGAAAATGCCCTTCACTGTTTTGACAAAGTCATAGAAATTGATCCTCACAATAGTAATGCTGTATTTAATAAAGGCCTCTCACTTGTAGAACAAGCAAATTATCCCATGGCACTTGCATGTTTTGATAAAGCCTTTGAATTAGATCCAGATAATCTTGAGCCCTTAGTTCAAAAAGGTTTGATATTTTCTAGATTGAGAAATCATAAAGAGGCACTTGCAAGTTTCAATTATGTTCTTGAACATGAACCTGAAAACTTTACTTCATTGTATTACAAAGGGATTTCATTATCAGCAATAGGTCAATACGAAAAATCTCTCGCACTGTTTGATAGAGCATTAAAACAGGAGCCCTCTAATGTTAATGTATTATTAAACAAAGGACGTGCATTTTCAATTCTAGGCCAATATGAAAAATCGGTGTCATGTTTTGACAGTGTTTTAGATATTGAACCAGAAAATTCTGGTGCCTTATATAACAAAGCAAATTCACTAGCAACTTTAGGACAGCACGAACAAGCAATTCCATTATTTGATAAAGCTTTGAATATAGAACCTGCAAATGTAGAAATTCTTATCAGTAAAGCAATGACACTTCATGCCATTTGTCAATATGAAGAAGCCATTTCATGTTTTGATGATATATTGGCGATACAAAAAGAAAATCCAGAGATTATGTATAGAAAAACAAAAACTGTGATAAAACAAGGAAATATTCTTGATTCAATAAATATCCTAAGAAGAGTTGTAGAGATAGATCCAATCTACAAAGAAATAATCAAAAAAGAGATGGAATTTGCTAGTTTAAGAGATAACCCACTTTTCAAAGAGATAATACAAGGAAAAACTAAATTTGATAGAACTGATGAAGATCATTTCCAAAGATCTACTAATAAAACAAAGATTCTTGAAAATAAATTCTAAATGATTCATAAATAAATTTCAATTTGTTTTTGTAAAATTACAACAACAATCAATTTTTGTTTTTACAATTAAAAGAATCAAAAAATCGTATGTTCAGTACGAACATCATATTGGATATGAGATAGAATTCAATTAAAATCATATTCAATAGGTGTGAAGATGATATACAATCAAAAAATTAATAGTGTATGGAAAAAAAATCTAAATAAGATATTTAATAAAAATTCTAATTCAAAGGAAAATCAATTACTTTTTCAATCAATTAATACAGGAAAAAGTTTAGAATTGCAAGAATGTCTTTTTGAAGATTTATTACCACAGACTCTTGTTTCTATACCTATTTCTAGGATAGAAAATACTGACAATGTTTGGATTGCATGTTCTATGCTATCAAGAGTATCAGATATAACAAATAATTTAGTTGTTCTAGAAAAAGAATTTCCTTTAGGAATAGTAAGTGCAAAAGAAATTTTGAAAGGATTATTAAAAAATCCTACACCATACTATTTCCATGATATTTTAGTTGAAGAAATTATGAACAGAAGATTTTATCT
>JACZUQ010000031.1:8851-11366 GCA_022573065.1 Nitrososphaerota archaeon
ATTTATCTAATGATGAGATTTCTTCTTTTAAGACAAGATATCTAATTGAAAATCTAAAAGGCGATACAGTAGATACTTGGAAATCATGGCGTCTGGTCGGTACAACACTTAATGTTAACATTCTCAATGCAAAAGGATTATCAGAAGACAGAGTTAATTTAATCAAACAAGCATTAATCTCAGAAAAAGATTTTGAAGTTGATGATTCGATAACTCATAAAGGTCCAAAAGGATTTAGTTCAACATATTACGAAGGTTGGGCTGGCGCACTAAAACAAGCACAAAAAGAGAATACAATGTATAATCTTCCTACTGACTTTAACGTTCTTACTTCAAATGGTGGAGAAGGTGATGTAATCATCACACTTTCCAATCTTAGAGATTCAGATGGATATACAGGTTATACAAAATCAGTAGTTGAAGGAAACGAAATTCTAAAATCATTCATCACAATTTATGACGTAAATAACTTATCTGATGAAGAATTAGGTACTATTCTTAGACATGAATTTGGTCATGCCTTGGGTCTTGGACACTCTACTGCTCCAGAAGATCTAATGGCTCCAAATATTGACATGACGGTGCCATACATTTCAGAATGTAATGTTGATGCAATCATAGAACTGTATAATGGAATCCAAGGAAGTACAGTTTGTGAAAAATAGATTTTTTAAATTAAAATCCTTTTTCGTTAAGAATTAATCCTAGTAACGCAGCACGTGTATACATTCCATATTCTGCTTGTTTGAAATATTTTGCTTGTTTTGTATTATCTACTTCAGGTGAAATTTCATCTAATCTTGGTAAAGGATGTAAAATAATAGCATCATCTTTCATTTTTTTAATCATGTCCAATCCAATAACATAACTTCCCTTAACTTTGATATATTCTTCCTCATCAGGAAATCTTTCTTTTTGAATTCGAGTTACATAGACTACATCAAGGTCATCAATATACTCTTCAAGGTCAGTAGATTCGGTAAATGAGAGTCTCTTTTTAATATCATAAGTAGAATCGGTTCTAATTTTGAGAGATTCAGGAGATATTAGATGAACATCTACATCATAGTTGCTTAATGCGTATAACAATGAATATACAGTTCTTCCATATTTGAGATCGCCTACAATTCCAATTTTTAGACCATCGATTTTTTTCTTTTCTTTTTTTATGGTAAAAAGATCTTGAATAGCTTGTGTCGGATGCTCTTCTGTTCCACTTCCACCATTAATAACAGATTTCTGAGATATTTCTGAAGCAAATCTGCTTGAACCATCAAGAGGATGTCTTAAAACTAAAACATCAGAATAGACAGACATTATGCGAACTGTATCAGCTAAACTTTCACCTTTTTTTGTTGCAGATGAAGATATATCAGATATTCCTAGTGATGTTCCCCCAATTGATGCAATGGCAGCTTCAAAACTTAGGCGAGTTCTTGTACTTGGTTCATAAAACAAATACCCTAACGTTTTCCCTCTACCAATCTCACGTCTATCGTTAGGATTAATTTGTATTATTTTATTAGTCGCATCAAAAATTGACTCTAATTTTTGTTTATCAAAATCTCGGACGGAGATAATGTCTTTTTGAAAAAACTCATTCATACTTTGAATCATATATACATGTGCATATACAAAGTATTCTGATGCAAGAATCGGACCTAACCGTTCGTCGTATCAAAGATGGTACTGTAATTGATCATATTGATCAAGGTAAAGGTATCAAAGTCCTTGAAGCCCTAGAAATAGATGGTAAAGAAGGCAATGTAATTACAATTGCATTAAATGTTCCAAGTGGTAAATCAAAGAAAAAAGACATAATCAAAGTTGAAAATAGGTATCTAGAAGATGATGATACCAACAAACTTGCAGTTATTGCTCCAAAATCAACAGTAAATATCATCAAAAATTACAAACTTGTTCAAAAACGACGTGTTTCATTACCTAATGAAATAGAAAGAATTTTCAGATGTTCCAATCCTGAGTGCGTTACAAACAGCACTGAACATATTGAATCTACTATGGATGTTGTTGACAAATCAGGTCTTGTTTTAAAATGTAGATATTGTAGTAGGATTTTAGACGTTAACAAATTAAAATATTATCAGAAAAATCTAGAATAAAATAAAAATTATCTATTGTCCTAAGATGATAAACATCATGACTATACCATAGATAGCAATTGATTCTACCATCCCAATGAATATGAAAACTTTCGATTGTAGAGCAGGATTTTCACTGATAACTGCAAGACCTGCAGAGCCTACATAACCTAAACCTACTCCTGCACCACCTGCTGCAACCCCAAAGGCAATTCCTGCACCAATCAGTTTAGAACCATCAGAAGAACTTCCACCAGATTCTTGTGCATATGCAAGTTCTGTAATTCCAGATACTAGAAAAACTCCTGATAAAGCCAGCAAGAAAAATAGTACCGGTTTCATTGTCGAGTAAGCTCCTGAGGGTCCATATTTAAATCATGATGTGTTTTAAAAATCAAATTTGATCCAACGTC
>JACZUQ010000069.1 GCA_022573065.1 Nitrososphaerota archaeon
CGTGTAAAAGACGTTATACTTGCGTTAAAGGTACGTTTTCGATTGCCAAAAGATAGTAAATTTACTTTATACAATCAAACATTGCCTGAGATTGATTTTGAACCAGATCGAGCATTGGTAAATTATAATGTAAAAGACGGAGATATTTTGGTTCTAAAAGAAGTAATCTAGAGTTAAATAAAAGACATTTTAAAAAGCTAGATTTTATTTTGACAAAAATTTTGTAATGATATCGTAAAGTTGTTTACGATATGTTTCTATAATGCCTCGTATCTCAAAAGAATCAAAGTCATCAGTTGAAGAACGCTTGGCTTTTAATAAATAATGAATTGCTCCTTCCTCTAATTTGCCAACGTAATAACCATATAAAAAATCTATTTCATTTTCGCATTTCCAAATTTGTTTTATTTTGAAAAACGAATTTTCTAATTCTAGTGGGATTTCCCTTAATCTTAATTTTATATATTCTTCAACGGATTTACGGATAGACGAATTTGTGAGCATATTTAGAATTTTTACTACGATTTATTATTCGTTCCATTTTGAAGGGAATATTTTGTTAGATCGTTTGTGATGATTTATTTGATTATAGAAAGCTTGAAGATTAATTTTGAAAAATAAAATCAAAAACGATAAGGGTCTTGGTGGATGATAACAAAAGGAGAATCTAAAAAAACTTAAATTTCAAAGGATAAACTAAAAAAAAAGATAGTCGGCTATTGAACAATGACAAATATATGGATTCAAACACAAATTGACACTATACCAAATGAGTTTTGGTATGTTGATTACGAAAAAGGAATAGCTACAAAAAGTAATCATAAACCCCAATTTGAAAGCATACGAAAATGGCAAGGTGATATAGGGAGTTTTTTTGTAACCAAAGGAATCAAAGTTATCGAGGAAAATAAAAATACTTTAAGATTTGAAAAAGAAGAAATTTTTTAAAAACTTGAATCACTAATAAAATCTGAATGATTTGGTCTAATTTCAATTAGAATTACTTTCATAAATTATTCTGGTAGTCTTTTACCATTTGTTCCCATCCTAATTTTGATGCACGATAATTATACAAATATGCAAGAAGAACTTTTACAAGAACTACGTATTCGTTCACTGTTTCCATACTTATAACATCTGATTGTTGAAATAGATTTTTTCTAAGATTATGAAATTTTTTAATGTCACGCATTTCAAATTTTCTTATCTCGTTTTGTTTTTCAATTAGTTCCAAAAACAAGTCAAAATTGTTGAATGATTTATCATTACTCTTTACTTCTGAAAGATTATTGATTTTTATATAATTACAAAGTGCAGTGATTGCTGCATCGTCTATACTGATGAATGCCATTTCATTTGAAGATTTTAGGCCGCTTTTGCTCAAGATCACTCCATAACAAAGCTGTTCAATTATTGATTTTACTAAGGGATCGTTTGTTATGATATGATATAATTAAAAATTAGATTTAAAATTTGTGTGAACCTATTTGGTTCGTGAAGGTGGATTCAGACAATTTTCTAGTATCATTAAACAATAATCACAAACAGGATAACCGTTATCCTCATATTCAGCTCTTTTTTTTACCTAATACGACCATAAACATTACACTTTTGTCTTTTGCATGTGGAGAAAAAAACTCAGTTACTGCGTCATCATAAAATGTCAGTCCCGTTACACGTACGTTTTGAGCATATGAAGCAAGATAGAATTTTCCTCCCAATATGCTAGCTTCAAGTTGTGCAGCTCTGTATCCCCTGTTTCCAAATCCTTTGAGTACTTTCTCTAAATCAGTCATAAAGAATACAGCTACACTACCATCCGCTGGAAGATCTTGGTCTAATCCTAGGTGGCCTGCCGTTTGTCGGAATTCCCCCCCCTTTAGCAATTCAAGTTTGTTTTGTTCTCTATGGTAGAAATACGAACCTGACTGCAAACCATCAACGGCATTAATTATCAAATACAAATTAATCAAAGAACACCCATATGGTTCAAGAAAATCCGCTGAAACACCAATTGTAGAGTAATAGAGAACAGTGGATAATTGTTGAAATGAGATAGGTTCACGTGAAAATTCTCTTGCAGAACCCCGTCGTATTATTATTCGTTCTAGGGAAGCGGATGGAATTTTATTTTCCTTAAAGGGATCTAACGAAATTGGATTTTCCATAGGAGATGGTATTTTTATTTTTGGAGAAACGCCTAACCACTCCTTAACCTCTCTTCCCGATGTCAATGATGAAGCTTGATGAATTTTCTGAATTTCCTGATCATCAAAATCGTAGTTTGAAAGTGGTTCAGTTTTTAGGTTCAGTGATGGAATGACTGGGATTTCTTGGGCAGCAGCTTCTTTGGTAAAACCTATTGGTACCAAGGCTAAAGAAACTTCCTTTTCAGTATTCAAATCGAGAAGAGAATTTACTAAATCATCTACATACCCCAAAATGACTTTTGCTGGCATTTTGTGTGCAGAACTTATAGCTAGGGTGTTTGCAATGATTGTACCACAGTCCCAAAAGGCATGACGGTATTCTCTTGTTTGATACTTTATTGTATTTCTTGTAAATACATCTGAATAAATCAAAATCAGAGGGGCATGTTGTATTTCTATGTTATTAGAGCTAGCATTAATCAAAACACGACGATAATCGCCTTTGCGTAAAAGTTCAACCTTCATATATTTGGGATCAAAATGATAAACTCCAGCGTCTAGACCTGGAAGGTTCCCACACACTAGATAAATTTCAATGTGATAAAGAGCCCCTGTACAGGCTGCAGCGCGAAATTCTACGTCGCCTAATCGTGAATAGTTAATTGTCTTTGTAATGCCACAAGAAAAGTAAAGTATTCGTGCAAGATCATTCAAATCAGGTACAATCTGTTCTACTTCTTGTTCGATATTTCTTGAAATTGCTATCAATGCAGACGTGCTAGGTGATTTGTCTAAAGGTAAAACGGTACTTTGTATGTCTTTGTATACTTTGTACGGGTTGGGCCTAAAAGCTGGATCATAGGTATGAAGTTTACCCATTAACCTTCCATGGGGATGTTTTGTGCCATTATGATAGTGCCAACTTGCATCAATATCGTTATTCAATTATCCTCATTTTTCTCTGTATCTTCGTTTGTATACTTGATTGTATCTCTGCTTCTTTTTTCTAATCAAATCGTCTTCCAGATATTTTTCTCCTTTGGTTGTTATTGGCATTGCAAAAGAAAGCTGATAATTGTCTGGATCTCTTATATGAAAAAATCTTTCTCCCCAATCAGCAGAGGTTGGTTCATTTTCAAAAGTGCCAAGTTTGGAAAAATCAGAGTCATTTGTCATGTAGGAATAAAGCTCATCAACGTCATCTGTGTAAAAAATCACCCTTCCAAAATCGCTTTTTTTCGTGTCAGTTTTTAATTCTAAATTAAGGTAGGATCTTTTGCTAATTCCGATTTTAAAAGTAGTAAAATCATTCGTAGGTCCGCCGCAAACAAGTATAAAACCAGGTATTTTGGAATAAAACTCAAACGACTTTTTCATATCGCTAACAAAAAATGTTACAGCTGAAATTCCATTTATTTTCATTTTATTCTCTCCCAATCTGATATTTCATGACATTTGCAGTCACAATCATCTCCACAAAATTTTTCAGCACATCCCGCACACCTAAGCTTCATAATTC
>JACZUQ010000070.1 GCA_022573065.1 Nitrososphaerota archaeon
TTTTAATTTATGAATGATGATGGCGGGCACTGCAAAATAAATTCCAACATTAAGAAGAATTACTCCTACTCCATATCCAATCATCTCCGCTTCTGAATCAATATCAACATAATTTAGAATGGAAAGGGTGGTAAGTAAAGGAGTAATTAACAACCCAACAGCTTGTTTAAAAATTGGGTTTTGTCTTTCCCAGTCTGCTATGACAGGACTAAATGAGTAATAAAATTGGTTAAATGATGTTAGAAAAGCTCTTCCAGATTCTGTTTTTAACAATACATTATCTCTAGTTTCTCGTAATTGTTGGACTTGTGGTGCAAGCTCTGAACCAAATGCTGCTGTTGCAATTAGGCATCCACCACCATTTGTTGGTTTGGGATCTTCAGAAAGTATTTTAAATGAATTTATTGTCTCTTCAAAAAGTTGTAAGTCTTTATCAAAATTTTCCTCAGAGTTAACATATGTTATTTGGAAAAATTTCCCAGGAGTTTCTATGATAAATTCCTTGAATTTCACATTTACAATACCAGTACTAGTTTGAAAATTGCTTGTACTAATCATTACGTGCGCATCTTTTCCATCAACTTTGGTAAATTCTTCTGAAACAATTTTCAACTGACCAGAATCTATCGCAATTTGAAGAGAATCTTTTATTGAATCAATTCGTTCCTCTAAAGTTATTCCTACAGATTCTTCAACAGCAGCATAAATTGATGGATTAAACCCATTTGAAAGAGGTCCTACTGCAGAAACATCTGGGGCTCCAGGCTGTGTTTTTTCTGGTTCTTGAACTGACCACCCAGTTGGGAAAGTAGTTGAAAATCCTAATTCGTCATTAGAATACTTTTCAGAAATAGGTGGGGGTTTAGCAACTGACTGTGTTATTCTTTCTGGTTCACCTAATTCTAATAGATTAGAAACTTCAGAGCGTGAAACAACTTCGGCCTTTAAAATTTCTCCTTCGCCCCATTTAAATGGAATATCATTTGCAGCTGTTTCAAGTGTTGCAATTTTATCAAGTGTTTCAAAACTTTCTTGCGTAGCTAAACGACCAAAGACTGTATACTGACCGTCAAGAAAATTAGAATCTTGGTGAACAATAAAAAATTGTGAGCCTGCACTATTTGGATTAGAAGATCTTGCCATAGAAAGTATTCCTCTGTTATGTTTAATGTCGTTAAATTCAGCATCAATTGAATATCCTGGATCACCTGTGCCCCATTGAGATGTCTGAGTATAGTTTCCAGGTCTTGTAAATGGATCACCACCTTGTATCATAAAACCTTCAATTACTCTATGGAAAATGGATCTATCATAGAATCCATTTTCTGTTAAATTAATAAAATTCTGAACATGATTAGGTGCATCATCAGGAAAAAATTCAATTACTAAATCGCCAGAACCTGTATGCAAAATTACTAAATCATCAGATTGAGCAAACGCAGGAACGGTAACCATTACAAGCAAAAATGTAAAGATGATTAGAGTAAATTTCGATTTCATATTTTTCATTTTTTTAGCTTCAATAAAAGCTATGATAAACATTAGTTTTTATCATTCATTTTTCAAGTTTGTATATGGATGTAGATGAAAAAATTCAGGTACATATAGTATCTGTATGGAGAGAATCTAAAAAATTATTTTCAATACATGGGAAAGAAGGCATGTTAATTTTAACAGACAAACATTTAATGTTTGTACATAAAACTGAAGTAAAAATGAGATGGTGGAATGCTGCTACTCAAAGACAAGTTCTTACATTTTTAAAATCAAAAGATGTCATGATTCAACAAGATGGATACGACGAAAAACTATTAAGAACTGATCTAGAAAATAAAAAAAATATGGAAATAAGGTTTGATGATATTTTGGATATTAGTCATGAAGATAAAACTTGGGCGGGAGTTTTAAATTTAGAAATCAACCAAGGCGAAAAAAATCATAAATATCAATTTTCTGTTGTACAGGATTGGGTAAAATATCCATTTAAAGATCCCCAAAAATACATGAAGGTTGATTGGTCTTCTCTTGTGCAATACATTAAAGAAAGACAAAAAATTACGAATTAAAATTGAGTAAAGTATATGCTGTTGGAGTTGGTCCTGGTTCTTCAGATTATGTTACAAAAATAGTTGAAGAAATAATTAAAAAATCTGATGTCGTGGTAGGATACAAGTATACTTTAAAAACAATTGAGAATTTTCTTTCTGGAAAAGAAGTTCATGAAATTACTATGGAAACTCAAGAAGATGTATATCAAAAAGTGCAGAAAAATCTAGGAGAAAAAACATTAGTGATACCTTTTACAGGAGATGTGAATTTTTCTGAATCAGAGGTTGTTGATAGATTAATTGAAATTTTTGGAGATGTCAGAATAGTGCCTGGGATAAGCTCAATTCAAGTTGCAGCAGCCAAAACCAGAGTTCCGTTAGATAAATCCAAGGTTATTACAATGCACATTTCAACCTCAATTGAGAGAGAGAAAATTGAGTTACAAAAGGCATTACTTGATGGATTAAGTGTTGTTCTTGTTCCTAGACCATGGCCAAAAGAGCCTGCAAAGCATTTCATGCCTTCTGAAATTGCTTTTTATTTGAAAAAAAATGGATTTAATACAACGAAATTAAAAGTTCATGTTTTTGAAAATTTGACAACAGAAAAAGAAACTAGTTTTGTTGGAATGGTAAATGATTTAGAAGGAAAAGAGTTTTCAGATTTGTCAGTAATGGTTTTTGATCAATCTAAATTAGATTCGTATATTAATTTCAATTACGAGGATTAGCATCTATCCTTGTTCCAAGAATGTCAGGCGCTACATCAGGAAAAACAACTACATCCATTGTCATATAAGGATAGTCTACATCAAATAAAGCGATGAATCCAATTTCATCAAGTGTAACACTCCAGCTTTTTCCTGGTAATATATCACCACTAGTTATTCTTCCATCTTGAGTATATGGACTCCCTCCACGTGAGTTGGTATCTCGTTTTCCACTTGAGATACTATGAGAAACAGTATCATCGTTAACAAAAGTAAGAGTTGTTCCAGGTATGGTTGATATTCTGTTAGGAGTATAGATTTTGGTTTGTGTAATGTAACCTTGTGAAGTATAATCAAAATTGTATGGTTCAGCTGCACCTTTAGCAATGTGAATTATTATTTCTCCATCTTTAGCTTGTTCTGAACTAGTTGATATGATAGGTGAGCTTGGAATGGTTCCACCTAATTTTGAAATTTTTGTAGTGTAAATTATTTTGTTTGATTCACTTCCTTGAATTATTCTCCCACTAAAGCTATAGATTGAACCTTCATCAGTATTTTGAACCAGTCTCCCAAAAAGACTAATGGTAGCTTCACTTCCTATTGAGTTTTCAGCAGTTCCAACCAATCTAATAAAACGTCCTTCCCTCAAAATACTGCCTGTAATGTCAGTAACGGTAAGATCAATTTCGTCCAGTGTTACAAATCCATCTTCAATTACAATTCTAGTAGTACTACCTATCTGAACTCCAGTTGACATTAGAAAATCAATTTGAGATGTTTTAATTGATTTTTCTGTAACGGCAAATCCAGAACCTTCAATTAAAAAAGCTTGATTTGAAACTAATTGGGCATTTGATTCATCAAATGAGAAACCGATCAAAAATAATCCTAATACTAAAAA
>JACZUQ010000071.1 GCA_022573065.1 Nitrososphaerota archaeon
GGGGCAAATGATTTAGGTATTGATGCATATCTTCCAGTTGATTTTTCAGAAAATAAGATAAGACTATTTCAGTCAAAATATGGAACATCTCACTCTAATGAAGCCATAAAAAAATTCAAAGAAGATGTAAAGCAATTACTCAAAAGTGATGTAACTAAAATGCGTCCCGAACTAGCACATTTGGTGACTAAGATTAGAGATAAGAATTTGAAAGTAGAATGTTGTTATGTAACGGATCAAGAGGTAGAATACGAAAATGAAAAATTGTTCGAAGTTGTTGATATTAATGAAATTATTCAGAGATTATGGGGGAGAATAAAAAAACCAGCTGCTGGGAAAAAATCTACTATAAAATTAGAAAAGATGCTAGGACATGAAAATACAATCTTAGGAATTTTGAAATTAAGAGAATTAACTGAGTTTATCTCTAAAAATCGAGATTATGTATTTGAATCAAACATTAGACAGTGGATGCAATTTAAAACATCTGTTAACAAAGGCATAAGAGAAACTCTGCAAAATGAGCCTAACAAATTTTTCTATTACAATAATGGAATCACAATTGTTGTAAGTAATTTTGAAGAAATTGGAAATAATTCCATATTGTTACATGCACCACAAATAGTAAATGGAGCTCAAACATCAAACTCAATTCTAGATCGTGCTAAACGGACACACAACTTGGATGGAAGTATCACAGTTACAATCATTAAAGCAGATGATGAGGAAGATCAAAATAACATTACAAAATATCGAAATTCTCAAAATTCTGTTAGAGGTAAAGACCTTGTATCATTAATGGATTTTCATAAATCAATCAAATCTCAATTACAAAATCGTGGTTACTTTTATGAAATTCAAGCAGGATCTTTTGATACAAAAACTAAATCACAACAATCAGAATTCAAAGGCGATATAATATACAATAAATATTTGCCAGATAATCACAAAAAAGTAATTGTTGCAAAAGATGCAATTCAAGCTCTTGTTGCAGGAATTGAACAAAGACCTACAGAATCTTATAGTTCACCTGCACAATTTTTACCACGAGGAAGCAAATATGATCAAGTCTTTAATGAAAAACTAGAAGATGAATACAGACTTTTGTTGTATCCTTATCTTGTAAAAGAATTTGCAAAGGTGATCTTAAAGTATGGCAAAAAAGGCGGTCATAAAACTAAACGATATGCAACCTTATTTTTTGTTGCAGTCTATTTTCGTATATTACATAAGAAAATCCTTGAAACGAAAGATGATTTTAAGACAGATATTGTAAAATTAGAACCAGTTTTTAGGAGTTTCAAGCTAAACAGCAGGATTTTAAAACTATCCGATATTATAGTCACAAAATTCCTTGAAGATACGGTAGTAGATGATGAAATGGAAATAGCAAATACAAAACATAATTTCTTTTCTCATCATGTTTGGAATGATGCTATGCTACGAGTTGTAGATAAAAAAATAAGACAGGAAGAAGAAGAAATAGAAAGTATTAAAAAACTAGTAAGTAATCTTTCATAATCAAAAATTTTTTCATAAACGGCAGAAGTCCAACCTAGTAAAAATTTGCAGGAGGTTTACATTGGCCAGACATCCTACCGTGAGTTTTCTAGAATATGGTAATATTTAACATGATTTCTTTAATTGGAATTATTAATAAAATATCTAAAATGATTTTTATATAGAACATAAAAAAATCAATTAGAAAATGAGAAAAGAAGAAAAATGTAGTTTATGTAATGAACTTGCTAAAATCAAGTATCTTCCCATGGATGAATGGAAGATCGATGGTGTGTTGTGTGGTAAGTGTTATTCTAAAAAAATTTCAGAATTCTATCCTGGAAAGCATGTTAGAGTAAATCTTTCAGATGAATAATAAAAATTAATTTAGAATTATTTCATATCTCTGTATTTATTTACATAAAGACAATTCCATGTAAGTGGATCATCTTTTACTTCGTCTTCTTGAAGAAATTTAATGTCCGTAACTGTTTTTTTCTTTTTTAGTAGATTTACTTGAAAACTTTCAAATTTGGTACACTTACAATCCCCAACATAACAATCATCATGATCGCCATCTTCTTCATGATCTTCTTTAATATGACCACAGTTACAGACAGCATCATTTTTTACATCTTTTTTGAATTTTTTTGTATAAGTTCCTAATCTTAGATAAGCTTCTCCTCCATGTCCTTTTTTGAATCGTTCATAGTTCGGAGATTGATCTAAAATCTTAAAAAAAGACTTGTTTGATTGAGGTTTACTCGAGTCACCACCCATTACAAACCAATATTTGTCTCCCGTTTCTACAAAACGAATCTTAATTGAGTGATCATTCCACCAGTGAATTGTTTCATGCCAGAAATTAGTTGCTTGTTTTCTTTCAGAAAATAAAGGAACAACATTCATTCTCAAGTCATAATATCGATATGCCACACCCAAAAAATCATTAATCCACGGAATTGACGCTTCATCCGACACACAAAAAAGAAGAAGTGAATTCTATTTATTTGTGCAAAATATGGGTAATACTCTTATATCATAGATTTCTGATTGGTGTTGTATGGCAGGATACAGAACCAGCATGCAGATAGTCGCAGATTTACTAGTGGCAACTGATCAATCCGGACAAGAAGGAATAAAGACCACTTCGCTTCTTACAAAAGCAAATCTATCTCATTCCAGACTTTCTAAATTCCTTGAAAATTTAACAGGTGCAGAATTAATCAACAGGATTGAATATGATGGTAAAAATACATTTGTTATTACACAAAAAGGAAGACAGTATCTAGAGTCATACAGAAAATTTGCAGATATTGCAGGTTCTTTTGGTTTAGATCTTTAAGTTTACTTTTTTGATCTTCGTCTTTCGCGTCTTTTCTCTTGTTTTAGTTTTCTTTCTTTCATTGCTGCATAAATTATGATTATTATTGAGCCGGCTAACATTGAATAGAAAAGAGGATACACAGGCGGGGCTTTAGTTACAGCAATAATCATTCCTGCAATAAGAAACATTAAGACGATTAGAAGATATTTGTCCACATTTCAACTGAATAACAAAATAATATATCTTTTTGAATCAAGTGATGGTAGGAGAAACACTATGATAAAGATACTTGAAATTATTGGTTTTGTTCTGATAGGTGGAACAATTTATTCGTATTTGGGAATGATCGGTAATGACTTGCGATGGCCAGTTTTTTGGAGCTGTGCTATCGGGGCTTTAGCTATAATTATTTACAGAAAATGGATGAGAAAGAAATTAGAGAAAGCAAATTCTTGAATATTAGAATCAAGAATCTATTTTACGAATTTTTTTGACACAGTTGATCAAAAATAAAACAATCGACAGATCTATAAAGGATGATTATTCGGTAAATAGCGAGAGGAACATGACAGACGAGGTAGTTAAATGGTGGAAGGGACTAGGAAGGGAACTAGAAGAAGACATTGAAGCCCTTAATGAGTAAAAAAATTCTAATTATTCTTACAATTGTTAAAAATTAAAAGCCTCGAGTGGGATCTGAACCCACGGCCTAACGCTTACGAGGCGTTCGCTCTACCAGGCTGAGCTATCGAGGCATACAACGATTCCTGTTAGAGTTTATAAAAAGCCTTTTTGGTTTTGATTCAGTGAAAA
>JACZUQ010000001.1:0-6894 GCA_022573065.1 Nitrososphaerota archaeon
TTGTACTTGTACTTTCAACATTTTCAAGTAATGGATCAAGGATAGATAATCCAACATAGTGAGCGATTATTACAATAATGTAACTTAGAACAAATTTTCCTGCAAGCGTAGCAATAAAAAATCTTCTTGGATTGTATTTTGCTAAACCAAGTGGAATGTATATCAAATCATCAGGAATTGGAGTAGCGGCTGCTACAAATGCTGCAGCAGCACCATATTTTTTGACCAGTCTTTCAAAAGGCTTCATTCTTTTTCTTGTTTTTTCAGAGAGAATTCTCCCACCACCATAACTAATATAGAAAATTATCATCTTTGCAAAGGTTGCAGTAACTGCTCCCACTATTGCTAATATGTGAATATTGAATTGTTCACCTACTGCCATAGTAGCTAGTACTACAAATGATGGGATTGGAACAAAGGGAATTAGTGAACCAAAAAAGCTGATCAAACTTAGTGCTAAATAGCCTACTTCAGACGCAAATGGAAAAAGAGCTTCTGAAAAGGCTGCATAATCCACAATCAACCATTAGAGTTACACTATTTAATTCTAAAAATTTAAAAAATCATTAAAATATCATATTTTCAAAGTGAATTTGAATTGGTAAAAAAAGAACATCAGATGGTCTGTCAAAAAATTTCAAGGATTAGTCCGTATATTAGATTTGTGGGAGTAATTGGAAATAAAGGAGACCTCTTAGCATATTATCGAAGACCAAACTTGAATCCAATGCTTAATGAGAGAGAGGCAAAGAATCAGTTCTCAAACATTGCAATAAACACAGGCTTGGATGCTGCGTTTGATAAGGATCTGGGAAAAGTTGAGTTTGTTTGGGAGGAAAGGAAAAAGGTTCAGACCATTTCTTTTGCAGTAAATATGGACAGAGTTTGGATATCACTTGATAGAAAGGTGATTCGAACTGAAATTCTTCGAATTATTGATGAATGTTTACCTATAGTAAAACACTATTCATAAAGCCAACACATTACATAACCTGAATCAGTTTTGAATCTAGGCGGATCTTTTTTGCATTTTTCCATAGCCTCAGGACATCTATCTATGAACTTGCATCCTTCCTTTGGAGATAAAAGATTTGGGGGATTTCCTTTGATGTATTTTGGTTTTCCCCCACGTAATGTTGGGATTGATTCTAACAAACCTTTAGTGTAAGGATGCTTTGGATTTTTATAAATATCTTGAGAGCTTCCAAATTCGATCATTCCTCCTCCATACATTATTCCTATTTTATCAGCAATTTCAGAAAGTACTGCCAAGTCGTGTGTGATTAACATAATAGACATGCCATCTTTTTTTAGTTTCTTTAAGAGATTAACAATTTGAGCTTGGATTAAAACATCAAGTGCAGTTGTTGGCTCATCAGCAATTACAAATTTTGGTTTCAACAATAATGCCATTGCAATAATTATTCTTTGTTTCATTCCTCCGCTAAGTTCATGAGGATATTTTTTTAGAACACTTTCATCCAAATTTACAGAGCTAATTGAATCGAAAATTAATTTTTCAGAATCACCCTCATAGTCGTGTTCTTTTAAGACTTCGACAAACTGTTGCTTTATTGTATAAACTGGGTCAAGTGAATTCATTGCTCCTTGAAAAACCATTGAAATTTTTTTCCAACGATAATCATTATCGAACTTTGATTCGGTTATATCTAAGATTGATTCTCCATCAAAAGTAATTTTTCCTGAAATAATTTTTCCTCCTTGAATCATTCGAATTAAGGTTAATCCCAAAGTACTTTTTCCACAAGCACTTTCTCCTGCAATTCCAATTGATTCTCCTTTTTCTAATGAAAAATTTACATCTTCGAGTGCATGTACCTGGCCTTTTGAGGTTTGGTATCTTGTGGTAAGACCATCTACATCAAGAAATGTCATGATTTTTTTAAGATATACTAGTAGATTTGACTTTGCAAGAAGGGATATATGCAACTTTATGCAAGTGAGAAAAAGTCGACCCTAATGCAGTTTAATCGTACTCATAACATTGAAGATTTGAATTCAGGAATGATTGGTCAGAAGGTCATTTTTGGAGGATGGATAGAAGATCTTCGAAAACTAGGAAAAATGACTTTTCTAACTGTCAGAGATGTTACTGGATTAACTCAAGTTATAGTCAAAGAAGACACTAGTAAGGAAATTGAGGGAATTACTAGACAAAGTGTAATCAGAGTGGAGGGAAAGGTTCAGGAGACTAAAGCACGTGATTTTGAGTGTGAGGTAAAAGCCGAAAAAATTGATGTCCTAGCAAAAGCTCTTCATCCCCTCCCAATAGACCCTATCGGAAGACTAGAGAGCGATATTGACAATCGATTAAATGCAAGAGCCCTAGATATGCGCAATCAAAAAACAGCATCAATTTTTAAGATAAGGCATCATGTCTTGGCTGCACTTCGAAAAACCTTATCAGAAAAAAAATTTATTGAAATTAACACTCCAAAACTAATTGGAAGTGCTAGTGAAGGTGGTGCAAATTTATTTTCACTAGATTACTTTGGCAAACAAGCGTATCTTGCACAAAGTCCTCAACTATACAAAGAACAAATGACTATTGGTTTAGAGAGAGTTTATGAGATTGCATCATTTTATCGGGCAGAAAAATCACATACAGGTAGACATCTTAGTGAGTTTACTAGTATAGACATTGAAGCTGCATTTATGGATTACACAGATGTAATGGATATTTTAGAATCACTAGTAGTTAGTGTTTACAAATATACTGCTGAAAAATGTAAAAAAGAACAAGAGACACTTGGAATAGAAATCAAAGTTCCATCCTCACCATTTGAAAAAATTACATACTCGCAAGTGTTAGAGGAGCTCAAAGGAAATGGGGAAGATTTAAAATTTGGAGATGACTTGCTTGATTCACATTTACGAATTGTTGGAAAAAAACATCCTGGATTTTTCTTTTTAACTGATTGGCCGATGAAGTTAAAACCATTTTACATTCGTGAAAAAGATGACGATCCAAACATTTCAAGATCATTTGATTTACAATATGGATTTTTAGAACTATCATCAGGTGGAACAAGACTTCACGATCCTAAAAAAATTAAAGAAAGGCTCAAGGAGCAAGGTCTTGATCCTTCTAAATTTACAAATCATTTGCAATCATTTGATTGGGGAATGCCTCCACATGCAGGATGGGGGATGGGTTTAGAACGACTGTTAACTACTCTTATGGGAATTGATAACGTACGAGAAGTGATTTTGTATCCAAGAGATCCTGACAGGTTAACACCGTAATTTACTCAAACTAATCTTGAGATAATTTCTTTTGTAAATTCCATCGTGGTTTTATCTCCTCCGATATCTTTAGTTTTAATTCCATTTTTTACAGTATCATATACAGTAGATTCTAACCTTCCAGCAACGTCAATGCATTTTTTATCGTTATTCTTCATTCCAAGCCAATCTAACATCATCTTAATTGATAGAATAAACGCTGAGGGGTTAGCAATTTGCTTGCCAGCAATATCAAATGCCGCACCATGAACAGGCTCAAAGAGTGCAAAATCATCACCAATGTTTGCTGCAGGAGCCATACCCAATCCACCAACTACTTGAGCTGCCTCATCAGATAAGATATCACCAAACAAGTTAGTAGTTACTATAACATCAAATGACTGAGGTTGTCTGATTAAATTCATTGCACATGCATCAACATACATTTGCTCAAAGGTAATTCCGTGGTGACTAGCTACTTCTTCTTCACATGATCTAGCAAATAATCCATCAGTTTTTTTCATCACGTTTGATTTGTGAACACATGTAACCTTTTTTTCCTTGTTTCTTTGTTCTGCCACGATACATGCATATTTTGCAATTCGTTTTGATGCTTTTCTTGAAATTCTTCTTAATGCGATTGAAGTATTTTCATCAATGTCGAATTCATCTCCAGTGTAAAGATCTTCTGTGTTTTCTCTAACTATAACAAGATCAATGTCATCTCGTAGTGCAGGCATGTTAGCAAATGATTTTGAAGGTCTAATGTTTGCATAAAGATCAAGCATTCTGCGTAATCGAACAATTACATCTGCTGCACTTTCTCCAACAGGAGCCTTAAGACAAGCATTTGATTGTTTTATAGAGGCAATTGTTTCATCAGGTAAGGCTTTACCTGTTTGTTGTAAGGCCGCATCCCCAGCTTGAACCTTTTTTATTGAAAACTGTAAATTTAGTTTATCATGTATGGTCTCTAAAACTGCGACAGCAGATTCTGAGAGTTCTGGACCAATTCCATCCCCAGTTATTAATGATATATTATACATTTGGTTTCCTTTCCTAAAACTTGAGTAACGAAGCTTAAAAAATTAGTTGTCTACCTTCTTTTCTTTTAGCATCTTCTTGAGCATAATTCTGTTAATACCATCAATCATTGCCTGAACACTAGTAGTTACAATATCTTCTCCAATTGATTTTGCAGTGGCCATATTACCATAAGGATCTTCTACCTTGATTGTTACTTCACATAATGCATTGGAGCCACCTGAAATTGATGCTAATGAGTAGTCTTTTACTCTAACTTCGGCAATCTCGCCAGTTAGTTTTTGAATTGCATTGAGTGATGCATCAACTGGACCTACACCATAGTCTGTTGCATGAACCTCCTTGCCATCAATATTTAATTTTACAAATGCATAAGGCATTGTTCCAATACCAGTAGACACTGAAAATCCAGTTAATTGCACAATTCTCTTTATTCCCCGTTCTCCAAGAATTTCACTTGCAATTGATAAGAGCTCAACGTCGGTAACTTGCTTTCCTTGATCACCTATTGCCTTTACCTTCGCTAGAATCTGCTTTGTTTGATTTTCATCTGGAACTATTCCATATTCTTTGAGCATAGCGTTCATGCCATGTGCTCCAGCGTGCTTTCCAACCTGAAACCATCTATGTCTGCCAACAAGTTCGGGACTAATTGGCTCATATGTCAAGGGATTGCTTAAAATTCCATGAGTATGAATGCCTGATTCATGACCAAATGCATTTTCACCAACAATTGCTTTGTTTGGTTGAACAGGAACACCAACTAGATTTGAAATATACCTTGAGGTTTCGTAGATTAATTTTGTATTAATTCCAGTCTCCCATTTGTTTTCAAATTGTAAGCATTGTAATGCCATAACAAATTCTTCAAGTGATGCATTTCCTGCACGCTCTCCGATTCCATTGATTGTAACATGTGCACATGAAGCTCCTGCTTGAATACCTGAAATAGCATTTGCTACAGCTAGTCCAAAATCATTGTGACAGTGTACGCTGATTGGAAGTTTGGATGCTTCAATTGCGTCTTTTGTTATTTCTGCAATATACTGCGGGGTTGAATAACCCACTGTATCAGGAATGTCGATACGGTCAGCGCCTGCTTTAGCTACCTCGCCAAATACTTTTTTTAAGAAATCCCTATCAGATCTAGTTGCGTCTTCGGCTGAAAATTCTACTTGAAGACCACGAGACTTGCCATATTCTACTGCCTCTATTGCTTTTTCAAGTACTTGATCACGGGTAAGATGAAGTTTATGCTCTAAGTGAATATCAGACGTTGCAATAAAGGTGTGAATATATTTTAATCCACAATCAATTGCGGCATCAATATCTTTTTTGTCAGTTCTTGCTAATCCGCAAATTTCAGCCTTCAAATTTGCTTCAGTAATCATTTTAATTCCAATGCGTTCACCTTCTGAGACTATTGGGAATCCTGCTTCTATTGCATCAACACCTAAAGCATCAAGCTTTTTTGCAATACTTAATTTTTGATCTGGGGATAATGCAACTCCTGGAGTTTGTTCTCCGTCTCTTAATGTAGTATCAAAGATTCTAACTTTCATGCCCCACTCCTCTCCAAAGCTGCTACACCAGTTCTTGCAGTCTCTAATATTCCATAAGGTCTTGCCAATTCTTCAAATGCATTAATCTGTTCAGAGGTAGCGGTAAGCTCAACCATAATAGAGTCCTTTTTGACATCATGAACTTTTGCTCCATACGCATTTGCCAATTTATTAATTTCCATACTATCAGATGGTTTATTGATCTTAATCTTAAAAAGAATTAGCTCACGATGCACAGTCTTATGCTCATCTAATCTACGTACCTCGACAGTATCAATCATCTTGTCAAGTTGTTTTATTATTTGTTGTATTTGTTTTTCATCACCAACAGTTGTAATAGTCATTCTAGAAAACTCTGGGTTTGCAGTTACACCTACTGAAATACTTTCGATGTTAAAGTTTCGAGATCGAAATAGATGAGTTACTTTAAATAAAATTCCCGGTTTGTTTTCAGTTAAAATAGAAATTATAGACCACATAGTTATCACTAAGAAGGTAATATCATGTCCTTTAATGGTGTACCAGGAGCTACAAATGGTAAAACGTCTTCTTCAGGATTAATTGGAATATCAATTACTGTGGTGACGTCACTTTTTAATGCAACTTTGATTGCTTTTTCAATCTCATCAAGTGATTGTGCACGTATTCCTTGAGCACCATATGATTCAGCTAATTTAACATAATCAGGACAGTTTTTAAGATCAATTCCAATCATGCGTCGGTCATAGAATGTTCGCTGCCATTGCGCTACCATTCCAAGCGAAAAGTTGTTTAGCAAAAATACAATTACTGGAATATTATCTAGAACTGAAGTTGCAAGTGAGTTTTCTGTCATGTTAAAGCTTCCTTCACCTGCAATATCTACAACTGGAACATCAGGTCGTGCTACCTTTGCACCAATTGCAGCTGGAAATCCCCAACCCATAGTACCTAATCCAGTTGAACTAAAGAAGGTACCAGGATGAATTACATCAAAAAACAACGAGGCCCACATTTGGTGTTGACCTACTTCAGTTGTAGTAATGGATTCTTTTGGAAGAAC
>JACZUQ010000001.1:6988-14526 GCA_022573065.1 Nitrososphaerota archaeon
AGAACTTCTCGTAATTTTCGTAATATTTTTGCTGCAATCATCTCACCTGTTGGAAGTTTCAAATTTTCTCGCCAGTATTCTTTAACTTCGTTTACATGCTTTAACCAAGTAGTGCCCTCAGTTTTTTTAATAGTCTTTTGTATGAGTAATTTTACCATTATTCTAAGGGTAGCCTGTACATCACCTACTACTGCGACACTAGTTGTTTGGTTTTTACCAATTTCAGCAGGATCTACATCCATATGAATAATTTTAAGACGTTTTTCAAATTCTTCAAATGTTCCAACTGATCTATCTGAGAATCTTGTACCTATTGCTAAAACACAGTCGGCTTCGGTCATGAGTTTGTTAGCCTCGGCATGACCATGCATTCCTATTGGACCAAGGGAGAGGGGATGATTTTCTGGAAATGATCCTTTACCCTTAAACGTAGTTACTACAGGAATCATCAATAATTCTGCAATTGATTGTAATTCAGCAAACGCAGAGGATATTATTACTCCACCACCTGCTAAGATAATTGGTTTTTCTGCAGCAAGTAACATGTCAATTGCTTTTTCAATTTGAGTAATATCAGGATCGGTCCATGGATGATAACCTCTAATCTTAAATTCATCGGGGAAATTCATTGGCGCTTCGTTTTGTTGTACATCTTTTGGAATGTCAAGTAAAACAGGGCCTGGTCTTCCAGTAGCTGCAATATAGAAGCCTTTTCTTACAACTTCAGGAATTTCAGCTGAAGTTCTTGGTTGAAATGAATACTTGACACAAGGATTTGCCATTCCAATGATATCGCTTTCTTGAAATGCATCTTTACCAATCATGTGAATTGGTACTTGACCAGTTACCGCAATCATTGGTGATGAATCAGCTTGCGCAGTAGCTAAACCGGTAAGAAGATTTGTTGCGCCAGGACCTGATGTTGCAAAACACACTCCAGGTTTTCTGCTTACTCTTCCATATCCATCTGCCATATGAGCTGCAGACTGTTCATGACGTACCAAGATGTGTCTAATGTTACTCTTGTAAAGCTCGTCATACATTGGAAGGTTCATACCTCCTGGTAATCCAAAGACTTGCTTAACGCCTTCTTTTTCCAAAGCTTTCATGAGGGCTTTACCTCCGTTCATATTTTCCATAGTATTAATCACCAAACATTATCACCATAATTTTAACTGTTAAAACTTGGCTGTAATTTTACAGCTTCAGATTGACTAGCAATAAAATACTCAAAATGCTTTTTTGACTTGTTTTGCTCATTGCAGTCATCTATTGCATTTCAAGATTATTAATAAACATTTCTAGAATTATAGCAAAATTTGTTAGGAAAAATTTTTTGGTTTTTTCAGGCAAGCTCAGTTTCAAAGAACAATTACCTCATACGCATAAGACTTAGATGTGAAATAAATCAAAAAAAATTGTAAATTGTTAGAAAAAGAACTAATCATTAGTGTGATAGAAAAATTCTTTGATAGCGGGAAAACAAAAAATTTTGCTCCTCTTCGAGAAATTCAGCTTGATGATCCAAACTTTTCTAGTTTTAGTGATGTGCCACCATATGAGCTTCAAGATTACAAAACTACACTTGCGCTAGAAGAGTTGAGGTTTGTAAGTATCTCTGACTATAATTACGAAATTAAAAATCCTAAAATCAGCATTTATGGAGATTCTGCAGTTGTTGCGTTTGAACTAATACAAAAAGGAATGTTAGTAGATAACAAGGCGTATACTGGTGAATTTATCACTATTCATAACAGAGCAACGTTTGTTTTAATAAAAAAACCTACATGGAAGATTGCTCATATCCATCTATCAATGATTAAGAATAATTGATTATTTTTTCTTTTTTTGTTTAATATTTTTGGATTTATTTTTTAGTTTTTGGGTTTGTGGTTTTGGTTTATTATTTTTTAATGGATTTTCCTTACAGAGTCTCTTAAACAAATCATATGCTTCATTCACATTGACATTTCCATGAACTATAGCACGAACCGCTCTAATCATTGGAACAGGATATACAGATTGCCAAATGTTTCGTCCCATATCAACACCTGCCGCACCAGCCTTGACAGCATTATGTGCTAATTCTAATGCTGCATGCTCTTCTAATTTTGGACCTCCTGCGATAATTACTGGGACAGGACAGCTATCAACTACCTTTTCAAAGTTATCACAATAGTACGTCTTTACGATATGGGCCCCAAATTCTGCAGCAATTCTACATGAGAGTGATAGATATCTGGCATCTCTTTTTTCAAGTTCTTTGCCAACTGCAGTAACAGCTAATACAGGAATTCCATATTCCTCTGCGTCATTTACTAGATGTCCTAAACTCACTAAAGTATTGTGTTCATTTTTTGAGCCTACAAAGATAGACATTGCTAACGCACTCACATTTAGTCGAATTGCGTCCTTAACACTCGTTGTTATTTTTTCATTTGAAAGATCCTGTCCAATAATACTTGAACCGCCAGAAACTCTTAGAACTACAGGAACTGGAAAACGTGCATCAACTGATGTTCTAAGAATACCTCTAGTTAACATTAAAGAGTCACAGTACTTTAACAATGGATGAATGGTTTTTTTTGGTTGCTCCAAGCTTTCAGTTGGTCCCAAAAAGTATCCGTGATCAACTGCTAACATTACAGCTTTTCCGTCATTAGGTTTAATTATTCGAGAAAGTCGGTTTTGTAATCCCCAGTCCATCTCTCTTCGTTTTTGAAAGAAATTGTTTACCTTTCTTAAGCCTTTCTCAATTAGTGATTATTATCTTCATCGAGTCTGCTCCATTATGAGCGTGCTCAAATGCTTTGGGAGTATCTATAATTTGATATCTGTGAGTGATTAGTTTTTTAACATCAATTTTTGAAGAGGCGATTAGCTTTAGCGCTACGTTTGTATCTGCATCTGATGCAGCATAACTTGTAAACAAAGTAATTTCTTTTGAATAAACTATACTCATATCGACATTTAGCATTGCACCGGTTGAAGGAATTCCAAACAACATTACTATTCCTCCTTTTCTCACAAGATCTAATGCACTAGATAAGGCTTGTAAATTTCCAGTGGCAACAATTGCAATATCCACTCCACGGTTATCTGTTTGAGAAAGAATTTTATTTTTTAATTCAGGCTCTGATGATTTAATTGCAGCAGAAATATTGAATTTTTTGGCAAAATCTAATCTGAAATCATTTACATCAATGCAAAATATTTTTTTAAATTCATGTACGTGAGAGAGCATCACATGCATCATTCCAGTTGAACCTACACCAAATATTGCAGCTGAATCACCTTTTTGAAATGAAAGTTTGTTCCAAGATCTAACACAACATGCAAGCGGCTCTATCATTGTGGCTTCATCAAAGCTCATAGAATCAGGAATTTTTAAAATTCCACCATGGCTTACGTTCCATTCAGGAACAATGAATTCTTCTGCTAATCCACATGGAGAAAGATTGGTTTCTGAATATTTTTTGCACATTGTCTCATTTCCATGTTGACAAAAGTGACATGAATAGCAAGGAACATGGTGATGAACAAAAACACGATCGCCTTTTTTAAAATCAGGAACATTTTCGCCTACATCGGTAATTATTCCAGAGGGTTCATGCCCTAGGCGAGTGGATGGTTGACTGTATTTTCCATAGACTTTCTCTAGATCAGAACCACAAATACCACATGCAGACATTCTTACCAAAACATCTCCAGATCCCATTTCTGGTTTTGAAACATCCTCAACTACTACCTTCGATGAATCTTTAACAAAAGCAGCTTTCATGATAAATTTCACGAGTGAAGAGTATAAGTACATTAAAGAATTTTCATAAATTGTTTTTTTTTTCATGACATATTGGTCATTCTGAACATCGATTCATCTATTATTCCAATTACTAAACAAAATACATGTCAAGATGGGATAATGATAGTTTTGATAATGAAAGATACGATCTTACTTCAGATAATGAAGAAATCAAACTGCTCAAAAAATTTGAGGACTATAAAAAACTTGAAAGAATAGAGTTTGAAAAAAGAAAATTCCCTCAAATGAAAAATAAAGAAAAAACCAGAGATTTTGGAAGATCTTTTCATGCAATGGCAGTATTACAAGGTATCATTATTATGGGATTTGTATCAGTTCTAATGTTTGTAGAATTCATCAGCTCTGACATCAAGTTTTTGATTCTATCATTAGCGTCTGTAGTACTATCAGGAGAGATTGTCTTCATATCCATCTACTTCCGAAAGAAAGCTAGGTTAGATGCACAAAATTCTTCAATGCGATTTCAAAGTGAAACTGAATTTGAAAGAATTTAGGAGACTAAACTCCTAATATTTTTTTAAGCATTACTCTATAATCTACTTCAGATTTTTCACTTCCTGGAGCAGGTAATGAAAAAACTAGAGTGTCTTTTTTTGCTCGTAATGCAGTTAGTTCATCATTAATTGGATCTGAAATGTCATCACTAACTAAAACCAATCCTACTTCAGAGTCATCAGTTAATTTTTTTATTTCCTCAAGGGCTTTATTTGGGCCTTCTACGATAATTCCTTGAATTCCAGCTAGTTGAGAGCTTGTTACAAAAACTCTGCTGCCTACAGAGACAATCTTCACAATTCGCATTTTTCTCTTACTAATTTAACCCTTTTTAGAAAGATTTTCTGTTTTTTTGGAAACGTTGATTTAGTTTAATGAATAGCAAGAATCATGGTTGAAATCGATAAAGAAAAAGATGTATACCTATTTTTGCATGGAAAAATGGATTTACAACAAAAATCAATTGATATACTTATTGCAAATGGGATTGATAAAGAAAAAATTATTCTAGCCTTGCCCAACAAAGTTGGTAAGGAAGGAGATTATATGGCCATGTTGTGGATGCCTCCCAATCCAGATCATATCAAAATTCAAAAAATAACCAAAATTAAACAAGTTGAACCAGAAGGCATGACGGGTTTATGGGAAGGAGTATCAAAAGATGATTTATTTACGATCCCTCTTTGAAAAAAATTACAAATCAGAAACGAGTCCAGAAATAAAATCAGAAAATTCATCATCGGAGAATTTTATTTGCTCTACTTTATTTTCTTTTTGAGCTAGGGCAAATGATTGTAGATGATAGCAATCGTTTTTTCCGATTATGGAGTTAAAGTAAAAGCTTTCACATGAACAAAAGTTTAGCACTGGTTCAATCCAATACTCTTTTTCTTTTCCTACAACAGTCCAGATTTTTCTCTGGCTAGGCTCAAAAATGTGTAGTTTAATGCGTTTTTCAGAAATAACAGTTTCAATTTTTCCTAGATCTTTTGTCACAAGGATTTAATTCAAAAGGTACACTATATTTTTGGTGGTAAAAACAGTAATTGTTCCTTCTCAACCAGCTCTACTTTTGCAAGGTAAAAGTCAGAGCGTGATAATATCTGATTTACACATTGGTTTTGAAAGTAAATTACTTTCTAACGAGATTTTTCTTGGGAAAAATACAACCACAGATGAAACAATTAATGAAATAGAATCAATAATAGATTCAGTAAATGCAGACTCTTTGATTCTTTTAGGCGATATAAAATCAAGCATCAAATCAATTTCCAAATCAGAGTGGAATGATGTCCCAAAATTTTTTAAAAAAATGAAAGACAGAGTTGATACTGTTTTGATTCCAGGAAATCATGACGCAAATATTCAAAAACTTGTGCCAGATGGGATTTCACTTGTCAGCTCAGTAGGAATGGTAGTTGAAAATATTTTGCTGACTCATGGTCACACTATGCCATCTGAAAATTTCTCACATGTGGAAAAAATTATCATGGGTCATGTACATCCTGTATTTTTTCAAGAAGATTCCGTTCTCAATGGACAAAGAGTTTGGGTATCAATCAAAACTGAAAAAAAACAGATATTTCCATCAGTATCAGGAGAATTGGAAATTATTATTGTTCCGTCTTTTAACAAATATTTCTACGCAACTCAAAAAAAGTTTTATAAAAAATCAATTTCCCCAATTTTAGAAAAAATAAAAAAATATTCATCAGTAAAAATTGTTACTTTAGATGGCACAATAATTGGGGATGAATCAATAATTAATCAAGTTCTTTAGTCAATTGATTTGTAAGGTTCTAATGGTTTTGTAGTAGGTTCATTTTCTTGTAACCATGCAAGTGTTTTTACAAATGATTCAGCAATTTCTGGAGTAGTAAGAACGGGAATACCCATTTCTATGGATTTTCTGCGAATCTGAAATTCATCATAAAGCATTCCAACATATTTTTCCAGTGTAGAAGTACTGGGTATATTAATTATAAAATCAATTTTTCTTTCAAACAATAAATCTGCAATGTTAGGTTTTCTATCTGGTTCGCTTATTTTATAGACTATATCTACATCTCCAATCTTTTCAGAAAAGAACTCGGCGGTATGTTCTGTAGCCATAATGTTAAAGCCAAGATCCTTAAGTGTTGCAGTAGTTTGGAGAAGTTTTTCTTTATTTTCTTCACCACCAATGGTAATGAGTACATTACCCTCTTCAGGTAAATTGTACCCTACAGAAATTAGAGCTTTTGATAAAGCATCGTAAAAACTCTCGCCAAAGCATGCAGCCTCACCAGTGGATTGCATTTCTACACCTAACATAATATCTGCACCTTCAAGTTGCATAAACGAAAATTGTGGAACTTTAATTCCATAATTATTGATTTTCATCCATTGATCTTTTGGAATTTTTGGCAGCTGTTTGCCAAGAACCGCTTTAGATGCTAAACTAATTAGATTTAGTTGAACTAGTTTAGAAACAAATGGCATAGAACGTGATGCCCTAATGTTTAGCTCTATAACATAAACTTGGCCTGAATTAATTAAAAATTGTAAGTTGAATGGTCCTTTGATGTTAAATGTTCTTCCAATTTGTTCGGCATAATCTGTAATTGTTTCAATAATTTTATTGTTTAAACGCCAAGGCGGAATGCACATCATTGCATCGCCTGAATGAACACCGGCACTTTCTATGTGTTCAACTATTGCACCAATCACAATATTTTTTCCATCAGAAACACCATCTACGTCAACTTCAAGCGAATTTAACATGAATTTTGAAATTACGACTGGGTGATCTGGGGATAATGTGGTTGCTTCATTAACATATTTTTTTAACTCTTCTTGGGACCAAACTACTTTCATTGCAGCCCCGCTCAAAACGTAAGAAGGTCGTACTATTACAGGATAGTTAACTTCAATTGCAAAGTTTTTTGCTTCAGTGATGTTTGAAAATGCTTGCCATCTTGGTTGCTTTATGTGGAGCAGGTCTAACTCATGACTGAATTTTGAACGATTTTCAGCTCGGTCTACATCAACCGCGGCTGTTCCAAATATTTTAATTCCGTGTTTTAGAATTTTTGGTGTAAGATTGTTTGCAGTTTGACCACCTACACAAGTCACTATTCCCTTTGCATTTTCAAATTCATTAATATCAAGAATTCTCTCAATTGTAAGTTCTTCAAAATAAAGTCGTTCACAAATATCATAATCAGTAGATACAGTTTCG
>JACZUQ010000001.1:14624-19478 GCA_022573065.1 Nitrososphaerota archaeon
AGGATTACAGTTAACTACAACTACATTTTTTTCACCATTTTCGTGTAATCCCCATACCATATTGACAGTACCCCAATCAAATTCTACACTACTTCCAATCCTATAGGGGCCTGCACCCAGAACTAGAATTCCCCTATCTTTTTCAGCTATTTCCAAATCATGTTTGTTGCCTCCATAAGTAAAATAGAGATAGTTTGTTTTAGCAGGCCATTCAGCTGCTAATGTATCAATTTGTTTTACTACCGGTAAAATTCCCTTTGTTTTTCTAATTTCCCTAACTTCTAATTCATCTTTTTTTACTGCTCTACCGATTTGCCTATCAGAAAAACCAAGCTTCTTTGCCTTATACAACAAATCATGGTCTAACTGGGAGTCTACAAGTTTTTTTTCAGTATCTACAATGTTTTTTATTTTTTCTATGAACCAAGGATCAATCGCAGAAAGTTTGTAAATTTTTTGAACTGACATTCCTTTTTTTAATGCTGCCGCTACATGATACAAAATATGATCATCTGGCTTTAGAAGATGGTTTTCAAGATCTTCATCATCAAATGTTTTTTCATCAAGACGATTCAAAACTAATCCATCTTTTCCTATATCCAACATTCGAATAGATTTTTGAAATGATTCTTCAAATGTTCTTCCAATTGCCATGACTTCGCCTACAGATTTCATAGTAGTTCCAAGTTTACGATTAACAAGTTCAAATTTTTCAAAATCCCAACGCGGGTGTTTGCACACTATGTAATCAAGAGAGGGTTCAAAACATGCAGTTGTTGTTTTTGTAATTTGGTTTACAAGCTCAGAAAGAGAATACCCTAAACCAATTTTTGCTGACATGTATGCAAGTGGATAACCAGTTGCTTTGCTAGCAAGAGCTGAAGAACGCGATAACCTAGGATTTATCTCAATTGCAGCATATTTGTCAGATTCGGTATCTAGCGCAAATTGTATATTACATTCGCCAACAATACCTACCTGTTTTGTTGCACGCAAACTAGCTGATCTTAAAAGATGATATTCATGATTATCAATTGTTTGAGAAGGTGCGACCACAATATTATCGCCTGTATGAACTCTCATCGCCAGAATGTTTTCCATATTACATACAATGACGTTATTTCCTCTATAGTCTTGAATTACTTCATATTCAATTTGCTTCCAGTCTCCCACATACTCTTCAATGAGGATTTGACCTACCATACTAGCATTAAGTCCACGTCCTACAATTTCATGAAGCTCTATTTCGTTGTGTGCTACTCCTCCCCCTTTACCTCCTAGAGTATAGGCTACCCTGATAATTACTGGATATCCAAGTTCCTTTGCAATTTTTTTTGCCTCATCAAAGGTTTTCACGGTCTTACTTTTGAGAACGGGAACATGACATTCTACCATAGAATCTTTAAACTTCTGTCTATCCTCTGCTGCCACTATACCTGAAATTTGAGTTCCAAGTACCTTTGTTCCATATTTTTTTAGAATTCCAAGGTCGTCAAGCTTTACTCCACAATTAAGAGCAGTTTGACCACCAAATCCTAACATTATTCCATCAGGTCTTTCTGATTCAATGATTGTTTCTACATACTTTGGATTAACTGGTAACAAGTACACTTTGTCTGCAAATCTTGTATCAGTTTGAATTGTAGCAATGTTTGGATTGATAAGAATACTTTTCAGTCCGTCTTCTTGAATTGCTTTGAGGCATTGGCTTCCGGAGTAGTCAAATTGACGGTCGTTTTAGCGACTTTCGCCGGCTTCTCCGATTTTTATTGCCCCACTACCTAAAACTAAAATCTTTTTTAACGATTCATTTTTTGGCAGATGTGTCCTCCTCCATTAAGGTTTTCAGTTTTTCAAAAATGAATTTACAATCGTAAGGTCCAGGTGAAGCTTCAGGATGAAATTGAACTGCGATGCATTTTTGTTTTTTGTGTTTAATTCCTTCAACCGTTTTATCATCTGCATTAGTAAACCATAAATCAAAATCAGAATTTTCCAGAGAATCTGGGTTGATACAATATCCATGATTTTGACTTGTTACATAAACATGATTGTCATCTAAATTGATGCAAGGTTTGTTTTGACCACGATGACCGTACTTTAGCTTGTATGTATCAGCTTTACCTGCAAGTCCTATTATTTGTGCTCCAAGACAAATACCTAATGTTGGAATATTTTTTTCAATTAAGGATTTTGCAGCATCTATTGTCTCTGGACAGTTTTGAGGATTACCTGGACCATTACTTATTACTACACCTTTCGGTTTATGAGATAGGATTTTTTCAATTGGTGTATTCCATGGTACCTTAACAACTTTGTAACCCATATTTCTAATATTCCTAATTATTGCATTTTTTACTCCCGTATCAATTACAACAACAGTTTGTTTTTCATTTCCAAATACTTGTTCCTCTGTAGTGGATACTATATCCATAAATTTTTCAGAGTTGTAATCTTGAGTCGTGGCTAGTTGTTTTTTTATCTCTTCATCATCAATTTCTTTTGAAGAAACTACAAGTGCTGCCATCATAACACCACTAGTCCTCAGTTTTTTTGTTAATGCTCTAGTATCAATTCCAGATATTCCTGGAACGTTTTCTTTGTTTAACCACTCATCTAAAGTCATAGACATGTTCCAATGACTAGCTACCATCGAAAGGTCATGTACTACTAATCCTCGAATCTGAATTCTATCAGATTCAAAGAATTTTGAGATGCCATCAGAATCTTTTATGGAAGGATCGGGAACGCCATAATTGCCAATAAGTGGATAAGTCAAAGTAAGAATTTGGCCATTGTAAGAAGGATCACTGAGCGTCTCAGTATAACCTACCATCCCCGTGTTGAAAACTAATTCGCCAAAAACTCTAGTCGAATAGCCAAAACCTTCTCCATTAAGAATGGTGCCATCAGAAAGGATCAGTTTTCCAAACTTGTTTACATACTTAGCTTTTTTTGTGGTAATTGTGACCCTCGACAACTCGCCTCGATTAGAAATTTAAGTTTTTTGAAGTGTGATCGCAAGAAAAATTTTGTTGATTTTTTCAGAAATTATAGTGCTTTTGAATTTCGCTAAATCACTTTAAAATATGAAAGGCATTTGTTATGATATGTCAACCATAAAAAAATGGATTTTGGTTATACTTGCTGGTTTAATGGGATTAGGTTTCATCCTTCAAGATTTATTAAAATAAAAATTAGGAAACTGACATTTGATACGAACTGTTTGTGAATCCGTTCAAATTTCGCTAAATCACTTTTAAGAACAGATTTAACTAAAATGGAATTGTTCTTTGTTTTATGAGAAAAGTTCCACGTCCATTCAAAATGCCATTTGGTAAAGGAATGGTAGTAGAAGAAGCATCTATTACTTCCAAGTATCATGAACCAACGATCCAACTTCTGAAATTTGATAATGGTGATAAAGTGATAAGATTCTGTTCCTACAATAAAGGAAAGTTTAACAGATCCCCATTAATGATAGATGAAAAAGATCTACGAAAGTTAGGAAATGCGATTAAGAGGGAAAAGGAAATGTCCAAGTTAATTTCTAGGCTATCTTAATCATGAATCAAACGACTCTATTCCAATTTCGCTAAAACTTTTGGAAAATATATTAAATGCCATAAAGAAGTATAAAGTGATGCTTAATGGTCTGTGTATGTGGTCATAAAAAAGATAAACATGAGTCAGCAGGTAGTAGGAAGGAATTACTTTTTGGCTTTCGTACATTATGCAGAGAAATAGGTTGCATTTGTGAATCATATAAGCAAAAGTATCTTATTACCAAAAAATTACAATTTCTCTAAATCACTTTGAGATTTGACATTTGTTATGAACTGTTAACTGTAATTATTAGTGAATTTTTCTTAATGTCACCTATAGAAAAACAAGTGTATTGTAGACTTATCAATGGCAAAAAGAACAAAAGCCCAACGTAGTGCTGCAGCAAAAAAAGCCGCCCGTACTAGAAAAAGAAATGCAGCAGCAAAAAAAGGTTCTAAAACTAAAAAGAGAAAACGTTAGAATCAATCCCTTTTTTTAAAATTTTGTTATTATGAACTTTAAATGTAAGAACTGTAAGAAGGAATTTGAGTTATTTAATAGTGAATTTTGTTGCATCGAATGTCTCAATGAATACTATCTTAGAGGGTACTCAAAATACTAGATAATCAACAAAATTCCTGAGGTTTGTTGTTCAAATGTATACTCGAAATATTCTTGTAGGTAACTATTCAATCTGTATCCGTGTTACAGCATGGTAATTGTCCATGTTCTGTCTTATAATCTTCTAGAAGCTGTGTTTTTCGTTCTTTTGGATTTTCAATAAACATTCTTTGATAAGTATGGGTTTTTTGTTTACATGCATCATTCTCAAAGTTTGTATCAACATACTTTTCAAATTCTTTCTGAAGATTATCACTTGAGCCAATGTATAATACGTTTAGCTTCTTATCATAGAGGACATATACTCCAGGCTTTGATTTAACAAATCTTGCACTATCAAGCCATAGTAGAACCTTTTCTTCAAGAATCTCCATGTTGATTTTCACTCACCTTCATGATATTAATATCAAGACAGAAGAGATGGACATACAACAGTAAATAGAGGTATGGATGTTATCCTTATTCATATTAAGGATCTTTTGATGAATATGAAGAAAGAAATAATTCGTCATAATTTTCCCACAGCTCCAACTTCTAAGTAGCTACTTTTTACGCACGGAAGGGGGGATTCTCTTTTTAATTAATCTAATTTAGAAATTTCATAGATTTTTCTAAAAATTCTTAATTCCTAATTTTTTGTGCCTAAAAATTTGTTTTGTACTAACTGTAAAGTTTATCTAAAGTGCT
>JACZUQ010000001.1:19577-26979 GCA_022573065.1 Nitrososphaerota archaeon
AAGGGGGGATTCTCTTTTTAATTAATCTAATTTAGAAATTTCATAGATTTTTCTAAAAATTCTTAATTCCTAATTTTTTGTGCCTAAAAATTTGTTTTGTACTAACTGTAAAGTTTATCTAAAGTGCTTTGAACTCCTCATTCCACTTGTGATAAGCTCTAATCATTTCTAACGAAACGCTGGGTTTTCTTTGAGATTTTATGAGTCTAAAGTCTGCCATTGTAAGACTTTTTGGTTGAGGAAGTGTTTGTCCTTCGGTAGGTTCTTTATATTCTGACGAATCAAATAATGCATGAACAGCTTTGAGCTGTCCGGCTTGACAAACATCTTTTACATCACTTGCACTGTACCCCTCAAAAAGTTTAGCTAGTTCATGGGTTTTTACTCGAGGATCTTTTTTGAGTGGAGCTGTAAACAAATTAAATAAATTCTCTCTTGCTTCAAGCGATGGAAGTGATACATAAATTCTTTTTTGGAATCTACGCAAAAATGGCCAGTCAAGACTCCATGGTTTGTTAGTGGCACCTATTACATACAATTTTATATTTTTTCCTTTACCATTTACCCCATCCATTTCTGATAGGAATTGATTTTTAATTCTAATTTCACCACCGACTTCACTGTTTCTAGAACCTAGAAGAGAATCAACTTCGTCAATAAACAAAATTACAGGTTTTCCTTCTCTTTCATTAAGGGAGTGGGCCATTTTGAAGAGTTTTGAAACATTTTTTTCTGCTTCACCTAACCATTTACTCATCATAGATGCAGCATCAACATTTACAAAATAACCATCGATTTCACTTGCAGTTGCAGCAGCCAAAATTGTTTTTCCACATCCAGGCGGACCATAGAATAACAAACCTCTTGGCCAACCTAATGGGAACAAGTCTGGTCTTTTAGTAGGATAAACAATAGATTCACGTAATGCGTTTTTTGCATCTTCTAACCCAATAATTTCCTTCCAACTAATGTTTGGTTTTTCTTTCATCACTAGATCGTCAAATTTTCCATCATCTTGTTCTTCTTCGTGTCTTTTCATAGTTTCTTTACGTTCTTCAGGAGTTGCATTAGGATCAATTACAGGCTCGATACCACGTGTTGCCTGTAAAGCCTTGATTCTTTTTTGATAAGAGCTCATTCGTTCGGTGTAAATTTTGTTAAGTTTGTTATTTGGATAAAGATGCATCAGTTTCATTAGAGAATCTATCGCTTTTTGATAGTTGGCTATTGCCATTCCTCTCGCTCCTTGGGAATCACATTTGATTGCCTCCGAAGCATATCTGCTGGCACTATTTTCTAGTTCCTGTGGTGCTAAACTCAAATTATCTAATCGACTTTCAGTGTAAATTTGCTTAGGTATTCTTAGGTGTAAACTGCTGTAGCAGATTTAGTTAAATTATTTGTACTTGCTTTAGTCGTGATTTTAGGTTCATTTTCATCATTCATCTTGGATGTGGATATTAAGGAAAAATTCTCAGATACATCGCCTTGTAAGTTTTTAATTCTAGAAATTGCATTTTCGGCAGAAACTATCATCTCCATAATTTTATCATTTAACAGATCCACTGATTCTGATGAATTGTAAATCATATCTACAAAATCCTTTAACAAAGAGTAAACTTCCTTATTGTCTTCATATTTTAAGAGAATGAAATTAGCCGCAGAAGTTAATTGCTGTAAATCTTGCAATTGCTCAAAAGTCATATTCTTTATTTTGTTTTCATCTTTTTTATCAAATTGTGATAGTTTTTTCTCTGCTAAAAAGGAAAATATCCTTACTTTTTTTAGATCTTTTGTGAAGTTCCTATTTTTTTTGCTTATCATGTTAAATTTATCAATTTTTGTGTATTCGAATCTTCATTAGCACACTACTTGCTAATTTTAGAGCCTGCCATCAATTTTGCTTAATCATAAAGGGGATGGTCTCAAGCAGACTCTCTAGATAGGAACGAAACACAAATGTGTCAAAAAATTCCGTTTTGCGGGAGGCATCGAATAAGGCCTACTTGTAGCCATCCGTGACTTAACTTTTAGAAAATTTCTATTATAGGGCATTGTCACTGAATTGGTTCTAACCACAGTAACACAGTAAACGGTTACAATTTTTATTTTTTTTTGAGTAATTGAATAAAGGAAATTAGCTTTGCGTCTTACCTAAGAATGAATCATTATTAGTCATGGGAAAAGAGCACAACATTACTGTTAGTCTCGAAGAATTTGGTCTAAGTAGGTATGAGGCTCGTGCATACGTTGCCTTAATCTCAAAAGGAACGATTTCAGCAAGTGAATTAGCTTATTATGCAGAGCTGCCTCGTACCAAAGTTTATCCAGTTTTGATAAAACTTGAAAAAAAGAAGCTTGCAATTATTTCAAAAAGTAAACCAATTATGTGTACAGCTATAGCACCAGAAGATGCATTTGATGAAATAATTCATGAGCAAATAGACAAAGTAAATGGAATGAATACATTAGTTACTAATTTGAAGCGGATTAGTGAGGATACAAAAAAATCACAAGGTTCTGAAGAGAAAAGATATTTTCATCTAAATGTAAATAATGTATTAAATCAGCTTCGCAGAATGATAGAGGGATCAAAAAGATCAATTCAGATAATGGCTGACCCTTGGGGATTGAATCTATTAGCTGAATGCAAAGAACAGATGTTAGGAGTTCTTAGGCGAGATCTTGATGTAAAAATCATCACTAACCCTTCACAGGTTGGTTCAGAATCTTTTCATTTAATTCCAAATGGAGCAAAGATTCGAATTGCAGATATTGCTCAGAATTGTTTTATTTTTGACAAAACAGAATTGTTAATCATAGATAGTGAAAATGGAAAAGGAGCACTGTTTTCATCAACTGAAGTTTTAGGAAATAACCAGTCATCTATGTTTCTTCATGCTTGGAAACATGCATTAAAAACAGAAAGTGTTGCAGATATGACAAAAAATGATGCACAAGAAGTTTATCGTATGATTGATTTAATTGAGCAAGACGGACTATGTCATATTCTAAACTCTTCATTTAATTCAAAAAATAATGAAATAGATTTGTTAAAGATGCTTGAAAAAAATGATATAAATATCAAATCAAAAAATCTGGAGGATGTTATTGAATTAATGAATTCTGCATTACAAATTACATGTTCAGGTCATGTAAATTTGGATGTCAATAACAAAAACATCTCAGTAGAATCTAAAATTAATAGTGGTCACTCACTTCCATGGGTATCAGTTATTGAAGGATATTTACACAAACGTGGATATAAAACAAAAACGATTTTACAGAACTATTCCCAAAAAGGTGAAAAAGTTCTCATCAAAATTAATTCTAAATAACCAAAACCTAAAAACTAGATAATTCAGTTACAATTTTATGATTGAAGAGAAACTCAAATCACTAAACATTATCCTACCAAGTCCTCCAAAACCTGCTGGTGCGTACATCCCTGTTGTAAAATCAGATCATACTGTGTATGTTTCGGGTCAAATCCCAATCAAAGATGGTAAAGTGGTATTCAAAGGCAAGGTGCCAAACGACCAATCTGTTGAACAGGCACAAAAGGCTGCAAAATTATGTGTTGTTAATGCGTTAGCCCAGCTAAAATCCGAATTAGGAAGTCTTGATAAAATTTCAAAAATTCTTCGGATTTCTGGATTTGTGAATTCAGTTCCAGATTTTACAGAGCAGTCTAAAGTTATCAATTCCGCTTCAGATTTGTTATTTGAGATATTTGGAGAAAAAGGGCAGCATTCAAGAATTGCAGTAGGAGTTGCAAGCCTACCTCTTGGTGCAACGGTTGAGATAGATATGATAGTAGAAATTATCTAAATTTAGCAGTTCATTACACAAATAATTCCAATATCTTTTGATGATTGTTCTTTAGTTGGCAATATACCAATTCTATATATCATGTCGTCATCAAAAGGGATATCAAATTGTGTTGTTCGTGTAATTGATTCATTAGGTTTGAGATCATCATTGTATAGGTCTTCGTTATCAAATTGACCATAAACTGCACGATATTTCTTATCGTTTTCATCTAGAAGATAAAATTGCCCACCACTAAGTAGTGTAGTTGAAGAACCAACGTTTTCAGCGATTATTTTGATTTTAAAAAAAATCTCATTTGGTTTTATGTCATTATCACCTTCGTGCATTTCAAGATATTCTACAGTATAGATGACTGGTCCAATTTGAATCGGCTGTCCTGCTTCGACTTGTATGAAGTTTGGTTGATATTCGTTGTACATGTAAGTTGCAAAAACCATTGAAGCCGCAATAGCTGCAATGATAATTCCAATTGTAGCAAAACTTGTCATTGTATGAACACCGTCTATATGATAAAATTGTAAAGATGGATATTTTCTCTCAAATCAAAAACCAAACAGTTATCCTTTTCGCAGTATAAACTGCATCAGACTTTCCTTAGAATATTCAATTCCGTGTTCTTCGTCAGTGTGTTTTCCAAAATCAAGAATTACTTTAGTTGTATCTTTCCCTTCAACAACAAAATCACATTCAAATCCATAGTTTTTACATTGAAGTTTTACCATATGCTTGGTTGTGTAAAAGGGGTTTTATAATAATATATCCAAATTCCAGATTGAGAATTAAGAGATCTTAGCGTTAAACTCTTTGAGAAATTGTTTGATCTTAGATTTAGGAATTACAGCACCACAAGCTTTGTCATGACCTCCTCCGGATCCACCTAATTCAGTTGCCAATGGGTTAACGATTCGTCCTAGATGAAGCTTACAAGATTTCGAGCCTCTAACTGAAACTGCGTATATTCCATAGTCTACTCGTTCTTTATACGCCACACCAACATCTTTTCCTGAAAGCCCCAAGACAAAATTTACTGCCCCGCTTGCTCCAGAGTCTAAGACCTCCATGTATGCTAAATTCTTCATCATTTTCATGGATTTCTTTACTTTTCCAATGATTGCAGCTAGTTTTCCAACTTGGATTTGAGCAAATTCAAAAGAGTTTGGAAGATCATGAGGATATTTTGATTCAGCTAGTTCTTCAACAAGATAGAGAAGGTAGTCAGGATCTTTTTGATGACCAACAATATTAAACGTCAAAACTGTTGCGTTAATTAATGCAAATTGTCTATCGTAAATTTGTAAAAGTTTTGAACCATGTGGTCTATCCTCCATATAGTCAGTAATAGCTGCACAAGCTGCTACAAATGATGAATGTTGGGATAGCTTTGATTTGTATGCGTTATAAACTAGAACTGTAGTACATTCATTTGTATCATGAATTAATTTCACTTTAATCTTTTCTAATTGTTTTAAGATTTTTTTATCTAAATCATGATGATCAATATATGTAATTGAAACTTTTTTCTTTCTTAATTCACTTAGAATTTGAACAAAACTTTCCTGATTTTTATTGCTTAAACCAAGATCACAGATAAATAATGTTTTTAATTTTTCGTCATTTTTTATTGCTTCTAATGCGTCCATCTGACCAGGATAATCTACAAGAACACAATCTCCGCCAAAGGCTTCCCTGATGAGAGCAGCTGAACTTATTCCATCTGTATCTTCTTTATGAGACATACAAATTACTTTAGTTCTTTTTGGTTTCGATTTTGTCTTAGTTTTAGTTTTGACTTTTACTTTAGTAAGTTTCTTTACCATACACGGTCGACTCATCATATGGCCCTCATTTAAATCAAGAAATTACATTATAGTTTATTTTTTCGAAAAGGTTTGGTCACTGAAGGAATTTTTTCTTTTTTTGGAGCTTCATGAAAGAAAGAGTATGCGTCATAAAACGTATCTGCGTGAAGCTGTGTCTTAATATCTAACTCTTGAAGTTTTTTTAGAGTCTTTCCAGATGCCTTAAGGATTAAATCGTCTACACTCTTGAAGAATTCACGCTCTACTGTTGACATTAATTGTCATTTCAAAATAATGCTATATGACATAGATTTGATCGATTAGACTGTTTACTAAATAAAAAAACAAAAATTAACAGTTTTTCAAAAAAATTGCTTAAAGAGTTAAAAGGACTTTTTGAGAATTTACTATATGGATACCAAAAACATTGGTTTGCGAGGGATTCCTGTGGCTGATACCCGGATTTCCAATATCGATGGCGAACGAGGAAAGCTAATTTATCGAGGTTATGATATTTTAGACCTTACAAAAAATTCCAATTTTGAAGAAGTCTGTTATCTTTTATTGCATGATGAGCTTCCATCAAAATCAGAATATGAAGATTTTACATCCCGATTAAAGGAAACTCGTTCCATACCTAAACAAATGCAGATGAACATGAGTAATTGGAGAAAAGATGCAGACCCTATGGATATGTTACAAGCTTTTGTTGCTGCGTTAGCTGGTTACTTTGATGAAGAATTTTCTAACAAAGAATCAAGTTATGATAGAGCCATTAATCTAATTTCTAAAGTTCCAACAATCATAGCTAGTTGGCATAGAATTAGAAATGGAAAGGAGATCATGGATCCAAAACCTGAACTCAGTCATGCTGCTAATTTTCTATATATGCTTACTGGGGAGGTTCCTGATGAAGAAATAGAAAAAATTTTTGACATTTGCTTGATATTACATGCAGACCATGAATTTAATGCATCTACATTTACTGCAAGGCAGGTTGCGTCAACTCGGGCTCACATGTTTTCAGCAGCAAGCGCCGCAATCGGAGCTCTTAGTGGAGAACTACATGGAGGAGCAAACTATGAAGTGATGAGAATGTTGCTATATATTAAAACAGAAGATAAAGTTGAATCATGGATTAAAGAGAAAATGGATAAAGGAGAAAGAATCATGGGAATGGGACATGCAGTTTACAGAACTTATGATCCTAGAGCGCGTGTTTTGAAAGAATTATCAAAAAAATTAGCAGAAAAAATTAATCGCCCGTGGTTTAACATTACTCAAAAAATAGAACAAGTAACCATTGATGAAATGAAAAAAAGAAAAGGTACAGATATTTATCCAAATGTTGATTTGTATAGTGCATCAGTTTACTATATGCTTAATATTCCAATGGATCTTAACACTCCTATTTTTGCAATATCAAGAGTTGCTGGGTGGGCAGCACATATCATAGAAGAAAAATTTGCAGAGGCTGCACCAAAACCGGCATTGTATAGACCAAAGGCAGTTTATGTTGGCAAATATTGTGGTCCTCAAGGTTGTAAATACAAGCCTCTTGATTTAAGGGCTGATGCAAAACAATCTAATTAGTTTTTATTATTTAGCCAATTTTTTGCTTTTGAGTTAATATCATGTTTGTATAACACTTCAAACACCATATCGTAAAATGATATTCCCTTTTTTTGTGCTTGTTCATCAAGCCATCTGATACCGTCTGCAAGCTCTGGGTCATATTCAGAGAACTCGACTAGTTCATCGACCATCTT
>JACZUQ010000001.1:27078-29018 GCA_022573065.1 Nitrososphaerota archaeon
TATAACACTTCAAACACCATATCGTAAAATGATATTCCCTTTTTTTGTGCTTGTTCATCAAGCCATCTGATACCGTCTGCAAGCTCTGGGTCATATTCAGAGAACTCGACTAGTTCATCGACCATCTTAGTGAAGAAGGAGTGGGTTTCAAGCATCATTGGAGGCTTTCTATCTGAGATCATAAGTTGGAAATTCAAAATATATAGACAATTGACACCTTTTTGGTTGACTCTTGGAACATACTTTATTTTTTAATGGAAATCAAAAAAGAATTTCGTGGTTAATTCAGTCTAATGACTCCACAGAGGAACAAGAAAGAGATCATACATACAAGTACTTGGGTAAAGTAACAAATGAACAATCAAAGTATATTGCATTACATGTAGGAATTTTTTGGAGTATTGGCAGATTCATTATAAAAAATGAAGATACAGTAAATGTTATGCTTGATTCAAAATCGATGTACAAACATCTTACAGAAGATATTGAGAATTCTGATGAGTTTATTGAAAAAAGAACGTGGTATCTTAAAAAATTAATTACTCAACGAAAACTAAACATCAAATACCATCTAATAGAACCCAAAGATGATTTGGCTACAAAATTACTCTAGTTTAAGAATTAAACCAATATCCATTAGATTAGTGTGAGTATAACCAGTTTTAATTAATCCGCTATATTTTTTGAAAAAAGAATTTGAATTATTTTTATTTAAATATGATTCAATTTCCTTTTGTTTAACTGTTATATTTTTTGTAATAGCTCCCGCATACTTTGTGTTACCATCAATCCCATCTGTTCCTAATGCAGCTATAATTACATCTTGTTTTGTTTTTTGTATTTTTTCTAAAATACGTAACACGAGTTCTTGATTTCGTCCACCTTTTCCATTACCTGTGACTATAACTGTAGTTTCTCCACCAAAAATAATACAAGAGTTTTTTTTCTTTGGCATGTTCAAAACAAGTTTTGAAGCAGATTTTGCAACATCGCCAGAGATAATCAAGATTTTAGAAGAAATGCCTAATTGTTTTGATTTATTTTTCATAGATTTTATGCAATCATTATTTGTTAAAATTATTTGATGGGGGATTTTTGATTTTTTTGGAGTTTCGGGAATTTTCCCGGATGCGCCAAGTCTTAATCTATCTAATACAGATTTTGAAATTTTGTTTTGTAAACGGTATTTCTTAATAATTTTTAATGTACTAGAATATTTTGTATTATCATAATAGGTAGTACCAGAAGCAATTGAAGAAAGATCATCGCCTAAAACATCAGACATTATTAGCGAAACTGCGTCACATTGGATTCCTTGTACAAGTCGACCACCCTTTATTTGTGATAAATGCTTGCGAACGCAATTCATCTCTTGAATAGTGGCTCCAGAAACAAGCAATTGTTTTGTAACTTTGACTTTATCATTTAGAGTTATTCCGTCTGGCAATGCCAATAATGCAGAAGAACCACCTGAAACTAAAAAAATTACAAGTTCGCCTTTGTTTCGTTGCGTTAGAAATTGTAAAATTGATTTAGCTGCTTCGACACTAGTTTTATTTGGTGTTGGATGGCCAGCTTTGAAGGTTTTAAATTTTTTATTTTTAATGATAGATTTTGTACCCTTTGGCACAACTATAATTCCTTTTTTGATTTTTACATAAGAATTAACTGCTTTAGTCATTGAATTTGCAGCCTTACCAAAAGCCACAAGATAGATTGAATCATAGTTTTTTAGTTTGATTAGTTTTCTGCCAATTTGAATCTGTTTGGAATTAAGAATTTTTCCTAACTCCTTTTGAGGCATAGCAGAGTCTAGTCCAGCAGTAAGTATTTGTAGAACTTTGGAAAAGTTACAGTCTTTTTTTAGGGCTGAATAATTCTGAATAATCATTTTCAAGTTCTATGAAAGACTTGTAAGATATAATAATACTCAGCATTTG
>JACZUQ010000001.1:29117-39349 GCA_022573065.1 Nitrososphaerota archaeon
ATGACCACTTATTGTGTACTAAAGTTTGATGGAAAAAAGAAATTGTTACATGAGGATCGATTCCTAGCCGATATGGCAGTAGTTGATTCGTATTTCATGAATGGCACTCCAGAACAAGTTATCAAAAATTCTATTTGCGATGCATGTGCACAAGCAACAGAAGGATATGATAGTAAACTAGGAAATGATTTAACGCGAACTTTGTGCAAACAAGCTTTTGAAGTGTTATATGATGCAATAATGAATGATAAACCTGAAAACTATCCATATGGTTCAATGTTATCTGGAATAGGATTTGGAAACTGTTCTACAACACTTGGACATGCGTTGTCATATGTTTTCTCAAATGAAGGAGTACCGCATGGTTTTTCACTATCATCATGTACAACAGTAGCTCATAAATTCAATAAATCAATTTTCTATGACAGATTTAAAGAGGCAATGGAAAAACTTGGGTTTGATAAATTAGAACTAAAAGCAGATGCTTCTGAAGCTGCTGATGTTGTTATGACAGATAGAGGTCACCTAGACCCAAACCCAATTCCTATCAAAAAGGAAGATGTGGTAAAATGTCTAGAAGACATCAAAGTGGGTAATTTATAAAAAAATTCTAAAATTTTTTGTTTTTTTAGCATATCTGGATAAGATGTGAATCTCATCAATTGGTCTAAACTTATTTAGCTTAGATCTATACAATATTGTCATAAAGGGTTAGAGTTGGGCAGATTAAAGTTTGGAATTCAAAATGGTCTTAACGTAGCTAGAGCAGGATACACAGAAGATCAAATTCTTACTGCTTGCATATTAGCTGATAGAACAGGATATGATTCGGTTTGGTATATGGACCACACAAATGTTCCTCAATGGAAAAAAGCAATTGTTTTGGATCCTTGGGTTATGTTATCTGCAATTGCAAATGCAACTCGTAACGTAGAGCTTGGTACTTGTGTTACTGATGCAATTAGGCGTCATCCATCAAATATTGCACTAGCTGCAATTACACTTGACAGAGTCTCAAAAGGCAGAGCAATTCTTGGATTGGGAGCTGGCGAGGCTCAAAACCTCAAAGAGTTTTGCATTCCATTTGAAAAACCTGTTGCAAAATGGGAAGAACAGATTCAAGTTATTCACAAATTGTATGGTTCAAGTCCAGATAATACAGTAGATTTTGAGGGAAAATATTACCAACTAAAAGGCGCATGTCTTCAAGCACCATCGATAAGAAAACCACATCCACCAACATACCTGGCAGCTGGTGGCAAAAAGACGTTAATGCTTACAGGAAAATATGGAAATGGTTGGCTGCCAATAGGATATACTCCAGAATTATTTGAAGACCATAAAGCACAGATTGAAAAATCTATGAATGAAAATGGAAGAACAGATGTTGAAAAAGATAGTTTTCAGTTTGCATTAGATATTGATGTATACTTTTCTGAAGATGCAGAAGTGTCATGGGCCAAAATGAAAGAAGCCGTCAAGGTTAGCTTGTTCAAACCCGAAGTGCTAAGGGTTCATGGGCTCAAAGAGATTGAAGGTTTTGATTTTAGAAAATATTTTACTGAATATTCCATGTCAAACCAAACATGGATTATTAAAATGCGTGAAGCTGCAACTAAAATTCCTGAAGTAGTTGCTCGCTCTTCAACTGCAGTAGGAACTCCTGATGACGTAATTCCTACCTTTGAGAGATTTGTCAAGGCAGGAGTTAATCACTTTGTTATTAGATTCTGGGGCAAAAATTACTTTGGCAGCATAGATAAATTTGCCTCAGATGTGATGCCACATCTAAAACAAAAAGATGAAACATCAGCTACATTCTTAGGTTAAATGTAAAAATTCCAAACTATGCAACTTTTAGGAAGACTAGAGATTAAATCAAAAGAAAAAATTAAAGAATTTTTAGACAAAGAACATGTTGGCAGGATAGCAAGTATTGATGAAAATGGGTATCCACAAATTATTCCAATGAATTTTGTTTTTTTAGGTGATGTAATCTATATGCATTCTCATACAAAAGGAGAAAAATTAGAAAACGTTACTAGAAATGAAAAGGTAGGCTTTGAAGTAGATAGAGAACTAGAGTTTTTGCCGTCTTACTTTGAGGATCCAAAAGATGCGTCCCTTGCTGACACTCTTTACATTTCGGTAGTAATCAAAGGAAAAGGGGAGATTGTAAAAGATAAGAAAGAAAAAACTAATGCCCTAAATGGACTATTAAAGAAATATCAGCCTGAAGGCAAATACGAACCAATTTCACCTGAAATGGAGGTATTAGAAGAGGTTGCAATCATCAAGATAACACCAGATTCTATGAGAGGAAAATACAAAATTGGTCAGAATTTGCAAGCAGGAGAGCGAATGAAACTTGCAGAAAAAATTCTAGAAAGAAATTCATCAACTGCAAAAGAAACGCTAAAAATTATGGGTTTTGAAATTACTGATGCAGGTCTTGAAATGAGAGATGAACCAATTTGGTAACCATAATAAAACTAATGTTCATCTTATGAAATTACCATTGCTTTAAATTCAGTTTTTGACGATTAGATTGGTGCAGCAAATTCAAGGTTTCCAGTTAATATCAGATTATTCACCTACAGGAGATCAACCTGAAGCAATTGAACGATTAGTTAAAGGAGTTAAAAAAAATAAAATTCAGACACTTTTAGGCGTAACAGGAAGCGGAAAAACATTCACAGTTGCAAATGTAATTCAGCAAACAGGTAAAAACACTCTAGTAATTTCTCATAACAAAACCCTAGCTGCCCAGCTTTATTCTGAGCTAAAACAGTTTTTCCCAAAAAACAATGTTGGATACTTTGTATCATACTACGACTATTACCAACCAGAAAGCTATCTTCCACAAACGGATACCTACATAGAAAAAGACACGCAAATTAATGAAAAAATTGAAAAGCTGAGACTAGAAGCTACTGCGATGCTTCTATCTGGGGAACCAACAATCATTGTAGCAACAGTTTCATGCATTTACTCACTTGGGAATCCCAGCGACTGGGAAGACATGTCAATTATCATATCTGACAAAGAAAAAATTAATCGTTCAACAATTGTCAAAAAACTAGTCAATGCAAGATATGAGAGAAATGATGTAGAGCTTGTACCAGGAAACTTTCGAGTAAAAGGAGATACACTAGACATTATTCCAGCATATTCAGAAGATATAGTTAGAATTTCTTTATTTGGTGACGAAGTAGAAAAAATTGTCTTACTTGATCATGTGTCACTCAAAGAAAAAAGAAAAATTTCTTCAATCAAAATTTTTCCAGCAAAGCACTACCTTATTGCAAAAGATGTCAGAGATCGTGCTGTAAAATCAATTAGAGCTGAGCTAAAACAAAGATTACCAGAACTTAATGATCTAGAGCGCCAAAGACTAGAGATGAGAACAAAATATGATTTGGAAATGATGGAGGAGTTAGGATATTGTTCTGGAATTGAAAACTATTCCCGGCATTTTGATGGAAGAAAGGCAGGCGAGCAGGCGTTTTGCCTCCTTGATTTTTTTGGAGATGATTACCTGCTTGTTATTGATGAATCTCATGTAACATTACCACAACTTCATGGCATGTTCAAAGGAGATCATTCTAGAAAAAGGGAGCTAATCACTTATGGATTCAGACTCCCTAGCGCATATGATAACCGACCACTCAAATTCGAAGAGTTTGAAAAATACATCAAAAATACAATTTTTGCATCAGCCACACCGTCTGATTATGAAAGAAAAAAATCATTTCACATAGTAGAGCAGGTAGTTAGGCCAACTGGTCTTCTTGACCCAATTGCAGAAGTAAGACCTACTAAAAACCAGATGGATGACCTAATTGAAGAAATTAAAAAACGTGCAAAAAAAGAACAGCGAGTTCTAGTAACTACTTTAACAAAAAGGATGGCAGAAGATTTAGCTGAGTATCTCTCAAAAAAAGATGTAAAGGTTAGATACATGCATTCAGAAATTGAAGTACTACAAAGAACAGAGCTAATTAGACAATTAAGACTAGGAGAGTTTGATGTTTTAGTAGGAATAAACTTGCTCCGAGAGGGTCTTGATATTCCTGAAGTGTCTCTGGTTGCAATACTTGATGCAGACAAGGAAGGTTTTTTGAGAAACGACACAAGTTTAATTCAGACATTTGGGCGGGCTTCAAGAAACGTAGAAGGCACAGTAATCATGTATGCAGACTCGATTACCGGTTCTATGAAGGCAGCCATGGCTGAGACTACACGTCGTAGAACAAAACAGCTAGAATATAATAAAAAACGAGACATTACTCCAAAAACAATCATAAAGTCTATTCCAGAACAAGTAACTACACTCGACGATATTAAAAATAAATCAGCTAGCGATTTGACACGAGATTCAATTGATATTGAGGCAACTATGAAAAAATATGCAGAAGACCTTGACTTTGAGCGAGCTATAGAGTGTAGAGATCGATTAAAAAGAATTCAAAAGGAGATTGAAAAGAAAAATGAAAAATAACATATTAAAGATTCGTGGAGCACGACAACATAATTTAAAAAATATTGATGTAGATATTCCAAAAAACAAACTAGTGGTAATTTCTGGATTATCAGGCTCTGGAAAATCTACATTAGCATTTGATATAATTTATGCAGAAGGCCAGCGCCGTTATGTTGAGTCACTATCAGCATATGCAAGACAATTTCTTGAAATGATGGATAAACCTGATGTCGATTCTATTGAAGGATTATCTCCTGCTATTTCAATTCAGCAAAAAACAACTAGCAAAAACCCACGCTCAACTGTTGGAACCGCCACTGAAATCTATGATTATCTTAGATTACTATATGCTAGAATAGGGATTCCCCATTGCCCCAACTGTAATAGAAGGATTTCAAACCAATCAATTGAGACTATTTGTGACTCTGTTCTCAAAGATTTTGAAGGTAAAAAAATCCTGATTTTGGCACCCATTATTCAACGAAAAAAGGGAACCTATGAGAAGCTATTTGAGCAAATCAAAAAAGATGGGTATTCTAGAATTCGTCTAGATAATGAAATACAATCTTTAGATGAAGAGATACCGGCACTTGACAAACAAAAATGGCATTGGGTAGAAATTGTAGTTGATAGAATTACTGCATCAAAAGAAGAAAAAAGCAGATTGTTTGAAGCGATTCAAAATGCAATCAAAGCTTCTAAAGGTCAAGTAATGATTGCATCAGAAAAAGAAAATAGATTATTTTCACAAAATAATGCATGCCCACACTGTGGGGTAACAATTGGGGAGTTAGAACCAAGAACGTTTTCATTTAATTCACCTTTTGGCTCTTGCAAAGCCTGTAATGGTCTAGGAGTAAAAATGGAGTTTGATCCAGACTTGGTTATACCAGATAAAACCAAGTCGCTTTTAGATGGCGCAGTTGTTCCTTGGAGTGGTAGAGCAGCATCATTTCGTCGGCAAGAACTTCGCGCAGTTGGAAAAAAATTTGGGTTTAATTTAATGACACCGATTAACAAACTAAAGCCAAAACATCTTGAAGCAATTTTACATGGAACTGATCAAAAAATCAATTACAAATATCAATCAAAAACAAGTGATTCCTACTGGGAATATTCAGATAGTTTTGAAGGAGTTCTAAATAATTTACATCGAATATTTTTAGAAACTGAATCTGAAGCAAAAAGAGAATGGTTGAAGCAATTCATGTTAGATACTCCATGTATTGCATGTCATGGACGAAAGCTAAAACCTGAAGCTTTAGGTGTAAAAATTAATGATAAAGGAATAATGGATGTATGTGATCTTTCAATTGATGATTGTTATGACTTTTTCCAAAATCTCAAGCTAACAAAAACTGAAGAATTTATTGCAAGAGAGGTATTAAAAGAAATTAAGGAGCGATTAGAGTTTCTAAAAAATGTAGGATTAACTTATCTTACACTAAATAGATCTAGTGCCACATTATCTGGTGGAGAGTCACAAAGAATTCGACTAGCAACACAAATTGGCTCCAACCTTACAGGAGTACTATATGTTTTAGATGAGCCAACAATTGGATTACATCAAAGAGATAACGCTAGACTGATTAAAACGCTAACAAAGCTGCGAAATCTTGGAAATACAGTCATTGTAGTAGAGCATGACGAAGAAGTTATACGAAATTCAGACTGGATACTAGACCTAGGACCAGGAGCCGGAGTCAATGGAGGAAAGGTAGTTTTTGAAGGAACTGTGGATAAGATTCTCAATGGCCATAAATCAGTTACAGGAGATTACCTTAAAAATAAATTACGTATCACATTAAAAGATAAAAAACGAGAAGATAAGGGTAAATTAATTCTCAAAGGTGCAAAAGAAAATAATCTAAAAAACATCACTGTAGAATTTCCATTAGGAAAATTTATCACAGTTACTGGAGTTTCAGGTTCTGGAAAATCAACATTACTAAATGAAACATTGTTAAAAGCTCTTGAATCAAACTTTTACAAAACTACTCATCGTGTTGGCGCTCATAAAGAAATAACAGGAATTGAGAAAATCGACAAAGTAATAGCAATTAATCAATCTCCAATTGGAAGAACGCCAAGATCAAACCCTGCAACATATATTAGTGTATTTACTGCAATTCGGGAACTTTATTCCAATACAGAAATTTCAAAAGAACGAGGATATACAATGGGACAATTCTCATTTAATGTTCCAGTTGGAAGATGTTTTGCATGTGATGGAGATGGTGTAAAACAAATAGAGATGCAATTTCTTTCAGATGTTTTTGTAAAGTGTGATGAATGTAAAGGAAAAAGATACAACACTGAAACATTGTCAGTTCATTATAAGGGAAAAAATATTTCAGATATTTTGGATATGACTGTGTTTGAAGCATTGAAATTTTTTGAAAATATTCCAGCAATTAAGAGAAAACTTCAAACAGTCTTTGATGTTGGTTTAGGATACATCAAACTTGGGCAATCATCTCCAACATTATCTGGAGGAGAAGCACAACGAGTAAAGCTGGCATCGGAGCTATCAAAAAGAACTACTGGCAATACACTTTACATCTTAGATGAACCAACCACTGGTCTACATTTTGCAGATGTACAAAAATTACTTGATGTATTAAATCGACTGGTTAATCTTGGCAATACAGTGATTGTAATTGAACACAACATGGATGTGATCAAAAATTCAGATTGGATAATTGATCTTGGTCCAGAAGGAGGAGATGAAGGAGGTAAAATTATGACCATAGGCACTCCTTCACAGGTAGCAAAAACAAGTACACACACAGGAAAATTCCTAAAAAAATTCATGCAAAGATGACTTTTGATATTTCTAAAATAAACATACCTAAACATCCAGGAATCTATTTGATGAAAGATAGTAATGACAATATAATTTACATTGGTAAGGCTAAAAATCTAAAAAATCGTGTAAAGTCATATTTTTTAAAAAATCAAAATTATAAAACTCAAAAACTTGTTGAAAAAATTTCAGATATTGAATTTGTTTTAACAGATAATGAAGGAGAAGCATACATTCTAGAATCAAACATGATTAAAAGATACAGACCAATCTACAACATAGAGCTCAAAGATCAACAGCGTTACACATATCTTCGTTTAACTGATGAAAAGTATCCAAGACTTTTGGTAGCTAGAAGAATGAGAACTGGAAAGTTTTTAGGAAAAGGTAAAGTGTTTGGCCCATTTACTTCTGGTAGCTCAAAGCTTCTAACAATTGGAACTTTACGTAAAGCTTTCAAGATGAGAATTTGTAAAACATTACCAAAAAAAGCTTGTCTTGAATATCATTTGGAAAATTGTGAGGCACCTTGTGAATTCAAAAATGCCCAAAAAAAATACCCAAAACATATTTCTGATTTAGAATTAATTTTAAAAGGAAAAAAGCAAATGAATGAATTTGCACAAAAATTAAAAAATGAAATGAAACAAGCATCTGAATCACTTGATTACGAACGAGCCAAAGAAATTAGAGATACGTTACAAAGACTTGGAAGCCTACATGCCAAACAAAAAATGGAATATGTTGAAAATGCACCAAACGAAGATTACTTTGGAATAAAAATTGAAGAACATACCGCACTTGTTATGTCACTTCGTCAAACTCATGGAGTCATTAGAGATAGAAACAGATTTTCATTTGACCTTATTGCTGACAATACCTTTGGTAATTTTCTTTATCAGTATTATACAACCAACCCAATCCCAAAAAATATTGTTGTAAGTGAATTGCCTGAGAACAAGCAATTTTTAGAACAATTACTTTCAAAAAAGGCCGAATTTGAAGTAAAAATTCTCTTTCCAAAACGAGGAAAACGAAAAGAAATGATTGAATTGGTTTTAAAAAATATCAATCTCATACAGTCTATAGGAATGGATCCAGGGATTTTTGAGCTTCAAGAGAGATTAGAATTACAAACCCCCCCAAAAATCATTGAGTGTTTTGACATATCTAATCATGGTTCTCAGTATGCAGTAGGTTCAATGTCTAGATTTGTAGATGGGCAGCCCGATAAATCTGGCTATAGAAAATTCAAAATTAAAACAGTTTCAGGAAGAGATGATTACTCTATGATCGCTGAAATTGTTAAGAGAAGATATTTCAGATTATCAGAGAACAATTCAGAGCTCCCCAATCTTGTATTAATTGATGGGGGTAAGGGACAACTAAAAGCTGCAGAACGCTCTTTACAAAGTGTTAGAATCAGGATTCCTTGTGCGTCACTAGCAAAACAAAATGAAGAAGTATTCGTTCCCAAAAGAAAAAAATCAATAATCATTCCACGTAATAGTCCAGCACTAAAAATTTTACAGTATGCTAGAGATGAAGCACATCGTTTTGGGGTTGCATATAATCGTAATCTTCGTAAACTAAAACTGCTTGAAAATTAAGCGATTAATAATCAGTATATTTACTTTTTGGATCTGAAATATATGATTTAATGTAGTAAGGTTCAGAGTATAATGAGATCGCTTAGAGAATGTATTCATTGTGGAAAAGAATTTGAGAATATGCGGAGTGATTTTTGTTCTAATGATTGTGCCATAGAGGCATCAAGCTAGTTAACAAAATATCAAGAACTAGAAGATATTATCTAATAATCACTATTTTTAGGAATTTTAGCAAGTAATTCAGAAACACCTTTGTTTTTAGGATCGATTTCTTTAATTTTTTCACAGCTAATTAGAGATTTTTTGTATTGGCCTAGTTTATAGTGAGAATTTGCTTTCAATAATAATGCTTCAGGATCAAATTCACTAATTTCTAATACTTTATCAAAATATGAAATCGCTTTTGAGAATTTTTCGTTCATATAATGAAGACCTCCTAAAACAAATAAGACATCTAGATCATGAGGATTTTTTTCTAAAATTTCTGAGCCTATTTTGAGGATTTTAACATATTTTTTGTCTTTGACTAATTTTTTTAATTCAGATTTTTTAGATCGTATAGATTCTGTTTCTTTATTTTTAGATCCTTTACCAAATAATCCTGTCAAGTTAATAGATTAAATGCTCTAGGTTAGATAATATTTTTTTAGGATTATTTAGATCGCACTGATAAATTGTACGTAAGTCCTTTAATACAAAAGGTCAACTAATCAATTACGCAAGCCAAAACTCAAACCAAATCAAAAGTTGAAAAGAATGACAACATTCCAGTCAAACTAACCTGGCAGGATCATAAAATGTATGTTAATCAAATGCAGTTAGAACATGAAGAAAGAAAAGCGTTAACATCATCTCGAAATGTTGATTCTCTTAGTTTAGAACTCTCTTCCATATTAGGTCTTGAAGAGATGGAAGCACATGTTTACCTAAACCTATTACGTATAGGTCCGATTTCAGCTAGCGCCCTTGCAAAAGAAATTGATGTTGAACGAACCAAAACTTATCGAACTATTGAAAAATTACTAAATCAAAATATTGTCTCTACAACTTTTTCTAAACCAAAACTTTGTGTTGCGACAAAACCTGAAGAAGTATTAAAGATGATTTTGCAAAGAAAAGAAGATGAATTAAAGCTTTTAAAACAATCAAAAGAAGAAGTCGTTAAAAAAATCAAAGAAACAGTTCCAACTAATCAGGGGGTAAACATGCCAACATTTCATATTGTTCAAGGAAGAACAAACATCTATTCAAACATTGGAAAACTTATAGAAAATTCTACTGGTGACGTGTACATTGTAACTTCACTTAAAGATATTTCAAGAATGTATCATAC
>JACZUQ010000001.1:39443-42596 GCA_022573065.1 Nitrososphaerota archaeon
TACACATGCCAACATTTCATATTGTTCAAGGAAGAACAAACATCTATTCAAACATTGGAAAACTTATAGAAAATTCTACTGGTGACGTGTACATTGTAACTTCACTTAAAGATATTTCAAGAATGTATCATACTAGTATTCCTGAAAAAGTTAAGATTTGTGAAAAAAATGGTGGACGAGTATTGTTACTTACAGAAATTAATGATGAAAACCTTAGTCCATTTGCAATGCGTTTTGGAGCAACTGAAACAAGACTAGGAAAGGTTCACACAAAGGGAAGAATAATTGTTGAGAAAAATAAACAGATGATAATGTCGGATGATATTACAAAAGAAAACGAAAGTTCTAGTGTAGAATCAGATTATGCCTTTTCGACAAATTCTATTGAGATGGTAAATAACATCAACACCTTATGTCGCTTTTTATGGAAAAGCTCAAAGCAATTAACTATGAGTAAAAAGAAGTGAAAAAATGGATTCTAAATTTGGTCTTAAGAATAGTTCAGAAACAACCAGCCTAGAATGTAATGAAATTCTCTCTTTAGATAATTCAATAAGATTTGTGGCAATGTGTTCAAAAGAAGGCAAGATGTTAAATGTAAAGTACCGTGAAGATATAACACCGCTACTTAATGAAAAAGAGTTATTGTATTCAATTATAAAATCTGTGGAAAGAATTAATGTTAGAAAAGAATCTGAAGAAAAATTAGGACCTACAATTTATTCTGTTACAGCATATGCAAATGTAAAAAGGGTTACAATTCCTGTAAATGGGGGAGGAATATTTTTTGTCTCCTTTGAAGGAAATGGTAATGAATTTACAATTTTAAAAAAAATCCTAGGTCAGATTAATCCGCCAAAAAGTAATCAAATTTATTCATAAAAAACAACCAAGAACTACGGCAGACGTTTAATCTGTCCGTGTTCTTTGGCAGAATGAATTCCAAAGTAAATTTTTGTCAGGTTCTTATAGATAATTGTATGTTCAATTGATACATCCTGAAAATTATTATTAATTATTTTTTTTGAGATATTTTTTGAGAATAGGGTGAAAAAAGAACCCTATTCTCTTGACTTATCCTAAAGAACATCGGGATATGTCTGCTATGAAACGTGTGGATTAGTTCCCACTCTATTATACGGAAATTTGTCATAAGTCCATGTTTGTTCATAATGATCAGACACCAGATGCAGAAGATCCAGTAGAATTAGATTAATTTTCTTGATTCCATTTCTCGTTTTAGTTTAATTGCAGTTAGAGCATTAAAACCAAAAATTATTGCAAGACCCAGATATGCCAAAGGTTGACTATATTCAATTAATACAGCAGATACGCCAGTACCAAAAACACTTGGGAGTAATGATAATATGTAAAGCCACCAGCCACAACACCCTAAAGGGACAAGCGAAAAAAATGAGAAAAAAGACGTAGCGGCGGCACTCCCAGTATTGCCTCCAAGGGTTTTCTTTTTAATAGATAGTTTACATCCAAGTAACTTGCTTTTTTCACTCAGATAGATTTGAACGCCAATTCCAATTCCCATTCCAATTATTATAATTGTATTTAGTTGGAATGCAGCACTAATAGCATCTAAAGGACCCAAAGCAGGAGTAGTAACCACTACTACTGTAAGATATATCACCATAGTTAAAATTCCAACAAAAATTGCTTTTTTTATTGGAGAAAGCATAGACCAAGTTTTCAATGCTTTACTATTTTCAAGCCTAGACTTTATTGTAAGATTCAAGATTTTTCAAAGACCTCAGTATCAGGATGAAATGCTATCCACTCAAACCAGAATCCTGGATTAAATGGTAAACGATTCAGTTCTAAACCTTCTAGTTCACCAGAGATAGCAATACCGTCATAGTTCCACACAGAGCTAGTTTGTAAATCAATTATTTTATTATCTGAAAAATCAAATTCTAAAACTTGACCTTCTACGTTTCTATCAAAGGCTCTAGCGTTTCCAGTATACATTGAAAATAAGACTATTACGGTTTCATTGATTTTATCATTTACAATTTTTTCAGATTCAATGTCACTTTGTTTGTATGCTTTGTAAGTTTCACCTTCACGGAATCCTAAAATGATTTCCTTAGGATGCATTCGATCATCCTTATGATCTACAGGAAAAATTATTCTTGGATCTGTATAGTAATCACCATAGGGATCTACTCCATATGCTCTAATATGGCCAGTCTCGGTAGTTAGTACCAGGGTTTCAGGGTGTAGAGAAATCCAGTCACCCCATGAGATTACATCAAAGGGAATGATTTTTAGATCTTGGCCAGTAAGATCTCCGGTAATTGCCATTCCTAACGCTTGACTCCAATAGGAATCAGTTAATCGATCATACATGACAAGATTACTATTGTATAGTTTTCCAGATGTTCCAAATTCAACTTCTTTGCCATTTAATATTCTCTCAAATACTTGATTTGTAAAACAAAGAGGACAGTATGTTACTGCAACTGGAGTACCGCCAACATTGTCATTAACAATTTCATGCCAAACTAGAATAGAAAGAGGGTAAGCCTTTGCTTCACCATTAATCTCTAAACCAATTACAATATCTGAATGTTTCATAAAAGAAGAACCAGATAAGGTTGTAAATTGTGGATCATCAATTGATGGGATACCGTCTTTTGGAGGCCCACCGCCTTTGATCTTATCTAATGGAACAATATGTTTTAGGCCATCTGTAACCATTATTCCATTAGAATCAATTCCTTGAGTAGTTTCAGATAATGGTAACGGTTCTGAGACTGGTGAAGGAAATAGAATAATCAGTGCTGCAAATATTCCTACGCCAATACCTGTTGCGGTAATTATGTACTTTAGCAAATCAATATAAAATTATTTAGAAAATATTAAAGAATTCTTCCAAATTGCTTATGGGCTAGGTGATTTGAGTGGTGCAATGCTCACATTTGATTCCCTTTTTTGGTCTATCAGTCTTAAAATCAAATGGGATGTCTTTTCCCCTTTTACACATTGGGCATACCAACAGCATTATTTTTTAAAAAACTCAAAATTCACATATTAATACTAGCTAGCTTTTTCTGATAAAAAATAAAATTTAATAGCCGAGTTTAAAAATTTCCACATCAAATATTACTGAAGGTTGAGGTCCTGTAATTTGTTTAACAG
>JACZUQ010000001.1:42695-45133 GCA_022573065.1 Nitrososphaerota archaeon
AAAAACTCAAAATTCACATATTAATACTAGCTAGCTTTTTCTGATAAAAAATAAAATTTAATAGCCGAGTTTAAAAATTTCCACATCAAATATTACTGAAGGTTGAGGTCCTGTAATTTGTTTAACAGTGCCATCAGGTCCTACTATAAAGAAATGAGGGGTGCCTTTAACGCCATTAGAAGTTGCCACTTCTTTGTTGTAAGAAACCCTATCAGAATATTTCCCAGAATCTAAGCATTCATCAAACATTTCTGAATCAAGTCCAAGATCTATTGCAAATTGTTTTAATGAATCCGAATTTGCCCAACCATCTTGAATACCTGCTTGATTGTTATATAATGTTGAATGATATTCCATAAATTTTCCTTGATCATCAGCACAATAGGATGCTTCAGCAGCAGTAAATGAGTCGTCACCAGCCCATGGAGCATCAACAAAGTAAAGTTTTGTTGTGTTAGAAAGAATATGGTTAGAGGTAATTGATGGTTTTTCTTGTTGGAACCATTTTTTGCAGTTTGGACACTGATAATCACCGAATTCAATTATTGTAATTGGTGCATCGTCTTGACCTTCTACAGGAGCTGCCATTGATAAATCAATTCCGCCAATAGTAAAAACATCTTCTTGAGTGGATTCTTCAGACAATGTGTCTTCTTCTCCTGCAGAAACTTTTTCTTCTAATTTAATTATTGTCTGATTAGAATTTTCATCCATTTGTTCTTGCTCTCCCATCGACAATTCTTCTTCCAAAACAATTTCTTTATCGTGGTTTTCTTCTTCCATTTGTTCTTCTTCCTGCTTTTCTTCCATAGTAGTTTCAATTACGTCACCCCATCCAGCATCTGAGAGTTTCATAGAAGTAGATGATTTAACACACGCAGCAGCACCATTAGTTGAACGAATCATCAAAACTAATCCGGACTTACATACAACGTCTTCTGCATCAATACCTGTTTCCATTTGTTTTCGTGGAGACATTATTTCGTGATTATCTGCATTAATACTGGAAATTAATGGTGAGATAATTAGTCCTATAATTACAATTGATAATAAAGTAAAACCGGAGGTCTGGTTCATATTATAATACATAAAAAAAATCCTACTTAAGGTAATCGTTAATGTTCCACTTTGGAACAGGTATTATCAAAAAAATTCCATTCTCTTTATTGATTTTCTAAACAAATTGTATTTGGGATTAAATATGGAGGGGCTAACTCATCAAAAAAAGGAAGGAATGAAATGATCTTCCTTCCAATCACCCAATTACAGTTAATGTTGTCAATGGGTATTGCTGAAATTTTCCTATTGAGTGATCCTAATTATACAGTAACAATTGGTTCAGAAAATTACTTTAGTTTAGCTGTAGGAGCTTTTATTGCTGGTATTTTTATTTTAGTAGTAATTGCAATTAGAGTGGGCAGTACAATTAAGTTCAAAGAATCACAAAAAGAAAAAATAATAGTAAAACAGAATTAAACATAATCATCTAATGATTGCTCACGTAATGGTTGAGCATCAAATCCTAGTTTATTTAGATGAGAAGCAAATTCATCTACAAATCCATGTATAGTGTACACCTTTTCTGCTTCAGTCTTTTGTACGAGTTCTACTAGCTCATTAAAATCACAATGATCACTAAGAGGAATGGAATAATCAGACCTTCGTCCAAATGCAAAGCGTAATGATTTTGCCCAACCACTAAATCCTATAGTTATTGCGCCGTATTTTTCCTTCATGTGTTTGATGAATTGGTTTTTTTGTGTCATCATTGGTGCAATCATTACCCATGGTTTTTTAGCTAACAGGCCATTTGCTTCTGCCTCAGAGTGACCAAGTACTTCTTCTAAATTAACCCCTAACTTTCTATGTAGATCATTCATTTTTTTTACAGAATCATGATAATACAGTGGTTTCCAATGTCCAAAAAGACTAGAGATGGTTTGAGATTTTCCTAACTGGTATCCGAGTAAAATAACTGGTATCCCTTTTGAATAAAGTCCAGAAATTATTTCATTAACTTTACTTTTTATTTCATCAATTTTAGGAAAAACAAATTCAGGTGAACCAAATGTGCATTCAGTGATTAATGTTTTACATTTTGGAATTACGGCTGCTTTTAGAAAGGCTCTGTCTCTTGTACAAATATCTCCTGTGTAAAATACATCCTCAAATAGAAGACCTTTCGCTCCCAAAATATGGCCACTATCAATTAACGAAAAATTATCCATTTTATCAACAAAGTTTTCCATTTTAAAACCTCGAACGTAAGCAATTTCGTTAGTTTCCATAGATGATAATATTTTACCTCCATTTTTTGAGGGGAGATGATCAGAATGAGCGTGAGATATGAAATTTACACCGTTCGAAACAACACTTTTTGGATCAAGATAGACTTGGGTTGAATTTTTCTTGTATACAATACCATTTTTTGTCATACG
>JACZUQ010000001.1:45232-49136 GCA_022573065.1 Nitrososphaerota archaeon
TTTTTTGAGGGGAGATGATCAGAATGAGCGTGAGATATGAAATTTACACCGTTCGAAACAACACTTTTTGGATCAAGATAGACTTGGGTTGAATTTTTCTTGTATACAATACCATTTTTTGTCATACGTACAGCTGAAGGCAAACAAAATCACGATAACAAGATTTGATATAAATTGCAGGATTGAACAAGTTTTGACTATACTTGCAAAATCTTGCAATATTGATTTCTGGAAGAGGAAGTAATATGGAGGCTATTTTAAAATCAATTAAAAGGAAAAAAATTCCAATTAATCCCAAAGTTGTAATTTCTAACAAACCGGATGCAAGAGGTCTAAAGATTGCACAAAAACTTGGGGTTAAAACAGAGGTGATTGAAAGCGTGGGATTAAAAGGCGATAGATGGGAGTATGACAAAAAAATTGTATCTGTTTTAACAAAATATGACATCACGCCAAAAAATGGATTAATTTGTCTTGCTGGATTTATGAGAATAATCAGTCCTCAATTTATTCGAAAATATAAAAATAGAATTATGAATATTCATCCTGCACTTTTGCCATCATTTCCTGGGCTACATGCTCAAAAACAGGCATTAAAGTATGGGGCAAAATATTCTGGGTGTACAATTCATTTTGTGGATGATGGAGTAGATACTGGGCCAGTAATTATTCAAGCTGTTGTGAAGGTAAATTATAATGATACTGAAAAAACTCTATCAAAAAGAATTCTTGTAAAAGAACATCAAATGTATCCAGAAGCAATTAGATTATTTGCAGAAAAAAAGATTATGATTGAAGGAAGAAGAACAATCATCAAGGATTAGGTCTGGCCCATCCTCGTTCAATCAATTTTTCAGCAGTTTTTGGTTTTACGCATGCAGGTGAATCATCATACTTGAAAATTTTCACAAACATATTTTTGCATGTAATCTCATCTAATTGAGTAGAACGAAAATTTTCTATGTTAATTGAATCTGATTCAGAGGGATGATTAGAAGTAAGTTTAGAAGAATAGGTGCCTTGATGAACTGCTAAGAAAGCACCCAAGCCTCTCTGGGTATATTCAAATTCAATTTTTTCATTTACATCAATTCTTTTGCCATCAATTGTTCTTGGAATTTCAATTACCGTATAAAAGATACCAGTATTATCTCCAGTTTCTCTTAACGCAGATGGTTTTGGATTAAATTCATTTTGAAACCCTCCAACAGGTCCGAGCGTAGTTCTAATGTTTTTTGATTCAAACTGGATAAGATCCAGAGTATAAGTTTCAGCTCTGTCGCTATCTAGATTCAAATTAGAATCATAAAGTAACAATGTTAGAGGATGACCAATCCTCACGGTTTTTGAGGCAGTAATTTTTTCTGAACTTGAACCATAGGAAGGAGAAGGATTCAGAAGAGTAAAAGTTCCAGATGCAGTAACCGTTCTGGGATTTCCAGAAACATCAGAAGGATCTGTAAATTCAACTAAGATGATATCGCCTTGTAATATGCAGTGTCTTGATAATGCAGTGGAATCATCAAATCTAATTTGAGCTTCGTTTGAAACCGGACATTTAGAACTTTCTGGTCCATCAATGTTTTTTATTACCACATCAAACTCAAAAATTCCAGAAGTTGGCGAGGTTTCCATTATTGGACCAAATTGTTTTATCTGAGATTTTTCAGATGGGATAATCTCAATTGGTTTAGAATCAAGCTTTCCATTGTTTGATGAAGTTCCTCCAGCATAACCTAAAACAACTGAATGTCCTCTAATAATTGAAATCTTTACAGGTCCCACTCCAGGTTCGTCTGAAAGATCTTCAGAAATTTGGTCGATACCATTAGGAGATTTATCAAAATCTGGATCAAAAATTCTAATACTAATCTCAAGATTGTTTAATTCACTAGGTATAGGATACGTGCTTCTATCCAATGCAATTGATGCAGAAATACCCTTTATTTCTGAATCACCATCTACGATTGAAAATGGTGGGAGCATTACACTTGTTACCAAAAATCCGAAAAAAATGATAGAGAATTTACTTAACACAGCCAAAACCCTGTTATATAATAATAAAACATTACTCCTGTTTTATTCAGGTAATATTATTCTAGTTTTGTTTAATGGTTAAATCAGCCTAGTTTTCTAACAAAGAGTGAATTGATAGAATCAGCAGTAATTCTTACAATACTTCTCGGGTTTTCTGCCTTGGCTGAAACCATACCAGATTACAACAATCCATACTCACCAATCTTTACCGACAAACAGGTGTATACATGGACTGACAAAATTCAAATCACAATATTAGCACCAAGTTGGAATGCTGACAAACATGGAATTGATTCAATTGGAATTCAAGAGGGACATTTTATTAAAATTTCAACATCTGATAATGAATTAGAACCATACAAATTAACAGAAACAGACCCAAATAGTGGAATGTTTACTGGAGAAGTAATTCTTACAGGATTTTTACATGATGTAAATGGAGATGGTATACCAGATACTAATCCTAGAACTTTTGGAAATGGGCCCACAGGTGGTTTTTTAGAAACTAAGCGAGATGGGGGAATTACAATTTCCTTTGAGTTTGCTGATGGAGTGGTTTTAATTGAATCGGTAGAAGTTAGTTGGAATATTGGAGATGTAAGATTTATGAAGTCTGATTATTCAATAGGCGAAACTGCAATTATTCGAGTAGTTGATCTTGATATGAATCTAAATCCAGAGGCAGTTGATCAATTTGAGGTGGAAGTTTCTTCAGACTCTGATATCGCAGGAATTCTCGTGAATGTAATTGAAACATCAGAAGATTCTGGAATGTTTGAAGCATCTATTTCATTTACCCAAAGTCAATCTTCAAGCGGCAATAGATTATTTGCTATTCCTGATGATTCCATTAGTGTAAAATATCGTGACTATACACTTCCTACTCCTTATAGTATCTCAGATAATTTAGAAATATCAAGTCAAGCAAAATTTGTATCAAATATTCCCCCTACGGATAGAATTACAATCAAAAATAATGTAATTTCAGATAGTTCTGGAGAATTAATTTTAGCACCAAAAACTAATGACCAACTCCAAATTGTGGGCGCAGTTCATAATAATCAAGAATATGAACAAGATTTTGTTTTCATAATACAAATCAAAGAAACTGATGGTACAATTGTTTCATTATCTTGGATTCGAGGACAATTGTCACCTAATCAAGATCTTGAAGTATCACAATCATGGAGCGCTACTAAAAGCGGAAATTATTCTATAGAGACATTTGTTTGGAGTTCATTAAGTAATCCGCTTCCTCTCTCAGACACTCTAAAACAGGTTTACTTTATAGAATAAAGATTAAGAATCAGACCCACCAAAAAAATACAAAACTGTAAGATCTTTGGTATTTCCAAAAAAATAATGCCTTACATTTTTTGCAACAAAAAAAACTTTGCCCTCTGAGACTGGATAATCTTTTTGTTTTATTTTGAGATAACCGTTGCCTCTGATTATATAGTAAATTTCATCTGTATCATGTGGTTCTTGAGTGTCATGTTCTCCAGGTTTTAAAAATAAAATTCCCGCAGCAAGACTTTGCCTGTTAATAAAAGTATGAAAGTATTCGTTATTGTTATTTTTAATTTCGTTTAGATAGTCATTAGTGTCAAATTCAAGTTTCATCATTGATACAGTTATTACTTTATCTTTAAAGATTAGGACATATTCTCAAATTGAGCACCAGAATTAAATATCAAGATCAAGGCACAACTATATTGACTGGAAAAAAAATTGACGGGCTTGAAGTTGCAAAATCAGTTAAAGAAAGAGTAAGAAAGTCAGTTGAAGAATTAAAAAAACAGGGAATCGAGCCATGCCTGGCAACTATTTTAGTTGGAGACAATGCTGCTTCAGCAATGTATGTAAG
>JACZUQ010000001.1:49234-59735 GCA_022573065.1 Nitrososphaerota archaeon
ACGAAAAAATTATTGAAAAAGCCTCCTACGCTACACCAGTTCCTGGAGGAGTAGGACCCATGACCGTTTCTATGTTATTAAGAAATACAGTGACTGCTGCATCATTAAGTAAAGGGTTTGGAAACTAATTCAGAAAAATCAAGCCTTCGAAAGGTATTGCTAGAAAGGAGAGACACGACATCATATGATTTTATCAAACTTGCAAGCCATAAAATCTACAATAGACTAAAGCAAATAGAAATTTTTGGGAATGCAAAAAAGATTGCATGTTATTATCCAATTGGAAGTGAGGTACTAACTCAAGATATTATGCAAGGGCTCTTAGGCAATGGTAAAGAGATTTGTTTACCCAAAGTAGTTAAAAATAATTTGAGTTTTAGAAAAATTGAGGGTTTAAAGGATTTAGAAAAAGGATCTTATGGAATAATGGAGCCTAAAGAAAATTGTTCAGAGTTAGAAGGAATTGAGATTGTTTTGGTGCCAACGGTAGGAATTACAAAAAATGGGGTTAGACTGGGATATGGATATGGGTATTATGATAGATTTCTTGCATCCTCAAATGCAAAAACCATATCTCTTACTTATTCAAAACAACTTGTAAAATCGATTCCGTTTTCTGAAAAAGATGTAAAAATTGATTGGATAGTAACAGAAGAAAAAATCATAGAAACTTCAAAGTTTAGCTAGTCCCTTTTTCCCAATATCCAGTCTTGAATACTTGTTAGGCCAATTTACTTTATCTGCTGCAGAATATGCATTTGATATTGCCTGTTGTAACGAATCACCAAGAGCAGTTACTCCTAAAACTCTCCCCCCGTTTGTCAGCACTTTGTCATTTTCTTTTTTGGTTCCAGCATGAAAAACAAATGTTTCATCTGAAGAAAAATCAAGTCCAGTTATTTCTTCATTTTTTGGATATGCTTCAGGATATCCTTTTGATGCTAACACAACACAGACAGCACTTTGGTTTTTCCATGATATGGGTGGTAGTGATGAGAGTGCTCCTGTAGTACTTGCTAAAAGATAATCATACAAATCTGAATCCATTCGCATCATAATTGGTTGGCATTCAGGATCTCCCATTCTTACATTATATTCTAAAACATATGGTTCATTTTCTTTAATCATCACTCCTGCATAAAGAAATCCTTTAAACGATGCACCTTCATTTTTCATTCCATCAATTGTTTTGTTGATAATTTTTTCTTGAATTTTTTTTGCCATTGATTTTTCAATAAACCGAGTAGGCGAATAAGCGCCCATTCCTCCAGTATTTGGTCCCATATCATTGTCATAGATTCTCTTGTGGTCTTGACTAGTGGCCATAGATATAGCAAAGTTACCATCTGATAAAGAAATGTAAGAAGCCTCTACCCCATCAATTCTCTCCTCAATAATTATTCTATTTCCTGCCTCGCCAAAAGTTTTCTTGACAAGAATTGTATCAATTGCAGATAGAGCTTCTTCAGTACTATTACAAACAATGACGCCTTTTCCAGCAGCTAATCCATCTGCTTTAATGACTACTGGATGGTTTATTGATTTAACATACTCTATTGCTTTTTTAGCATCATCAAAAATTTCAAACTCTGCAGTAGGAATATTATTTCTTTTCATAAAGTTTTTTGCCCAAATCTTACTTGATTCTAACTGTGCAGCTTTTTTGTTAGGTCCAAAAATCTTCAAATTTTTTTCTTCAAAAAAATCTACAATTCCCAAAGCAAGTGGGGCTTCGGGTCCAACAACCGTAAAGCTGTTATTTTTTTGAGCAAACTCTGCTAGATCCTCAAGTCTGTCAACCGGAATTGGAACATTGTTTTCTGTTCCTCCATTTCCTGGTGCAGTGTAAACCTTGTCAACGTTTGTGCTTTGTGATAATTTCCAACCTAAAGAGTGCTCCCTGCCACCAGAACCTACCACTAAAACATTAACCATATTTTTTGTTTTTTAAGCTATAATATAATCCAAGATTTTATTTTGATCAAATGCGAGTAGTAGAGATTGGAAAAAAACTAATCTAACTTTATAATATCATAGATTTACCAAAACGATAGAATGCAGTTAGAAAAACAATTTGAATCAAAAAAAATTGAAAAACAAATCAAAGACTATCTTAAGAATATTGATTTACACAAAATGATCTTCGAGTCTCCTGAAAAAGATCAAAAAATTATGTTCATCGAAGGACCGCCTACAATGAATGGTATCCCACATGCAGGGCACCTTAGAGGCCGTGTAATCAAAGACCTATGGTATAGATACATGACCCTTAGAGGACACAAGGTTGTTTTTAATGCTGGATGGGATACCCAGGGGCTTCCAGTGGAACTGCAAGCAGAAAAAGAACTAGGAGTGACTGGAGGTAAGACTCAGATCATAAAATCAGTTGGAATTGAAAAACTAGTTTCTGAATGCAAAAAACTGGTTCAAAAATTCAATGAAAAATGGGTAGAGACTGACAATCTTTTAGGAATGTCATTTAACCAAAAAGATGCTTATTGGACATTCAAAGATGAATTTATTGAAAGAGAATGGCAGTTTCTAAAAAAAGCATATGAAAATGGAATTTTAGAAGGAGATTATACTGTAATAGCTTATTGTCCTAGCTGTCAGACATCACTTAGTCATTCAGAGGTAAATCAAGGATATGAAGAGGTAAAAGATCCTTCTCTTTACTACAAAGTAAAGCTGCAAGATGAGGATACTTTCCTAATTGTTTGGACAACAATGCCATTTACTTTAGTAACTGATGCAATGGTAGGTCTTAATCCTGAAGAAAATTATTGTTTTGTTAAAGTAAATGGGGAAACTTGGATTGTTGGAGAAAAAAGATTAGAAGAATTTATGCAAGAGATTAAAGTTGAAGATTATTCTATTGAAAAAACTGTAACGGGAAAAGAGCTTGAAGGTAAAAAATACATTCATCCCCTTTTGGATCAGATTCCTGGCCTCAAAGAATGTGCACAGGATTCAAATTTTCACATTACTGTAGCTGAAGAGTTTGTTGATGCAAGTACAGGAAGTGGACTTGTACATCTATCTCCCGCAAACGGTGAAGAGGATATTAAGATTGCAAACAAGCGTAAAGTAAAAGTTTTCAATCCGATTGATGATGAAGTCAAATTTAAAAAAGAAGCAGGAAAGTATGCTGGTTTGTTCGTAAGGGATGCTGATGAAAAAGTTGTAGAAGACCTTCGAGGCGCTAACCTCCTTGTAAAAATTGGAAAAATTAAACACACCTATCCTCTATGTTGGAGATCTCATCACAAAATTGTATGGCTTGCACGAAAAGGATGGTTTTACAAGCTAGACAGACTTGGAGATAAGGCAGTTGATGCAGCTAAGAGTGTAAACTATTTTTATGATCAACCAAAGAATCGATTTTTAGGAATCATAAAAGAAAAACATCCTTGGTGTATCTCGCGCGAGAGATTTTGGGGATGCCCTCTTCCAATATGGGATTGTAAAGATTGTGGAAAAAAAACATGGTTTTTTTCTAGAAAAGAAATTGTTGATGCGTCAACCAAACTTCCAGATGGCCCAGACTTTGAATTGCACAGACCGTGGATTGACAATGTTATAGTAAAGTGCTCAAATTGTAAAGGCGAAAATACCAAAAGAGAAGAATATGTTCTTGATACTTGGCATAATAGTGGTTCTGCCCCATATTCCTCTTTAACTAATGAAGAATATTCAAACAGTATACCTGTTCCGTTTCTCACGGAGGGAATAGATCAAACTAGAGGGTGGGCATATACATTACTTATTGAAAATGTAATTTTAAACAATGCACCTACATCACCCTACAAGTCATTTTTGTTTCAAGGTCATGTACTTGATAAAAATGGAAACAAAATGAGTAAAAGCTTAGGAAACGTAATTGATGCAAAGGAACTTTTAGAAAAATATCCAGTTGATTTAGTAAGATTTTACTTTATGTGGAAATCAAGCCCAATAGAACCACTCAACTTTAGTACAGATGAGTTGATGTCAAGACCATATCAAGTATTAAGTACACTTTATCATTTACATTTGTACTTTAAACAAAATAGTGAATACGATAAATTTGATGAAACAAAAACTGTTCAATGGGCAAAAGAAAACAAATTATTAGAATCTCCAGATATTTGGTTATTATCAAAACTCCAAAAATTAATACAAAATTCTAATGAATTTAATGACAAATGCAAATTCCATGAAGCCGCAAAAGCTTTAGAAGATTTTATTATCAATTCATTAAGTCAAATATACATTCCAATTACCAGAGGAGAACTATGGGATGAAGATGAATCAAAAAAGGATAGAAGATTTGCCATCTATGCAGTTTTACATGAAATTTTGAAAACACTTGATATATTGATCCATCCATTTTGTCCTTTTACAAGTGAGTATCTTTATCAAAACATATTTGGAAAGGAAAAAAGTATTCTTTTAGATTCATGGCCCAAGATTCAAGAATCATTAGTATCGGAATCTGTTGAAGAATCATTTGATCTACTAAAAGAAGTTGTTTCAGTCTCATCTGCTGCAAGAATGAAAGGAAAGTTGAAAAGAAGATGGCCATTAAATGAAGCTCTCATATGTATTCAAAAAAATAAAAAATCAAAACTAGAATCATTATCAGAGCTGCTAAGATTACAACTGAATGTAGAAAAAGTTACAATTTTTGAAATAGAGAATTTTGAGGGGCTAGAGCAATTAATAGAGATGGAAAAACTTCGACTGCCAAGCGTTCCTAAAATTGAGCTTAATAGAAAGAAGATTGGTCCAAAAGCAAAACAGAACATGGGGTCACTATTACAAAAATTCTCAGAAACAAAGCCAGATGAGATAGCTTTTACACTGCAAAAAGAACAAAATTTTACTTTTGATATTAAAGGTACTAAAATTAATTTAGAAAAGGATGATTTTATCATTGATTTTGAGGCCAAGGAAGGATTTGCAGTTGCAAAACGCGAAACCTTTGTTGTGTTTATTTCTACAGAAAGAAATTCTGAGATGATGGCACGAGGATTAATCAAAGATCTTGCAAGAAGGCTTCAAACTTTGCGAAAAGAGAGAGGATACAAGCCAACAGATATTTTGAACAAAGCATCTATTCTTGATCTAGATTCTGAATCACTAGGAATGATAAAGCAAAAAAAAGACGAACTGGCATTTCTTGTAAGGGTAAAAGAAGTAAATTTTGAGGAATCTTGCAAATCTTACAAAGATGACGATGTTGATGGTCAGAAAATAAGGATTTCCGTAGAGTAAATGGTTAGCTTTTAGCTAATGAGGGATAATAAATAAGAAATTAGTGTAATTGAAGTATTGGTCAAGCAAATAAGCTTAGATTCATGGCAAATACACCATCTATCAGAGCTTTTGAAAAAGGGTTCACTAGTTGTAGCAAAAACAAATTCTCCCATAGTACTATACCGCCAGACATTAGAAGAAGAAGATAGTTCTTATGAAGAAATAGTATGTACCTTGACAAAAGATTATGTTGTTGAGCAGCTTGTAACATCAGGAGGAGTGCTTCCACCTAGTTTTAAACAACAATTTGTTTTTACACTAGATGAGTTTCCAGATAGACTTCTTAGAAAAAGTCGCGATTTATTCTTACAGACTGTAGATCTGCTTGAAGACCAATTAAAATAATCATAACAGAATATAAAGAACGAAACGTGGAATTTTTTTAGATGCGCCTATTAGAATATCAGGCAAAGGAGTTATTTGCAGAATATGGAATAAAGATTCCTAGAGGGCTAACATCAAAGGATATTAAACAAGGCCGAAAAGATGCACAAGAATTAGGATTTCCATTTGTAATAAAATCTCAAGTTCCTGTTGGGGGAAGAGGAAAGGCTGGCGCTATTCAAATATGTCATAATCAAGATGAGTTTGAACTAAAGTATCCGCAGATTTTGGAAATGTCTGTTAAAGGAGAAAAGACAAGAGCTATTTTGCTTGAGAAGATGGCCGAAATTAAAAAAGAATTGTATTTGTCAGTATTTTTGAATAGAGGAAAACGATGCTATACTATTATCTCGTCTTCAGACGGAGGTGTAGAGATTGAATCAGTAAAAAATCAAGTTATTCGAGAGATTGGATTAGGGGAGATTGATAAGCAGGTAGCAGAAGATGTAGCAAAAGAAATTGGTCTTGAAGGAAATTCTGTAAGTGATTTTGTAGACTTTTTACAAAAATTATCAAAGATTACCATTGAAAAAGAGGTAGAACTAGCAGAAATTAATCCAGTTGCAGTCCTAGATGATGGTTCACTACTTGCTTTAGATGGCAAAGTCATAACAGATGATAATGCTAATTTTAGGCATCCTGAGCTGTTAAAATATCAAGAACAAACTGAGCTGGAAGAGAGAGCAGAAAAAAGTGGTTTTTCACTAGTTGAGCTAGATGGGGACATTGCAGTTGTTGGAAATGGTGCAGGTTTGGTAATGTCAACACTAGATATGTTATCAGATAATGGCGGTAAACCTGCATGTTTTCTAGATGTAGGAGGCGGAGCTACTGAAGAATCAGTGTATGAAGCTCTAATTCTAATTAGTAAAATGGAAAATGTTAAAGGAATACTAGTAAATCTTTTTGGTGGAATAGTAAAGACTACAACTGTTGCTACAGCATTCATTAAGGCATACAAAAACAAACTAATCGACCATATTGTTTATGCAAGATTGAAAGGAGCAGAAGCTGAAAAATCAAAAGAGATGTTAAAGAATACACAAACTCAATTGTTTGATTCCGTTGAAGAAGCAATTAACGCAGCAGTTATTGGGGTAAGAAAAAATGCTTAGTATCGCTGAAATTTTGCAAGGAAATCCTAGTGATTCAGATTATAACAAAAAACCAGTAATTATTCAAGGAATTACTGGAAACTACGGATCATATCACACACAAAGAATGTTAGAATATGGAACAAACATTGTAGCTGGTGTTACACCTGGTAAAGGAGGAAAAAAACACAAAAATATTCCAGTTTACAATACAGTAAAAGAAGCAGTAGACGCTACAGGTTCTAAAATATCAATAATGTTTGTTCCGGCCAAGTTCTTTTTAGGCGCAGCAAAAGAAGCAATAGAAGCTGGAATAAAACTTTTAGTTGCAATTCCGGAACATGTTCCAGTTCGAGACACCCTAGAACTACTTGAACTAGCTAAAAAAAAAGACGCCATAATAATAGGGCCAAATACTCCTGGAGTTTTAATTCCAGAAGTAATCAAGTTAGGAATTATGCCTGCAAGTCCTTTCAAGCTAGGCAATATTGGAGTTCTATCAAAAAGCGGAACTTTACTTTATGAGATTTCATATAACCTTTCAGAGGCGGGGTTTGGTCAATGCATTACAATTGGCATTGGCGGAGATCCAATTAATGGAACTAGGTTAGTTGATGCCTTTGTTATGATTGCAGACTATCCAAATTTGGACGGAATTGTAGTTGTTGGAGAAATCGGAGGAGATGCCGAAGAAACATTAGCTCAACATGTAATTGACAGTAATTTCAAAAAACCAGTTGTTGCATACATTGCCGGAAGAGCCGCTCCTAAAGAAAAAAAAATGGGTCATGCAGGAGCAATTGTTTATGGGAATTATGGATCAGCTGAATCCAAAGTATCAATGTTCAACAAGGCAAACATTCCTGTAGCAAAAAGACCAGGTGAAATTCCTATGCTACTAGCAGAAAAACTCAAGCAATCCGATTAAATTAAAAGTAAGTAAAAATTTTGATGAACAAATGCCAATAACTGATCCTGAAAAAAAACAACTAGCTCAAAGGGCGCGTCTTCACATGAAGATATGCTTTTACTGCGGTGCAAGAAATTCGATTGATGCTACAAGATGTAGAAAATGTCACAACAGATATCTAAGATTAAAAAATAGAACACTTGGCGTAAAAAAGTAGATTTTTCTCAAACCTAAAGACACAAAAAGTTGCTATATTGTAAAATCATTGGACCGGTTGTCTAGTGGCTAGGATGACGCCCTCACACGGCGTAAAGATGTTAAAATCTCGCTAAGGTCATGGGTTCAAATCCCATCCGGTCCATAAAATTTTTTAAATGAAATATATACAAAAAGTTACTTTGAAGATGAGACGATGTCAGACGAATGTGAGCATTTTCAACAAAAAGTAGATGACATACTTCCAAATACTAAGGGCTGTGAAGAATGTGAAAAAGAAAATACACCGTGGGTGGCCATTAGACAATGCTTAACATGTGGTCATGTGGGCTGTTGTGATTCTTCTGTAGGGCGTCATGCAACAAAACACTTTGAGGAAACAGGTCATTCTGTGATGATTGCAGTTCAAGACCATCCTTGGAAATGGTGTTATATTCACAAAGAATATTATTGATATTTTATGGGGCAATGTATCTGATTTAAAATGACTAAGTATGAACTTGGAAGATGGAATCTAAAAGGTTTAGTTGCCAATCCAAAAAGTCCAGCATTTGAAAGACAAATAAAAATAGTTGAAAAAAAATCAAAAGCTTTTGCAAAAATTAAATCAAAACTAAATAATAAAATATCATCAAAAAAATTTCTTGGAATTTTACATGAATTAGAAGAATTAGATGAAAAATTAAGCATAATTGGAGGATATGCTTCGTTAGTATATTCTAGTGATACTCAATCAGACGAAGCTACATCTTTGCTAACTAGAATGACAAAATTGGGTTCTGAAATTTCTAACCAAACATTGTTTTTTGATCTCTGGTGGAAAAAAGGAATCAATGAAAAAAATGCAAATCGCCTAATCAAAGATTCAGGAGAGTTATCAGGATATCTAAAATACAAACGGCTTGTTGCAAAATATTCTCTTTCTGAACCGGAAGAACGAATTATCAATACACTTGATGTTACTGGAAGTACTGCTTTAGTCAAGATTTATGACAAAATTACAAACGCTTTTGAATATGTTGTAAAGATAGATGGAAAAAAACAGAAACTTACAAGAGAAGAGCTTTCTACATATGTTAGAAGTACCAAGCCAAAAGCACGAGAGATTGCTTACAAGGAGCTTTTAACAAAATATTCTCAAAATAAGGGGGTGTTAGGGGAAATCTATCAAAATGTTGTTTTAAACTGGAAAGATGAAGGCGTAGATATTAGAGGATTCGAATCACCAATCTCAATTCGAAATATTGCAAATGATCTTGACGGAAAAACTGTGAATACTTTACTATCTGTATGTAAAAAAAATGCTCCAATTTTTCAAAAATTCTTTTTACTGAAAGCAAAAATGCTTGGATTAAAAAAACTTCGACGTTATGATCTTTATGCGCCAGCTGCCTCAAAAACGAAAGAAAAAAATTACCAATATGACAAATCTGTAAAACGTGTTTTAGCTTCATTTGAAAAATTTAGTCCCAAATTATCTGCCTATGCAAAAGAAGTATTCGTAAAAAGGCATGTTGATTCTTCTATAAGACCAGGAAAACGTGATGGAGCTTTTTGTAGTACTTTATCACCTAAAATCACACCTTTTGTATTATTGAATTTTACAGGAAAGTCAAAAGATTTGTTTACTATTGCGCATGAAATAGGACATGCAATACACAGTAAAGCAGCTTCAGATAAATCAATTTTAGTTTCAGATGCACCTTTACCTTTAGCTGAAACTGCATCAACGTTTTCAGAATTACTTTTGTATGATTACTTGTCTGATAAAATTTCAGATAATGAAAAAAAGATCATGCTTTCTGAAAAAATAGATGATTTGTATGCAACAATTATGAGACAGGCATTTTTTACGTTATTTGAAATTGATGTGCATAAACAAATTGCACAAAGCACCACGGTAGATAAAATATCAAAGACGTATTTGAATAATCTAAAAGAAGAGTTTGGAAATTCAATTACTATCTCGGATGATTTTGCAGTAGAATGGAGTTATATTCCACATTTTTTTCATACTCCGTTTTACTGCTATGCATATTCTTTTGGAAATCTACTTGCACTATCATTGTTTCAGCGTTACAAAAAAGAAGGAGATGACTTTGTTCCTTCTTATATCAGCATTTTAGCCGCTGGAGGTTCAAAAAAACCAGAACTACTGCTTGATGAATATGGAATAGATATTAGCTCCTCAAGATTTTGGCAGGATGGTTTTGATTACGTTAGTGAACAAGTAAAACAAATTTCGGTGTTAAGCTAGAATGAATAATTTTTTATAATTAAAAGCGACTGACAGTCATTAAACGCATTTTGACTGCCAGTCTTTGTTCCCCTTCGGTTTGAACCGATGTCAAACTTGAAAGGGAATTTACTAAATTTAAACTTTAAACTAGGATTTCAAAAATTAAGCATTACATCTTTTCTAAAAAAAATTGAAAAATAGGATAGTAACCTTAATAGTTTCAAGCCAAATTGTGCTTCATGTGTATAAGTTCCTCTTTTTACTAGCTATATCTTTGATAGTGGTTTTCAGCTATTCTGAAGTTATTGCGCAAGATCCACGACTTGCAACATTTCAGGAGACAGCTCAGATAATTATAGA
>JACZUQ010000005.1:0-1806 GCA_022573065.1 Nitrososphaerota archaeon
AATTTCCTTTGCATTTACAATTGAAATACCCGTAAAGCAACACTCTTTGTTTTGAAAAGCTACGGTAAACTCAGGAATTAATCCAAGAGACGTCAAAAAATCCTTTGTTACAAGAAAGCTAGTCCATATCTTATCAGGATTATGAATACTAACAATTTTTTTAATAATTTCCTCATCAAGTAATGGTAAATCTCCTGAAACTACTAAAATATCATCATTAATTGAACGTAAAATTAGATTTAGATCGTTAACATATCCTTTTCCAGGCGTATCAAAAATTTCAATTCCTGCATTTTCTAACATCTCCTTAGTTTTTGGGGAGTTGGAGCTTGTAGCTGCAATTATTTTTGAAAAGCAATGTGCATTTTGAAGTGCAAAGATCACGTGTAAAATTGTAGGATGAACGTACCTTAGCAAGAGTTTTTCTTCTTGTGTTTTCATTCTACTTCCTTTGCCACCTGCCATTACAAGTCCAATCATACTGATGCAAAAATTACTAGGGATGACAAACGGGTTATTTCGTTAGTAGCACCCAACACATCTCCTGTAATTCCTCCAAAGCTTCGAGTTGAGATTGTAAGAATGAACATTGTAATGACTATAGTACACGCTAATACGATTAATCCAGTAGTTTCTCCAAGTAGAACTAATGGAATAAGAGTAATTATTCCTGCTATTGCTAGTTTTTTCTTGTCTTGCATTATTTGCAAGAATGGAGAATTTGAACCGACAGCAGCTGATCTACCAAAACTTGCTTGTAGGACCATTGAGAATTTTGCTAAAATTTCACTTAGGAGAATAGCTTGGAATAGCACAAAACCGCTCATCAAAGAAATAGCTAAGATCATACCTACAACATAAAGAACTATTGAAACAATTCCTGCAGAACCTGTGGAAACATCTTTCATAGCTTGCAGTTTTTTTTCTTTTGTTCCTTTTGTCATCAATCCATCAGAAAAGTCAGCAAGACCATCGGTGTGATGTATTCCTGTAATTACAGATATTGCACCCACTACCAAAAGTGCTACAATAAGAGGATCTAAAAATATTGAAAGGCCTAATGCAAATGAACCTACAATTAATCCAATGATAATTCCTACTAGTGGGAAAATGTACATGTACTTTGCAACAGTTTGAAGATCAGAATTATTTGCAGGAATTATTGTTAAAAATGAAAATACAGATCCAATTTCTCTAAGCATTAATCCACCAACCCAAATAAGATAAAACAATTATTATTGGAATAGTAAAAATTATACAGAATAAAATTGATGTTACCTTCATTAATGCAATAGCAGAACGTAAATGAGATTTTGTAAGTTCTATGTTACCTTCACCAACACTATAATGATCAATTTTTTCAAATCTTGTTCCTAATGCACCTGCAAGTGCAGCCATAGGATAACCTGCATTAGGGCTTTCAGTATTTTTGCCATCTCGTTTCATTATTTTATACGATTTTCTCCAATCATTCCCAAGAATCATGGCACCAATAACCATCATCAGACTTGTAATTCTTGAAGGAAGATAATTGAGAATTTTATCACAGTTTGCACCAAACCATCCTACATTTGTAAAAATGCTGGTTTTGTAACCAATCATAGAGTCAATCGTGTTAATTATCCTGTAGATAAATGCGCCTGGAATTCCAAAAAAGGCAAAATAAAATAATGGGCCGGTTACTCCATCTACAGTATTCTCACTAATACTTTCTAGAGTACCTGATAATACATGATTTTTATCTAAATTCTTAGTATTACGTTTTACAATCATTGATAGATTGTTTCTGGCAGCATCAAGATCATT
>JACZUQ010000005.1:1904-4021 GCA_022573065.1 Nitrososphaerota archaeon
GGTTACCCCATCTACAGTATTCTCACTAATACTTTCTAGAGTACCTGATAATACATGATTTTTATCTAAATTCTTAGTATTACGTTTTACAATCATTGATAGATTGTTTCTGGCAGCATCAAGATCATTTCTTTCTATTGATTCCATAACAGCCATTGCATGTTTTTCCATACCTCTAATGGCAATAGTAGTTTTTAGTAAAATCACACCAACAATTACGGATACAATAATTCCTATAAAATCAAATGCTATATTTTGTATTGCAACTTCAAGAAAAACAAGTAATGTAGTGACTAAAGTGGTAAGAAAGATTACTAAAATTATCCCTCCAAACTTTTCTCTCCGAGGTGATTTGTTTTGAATTATCGGTACAAGCTTTGCGATCAATGAACCTATCCAAGAAGTTGGATGAAATTTATTTTTAGGATCACCTACTAAAAGATCTAAAATTACCGCAGATATTACTATTAAAATTGATTCAAATATCATTTTATGAGTCCCTCAATTGCTTTAATGTTAAGATTAAATTTTACTAATTTACTTAACTTTTCTATCTCTCTATCCATCTTTGCAATGTTTTTTTTGTTCCAGCTCATTGCTTTAGGTTTAACCCCCAGGGAATCCTCTTCAGGTAGTGAAAAATTAATCATTGGGATTACGCCAAAAACTGATTTTCCAGTGTGCTGTTTTATTTTTCTAAAACCAGGTTTTAGAATATTAATATCACCTCTAAATTTATTAAATACAAATCCTTTGACAAGTTTTCTGTATTTTTTGTCAAGTAGTTGTAATGTTCCAACAATACTTGCAAATGAACCACCTCTATCTATATCTGAAATTAAAATGACAGGAGAGTTGGTTTTCTCTGCAACTCTCATATTTGCTATATCAAATTTTTCTAAATTAATCTCAGCTGGAGAACCAGCTCCTTCAATTATTATTAGATCATGATTTTTTCTAAGTATATTGTATGACTCAAAAACTAGATTTAGACCATGTGGTAGTACAAATTTTTTGTAATATTCATTTGCATGCAGTTTTTTATAGAATTTTCCTTGCAAAAATACAGAGCTATAGTAATTTCCCAAGGGTTTTAGTAATATGGGATTCATGTGGGGTGTAATTTCAACTCTAGCAGCAATTGCCTGCATTGCTTGTGCACGGGAAATTTCAAAATTTTTAGTTTTGTAAGAAAAGTTTGACATATTTTGAGATTTGAATGGGGCTACACTATATCCAAAATTTGAAAAAATTCTACAAAGAGCTGCAACAAGTATAGTTTTGCCTGCTCCAGACGATGTGCCTTGAATCATTAAAGATTTTGTTAATTTAAACTGCCTCCAATGCTTTGATAAATTTTTTATTTTCTTTAGGAGTCTTAACAGCAATTCGTATATATTGATTATTTAATCCTCTAAATGAATTACAATCACGTATCAATATTTTTTTCTTAAGTAGTTTTTTTTGTAAAATATTAGATTTAATTTTAGTTTTAATTAAAATAAAATTTGTATCTGTATCATAACAAGTAAATCCATTTATTTTTGAAATAGATTTTCTAAGAATTTTTTTTTCTTTATAAATTATTTTAGAGGTTTTATCCAAATAATTATGATGATAACATAATGCAGCACTTGCAGCTTTTTGAGCAATACCACTTACATTCCAAGGAATTTTTATATTATTTAATATAGTAATGAGATTTTTATTTCCTAAACCATAACCGATTCTTATTCCTGCTAATCCAAATGATTTTGTCAATGAGCGTAAAATGAAAAGATTGTCATATTTTTTTAGATCTTTTATGATAGATTGTTTTTGATCAGATAATTCAATAAAACATTCATCAACAAAAACTAAAGTTGATCTTTTCTTTGATGTTTGAATTATTTTTTGCATTTTTTTTCTTGAAATTAAAACTCCAGTAGGATTATTTGGGTTGCATACAAAAATACATCCTTTTCTTGGAATTTTTTTTAAGAAAGAATCAATATTTGTATTAAGATTCATTGTTTTAAAAAAAGAGACTTTACAATTTTGTAATTTTGTAGCAACTTCATATTCACTAAATGTTGGAATTGGAATTAATACGGGTGTTTTTTTATTTAGAAATGCAT
>JACZUQ010000005.1:4119-9549 GCA_022573065.1 Nitrososphaerota archaeon
TTGCAAAAGTTGTAAATTATTTCAGTTGCTCCATTACCAACTACTATCTGATCTACTGGAACTTTAGTGTACCAATGAAGATTTTTTCTTAGTTCCTTAGAAGCCGAATCAGGATATATTGATAATAATTTCATCTGTTTTTTTAGGAATTTTTTGACTCCTGGATGACATCCTAAAGGATTAATGTTAGAACTATAATCAAGTATTCCAGTTTTTTTAGACTTAATTGAGTAAAGCCCACCATGCAAACTTGGTTTGTGTTCTATAACACGTGGATTTGGTTTTATTTTCATTAATACAAATAGACTCAGAGGGATTTAGTATGTTTTGGTTAATCTCTCTAAAGGATTATTAATCGATTTTAAAGAAATTTGATCGTGAAAAAGAAAGTAGCTATTATTGGAGTAACAGGAGCAGTTGGTCAAGAATTTGTAGTGTCATTAAAGGATCACCCTTGGTTTGAAGTAGTTCAAATTGCGGCTTCAGAAAGATCTGCAGGAAAAAAGTTTCTTGATGCTATTAGAGATCCTGCAAGTGGAATTAATAATTGGCAAGTGGGTGGAAATATTCCAGACTATATCAAAGACATGACAGTTGTTTCTGTAGATGATCTAAAGGTTAATGATCTTGATTTCATATTCTCATCAATTGAAAGTGAAGCAGCTAGAGAAATTGAATCTCGATTTGCAAAAGATCTTCCTGTAATTAGTACATCATCTGCATATAGATACGAAGATGACGTACCAATACTTATTCCAGGTATTAATGATGAGCAAGCTGATTTACTTGATGTTCAAAAGAAAAATCGTAATTGGAAAGGCTTTGTAGCACCATTACCTAATTGTACCACGACTGGACTTGCTATAACAATGAAGCCTCTATATGAAAAGTATGGAGTAAAGAAGGTTTTGATGACTTCTATGCAAGCGATTTCGGGTGCTGGAAGGACTCCAGGGGTATCTGCTATGGATGTAACAGACAATATTATTCCGTATATTCCAAAAGAAGAAAAGAAAGTTAGAATTGAAACTGCAAAAATTCTTGGAAAACTAAAAGATGGGAAGATAGAACCTGCTAACATTAAAGTAAGTTGTACCTGTACAAGAGTTCCGGTAATTGATGGACATACAGAATCAGTTTTTGTTGAAACATCTAAACCAATTGATCCAAAATCAGCAAAAGAGTGCTATGAAGAATTTTCAAAGAATGTTTCAATAGCTGGTTTGCCATCTGCACCACCTGACTACTTGATAGTACATGAAGATCCTACCAGACCACAACCAAGAATTGATCGGGAGATTAATGATGGAATGACTACCTCAATTGGGAGATTAGAAGAAGAGTCATTATTTGATCATGGAATAAAGTACATATTATTCTCACACAACAAAAAGATGGGTTCTGCAAAAGGAGCGGTACTTTTAGCTGAAATGCTATACAAAAAAGGTAAAATCTAAACAAATTTTATAAAATTTTCAATAATAGCTTTATTAGTTAGAGATTTCTCAACGATCTTTACTGAATGTCATGGCAAAAATTGATGATTTAGATCTCCAAATTTTATCTGAATTAAGTGAAGATGCAGCAATTTCAGTTCCAAAATTATCTAAAAAAATTAAGGTAAATTCTTCAGTAGTATATAGTAGAATAAAGAGACTAGTAAAACGGAAATTAATTGAACGTTTCACAATTGTAGTAAATGATCAAGAGTTAGGATATCAAGTAAAAGCCTTGACTGGAATTAATATGGATTCTAAACTACGTGATAATGTGATTGATGAGCTTTTCAAGGTAGATGGAGTAAGAGAGATCGCTGAAGTCACTGGCAGATTTGACATTTTGGTTACAATGTATGCTAAGACGCTTGATGATATGCACAGAATGGTATCTGATAAGATTGGTCTAATTGATGGGGTGCTTAGCTCTGAGAGTTTCATTGAAATGAAGACAAGAACAAAACCCATGCCTTATATGACTTTGAAGTAACATTGGTACATTTAATTTTAAGAAAGTTCATTTTTGAAGGGGGTAAAGATTAATGCAAAAAGCAAAAAGGGAATCTAGAATCAAGGTCTATTATGAACTCACCAAGCCAAAAATTTGGTATCTTCTTCTATTTACTGCATTTGCAGCTGCCATCACAGCATCAAATATCTATTCTCTTGATATATCTCTCATAACTTGGGCATTGATGTTATTTGGTGTAGCTGCAGGTTCAGCAGCTGCTAATACTTTAACAAATTATCATGATAGAGATATTGATGCAATAATGGAGAGAACTAAGGGAAGACCTATTCCTAGCGGGAGAATTGCACCAGAGAAGGCACGTGACTTTGGTTTTGTTTTGGTTGGAATTTCTCTTGCTTGTGCATTTGGATTATCATATACTACATCATTTTGGCAGGGAATTTTAGCGGGTACATTTATGGCATTTGGGTTAGCTGATAATATTTTCATTTATAGTTATTTGCTAAAAAGACGAAGTTGGACAAACATTATTCTTGGTGGATTTTCAGGTGGGGCTCCTGCAATGATTGGCTATGTTGCAGTTACAACTCAAGGATTATGGGATCTTGGATTGGTGATGGCTGCATTAGTTTTCGTATGGATTCCCATGCATATTTGGGCTTTGACACTTCACTTTAAGGATGATTACAATAAAGTAAACGTACCAATGTTAACAGCTACACGTTCAGAAGGAGCTGCTGCCAGAATTATAGCTGGTACTACACTTATGATGGTACTTTTTTCAATAGTACCATTTTTCCTAACTCATGAAGACGGAACATCTGTGATGGGTTCTGTGTATTTGTATACTGCAATTGCTTCAGGATTACTGATGATTGTATTAAGCGGTTGGGTAATCAAAAAACCAACCGAAAAAGCATCATGGACTTTATTCAAATTCTCTAGTCCATATCTTGCAGTTTTGTTTATTGCATTAATGGTAGATTCTGCTCTTTGAAATTAATCAAATCTGTGTAAAAAAAGAACTAAACGTACCAAACATCACTTTTTTGATTCTATTTGCAAGTTCCAATATAACTTTGATCTGTTCGTTAATTACTTCATCTTTTTTAATTAATTCTTCTTCAAGTATTCTTATCTTTTCTTCAAGATCTGTTGCATCAACAACTTGTTGAGTCTCAAGAATATTTGATTGAAGATCTGGGATATTAACATTTAATGCAACATGTCTGGTCTGAGGTTCCACAGGGGCTTCTGCTTTAATTTCTAAAAGTCTGGCACTTAGTCTTTCTAATCGATCTTCGCCAACATATTTCCATATAGAATCATCATACAATGTAATACAATCATTAACAATTGCTTCATTTTTTTGTAAACTAAACTGATATTCTGTTAAATATCGATATTGAGGATGCCAATCTTCACATTTTTGCAAATTGTTTTCAATAGCTCTTTTTTCAGCCGATTGTTTATAATTAATTTCTATATTTTTGTATTGATTAGTAATATCAGTTTCACAGTTTCGCTTTGCAACCGTTTTTTCAGCTCCAGTAGAATATTCATCTGCCATTACTCTATCTTGACATTCTTGAATTAGCTCACGAATCATAATATCAACATCGTCATTTGATGTGTTTTGAGCATAAGCTGTAGAGAAAGATCCCACTACTGCAATTAAAAATAGCATATAGACTACTTTCATGCCTGACAACTCAAGATTTTATTACTTAAGGGGTGCGTATAATTTCTTAGTGGAGCAAAATGCACAGCATTGTTTTTATTAAAAATTCTTAAAATAAATCTCAGATTATTTCAATATCATGTGATGTCAAATAATCCGGCTAGTTTTTCCATGAAAATTGTCAAACCGCTAAAAAAATCATACATTATTTTTACGTAATCATTAATGGGAATATGAAAGGATTTGTGTAGTTATTGAACTAAATTTGTTTTAATCACTAGTATAAACAACCTCGTATAGATTCCAACTAAATTTAGAAATCTTTTTTATTTCATCTAAAATTGGTCTGGCATCAGAATTTGTATAAACTGCTTGGTAAGTCTCTTTAGTATTCCATTGTGCATAACTAACTATTCGAGTTCCTTCAAAGCTTCTGTGAACATTAGCAGAAATAAATCCAGGTTGTTTTTCTACAACTACTCTTAAATCTTCTAATAATTGTAAAAGTTTTTTCTGATTTTCAGGTTTGACAGAAAACATATTTACAACTGTCACAAGATTAGCGTCTTTTGAAATTCTAGTCGGATTAGTTCCAGCTGAGAACACTAATTCATATATGTTCCAGTCAGCGTCAGCAATATCAAAAATTTTCCCGCCAATTGCAACTTCATCTAGATTCAAAAAGTTAATTGCATCTACATAGGATTTACGATTCTCCCATTGTGAATAATTAACCACAGAAGTTCCATCAAAGCTTTTGTGAAAGCTTGTAGAAACAAATCCTGTTTTTTTCTCCATAACCTTTTTAGAATTTTCTATTCCAGCATCAATTAAAGCAGATTGGTTTTTTGGATCTACTTGGAAGATTAGGATTGTACTAGAAAGCTTATTGTTAAGAGAAATTGTAGGCATCGGATCAAACGAACACCTATGCTATATTAATAATTATGAAAAGTTATCTAAGAATTTTCAAAGCACAAATTAATTCTACAGATAAAATGACCATGTAAGAGTTATGACTGAAATTATACCTGTAAAGTATGAAGAATAATATCCTGTTTTGTTTTTTTGTTTAAACATTTTTCATTTCCTAATTTTTGGTATATTGGAATTTAAGACCAGAAACGATGAGTACTCTGGTGACAATTCCAATATTAATTGAAAATTTGACTTTTAGTATTTAGTTCATACTGATAATTTCTACGAAACTGCTTTAATACAATTTAACAAACAAAATCTAACCATAGCCCAGACCACACTTCAACTATTCCCAAAACTAAAGTCGGGAGTAATCTTCGTGTGGGGGAGGTACCGGCCTCCCCTCATTAATAAAACAAGATTTCACTGTTTTGTTCTACGGAAATCTTATCTAAGTACGTTCAATAATTGAGATCCTTGAGCGTAAGTATTGGGTTAGTATTGATACCTATTTTTTTAGTGGGTGCTGCATTTGGTCTTGGAATAATTGAATTCTCTCCTCAAGGTGGTATGACATTTGTACAAAGTCTTGAGAACGCAAAAAACGAAATACTTGATCTTGCACAAGGAAAAACTACAATCAGTAAAAGTTTTGAAAAAGCAAATACTTCAGTAGGAGAGCTTACTGAAGAAAGTAGTAAAAAGCTTGATAATGTGATAAAATATGCTCAAAAAAAGATTGATCCTTCACAAGTAGATGAAGGAAAACCTGAGTATAATGCTAAAGAAATTGAATACTTGGTTCACGAACTGACAAATCTTGAACGAGAAAAATATGGTCTTTCACAATTAACATTTGATCC
>JACZUQ010000005.1:9649-15078 GCA_022573065.1 Nitrososphaerota archaeon
TTCTCATAGGTGATTCTAAAGCCGAAATTATTACCCCTTTTGATTATAGTACTATAGGAGTTGAAATTGTAGATTTTAATCTTGATTTTAAAGATATTGAAGTGATTTTAGATATACAGGTTACAGAGCTTCCAGCAACAATTGAAATTAGTTTTGAACGAGAGTTTTTTGATTCAGTAAATTTTGATAATAATAACGAATTTACAATTATTGCAGATGGAGATATTATATACTATGAAGAGATATTTTCTAATTCTGAAATTAGAACTCTCAAATTTAATTTATCTTCAGATACTGAATTAGTTGAGATATTTGGTACACATCTAAAAGGAATTTCTGCACAAACTCAAACGAAAATTATTGCAGAAGAAGTTTCTATAAAGGAAATAGATCAAACAGATAAGATAAATGAATTATTAGATGAGAACAAAAAACTTCAAGAATATAATATCCTTCTAAAAGAAGAAAATAAAGAGCTTGATGGAAGAATTTTTGAGCTTGAAAATCTAATTTCTGCTTTAGAAACACAAGTTAGTAATCTAAACACAATTGTTATAGAACAGGTCAATGTAATTTACAACTGGGTTCTAGGATATGCAATTAGTTAGAATCTTGACAATTAACTAAAGTTCTAATTTTTTTAATTTTTCCATACGTGCTAGATGTTCTATGATAGTAGTATTAATAGAAGCTAAACATTCGGCAGTTTCAGCAGCATCTTTTTTTAAATTAGAAATTTTTTCTTTTGCAACATCAAAATCTGTTTCTGCCGGTGATTCTGTTTCGTTAACGATTTCAACTGATGCAATATCTTTAATTTCTAATTTCGATCTGACTTTTTCCACGTAATTTTTATCGATTTTTGTGTATTAACAACTTGTGTGTAATTTTCTTGCAACAGATCGTTATAGAAAATTTAGTGTGTAAATTCAACATACATCACAATTTTATGGAATTTTTATACCTAATACCAGATTCCAGTTTCATATGAAATAGATTTTTCTTTTTTTTCTAATTTTTCTAAAATAGGGGACCATTCTAAATTTTCTTCTTTTGCTTGTGCTATCGCATTTTTGTACATCAATTCAAATGTCCACTTTAAAATTTCACTCCATATTGCTTTTAGTGATTCTTCATCAGACCAATAAACACTGTTTCTAACTGCAGTCATTGCTACAATATTACTTCGTTTTTGATTAGGATCCCCTTTCCATTTTGTAAGAACTTTATCACAAAATTCTAAAATTTGGTTTTGGGATAGAACCAACTCATCGGGATCAAACTCCTTACGGCCTTTCTTCATAAGAAATAAAAAAACCTAACAGCTATAAATGTTAAAAGTCAAATCGGAGTAAAAAACGTGGATCACTTTATGAGGGGTATCGATCAAATCCAATCATGTCAAAAAGCAGTAAATCTTCTACAGAATGGGATAAACATTGGCAAGAGTACTCTAAAATGTTAGAAAAATGGAAAGATGTTTTTCAAACATTTCAAAACACAACTATTGAAATGCAAAAAAAATACAATGAAGTAATGGAACAAGCAGCTACCTCATCTAGCAAAGATACCATGAAACAGTTTGGAGAAAATTGGCAAAAAGCCATGAATCAAGCTGGAATGGACACATTCAAACAATTTAGTACTAATTGGGAAAATGCTATGAATGAATATACTGCAAATGCATTCAAACAATTTAGTGAAAACTGGCAAAATACATTGAACCAATCTGGAATGGAATATTTCAAGTCATATGGAGATATGATGAATAAGTTTGCAGAAACTTGGCAGAACATGTGGCAAAAATAATACCGTTAAAAAAGAAAATCTAACGAAAAACTGGTTTGGAATAGTTTCCTAGGCTAAAGGTATTTTTTTAGAAAAAAATTTTCTTGTTTTGGAATTTTTGCAATCTCAAAACCTCCCTTTCTTTTTGAGAGCGGTGTTGTAGCATCAATTCCAAGTTTTGTAGTTTTTAATCTTTTTTGGTCGCTTGATGGATCCAAACTAGACCCTCTAACGTTTTTTATAATTAGCAAATCGCGATCCGCTTGAAATCTTGTAGCCATTGCATATTCTACTGATTGGGCATCATTTGGGTCAATATCAGTATCAACTACTGTTACCATTTTCAAAGAGCGATGAGTTGCAAAGGTCTTTTTTATGATGGGTTTTATGTCGGAATCTTTTCTTTTTTTGATTTGAACTACTGAATGAAGCCAATTACAACCGCCATTTGTCATACTTACTTGCTTGATTTGTGGAAAAGTCTTTTTCAAGTTTCGATTAAGTTTAGATTCTATAGGCATTCCCATTAGCAACCTATGTTCAGAATATCCTGACAGAATATCATGAAAAATTGGATTGTTCCTATAATACAGTTTTTCTAATTCAAAGACTGGTTGAGGTCGAGCAAAGTCGTATGTTCGAAGCATCTCAACCATCCACTCTTTGTGAGTTTTATTATGTAAGATTTTTCCTTCCATTACAATTTCAGCTCCCGAAGGGACAAGCATTCCAGAATAAGGACACTCGGCTAATCGAAGTTTTCCGCCCAAAATGGAATTTGCGATATTAAGTTCGTCTTTTCCCCAATCTGCTTGATATGCTCCTGCAATAGAAACAGCAGGATGAACACCAATAGTAATTGCAACTTTAAGATTTTTTTTTTGTTTTTTTGAATTCATGAAAGCCTGGTGAAGATCTCTTCCATCAACCATTCTAACTGAGAAATGTTTTTTGTCTAATGGCATTAGTCGATGAAATGAAGAATTCTGTGTTCTCGTTTCTGGGTTTTTTACATAAATTATTGATGAAGTGATAAAAGGTCCTGATTCTTTTTCAAAGTGAGTTACTATAGGTAAAACTGAAGCGTCTGATGATTGATTTTCCATAAATTGGCCCTCTGAGATTTTTTTAGGTTTTTTGGCATGTTCAATTGCATGGATTATTCTTTCATGAATGTCATCTTCTTTAGCACCTACTGCTTGGGCAAATCTGGTTCTGGTTCCTACTAGATTCGAAACTAATCTGAATTTTTTTGCTTTAATTTTTTCAAATAGCAAAGCAAAGGAACCGTCAGCTTTTGCGGTTAGGGCCGCAATTTCGTATTTGGTAGATACGGAACGTTTAACGGTTTTAAGATCCTTAGTTTTTTTCAATGTTCCAAGATAGCTTCGCAAATCGGTCAAGATTGTACCATCTCCATTATATCACCTATCAAAATTTTTGCAGCTTCATTTCCAAGTTCTCTTTCAGCATAAAGAGAAACAACAGCAATTCCCCTAATAGAAGTAGATATTTTTTCTGCAGTTAATTTTAAAAAAAGAGAATCAGTTTTTGCACGAATCACAGTAGCTGTAGTTGCCATAGGTCCTGAGCCTATGGATACTACCATAGAGCCAATTTTTTGCTTTCCCTCACTAATAGAAACAAAATTTCCATTATCAAAAGTAAGTAAATGAATAAAAAATTTTCGATCGCCTACATCAACGGTTTTTTGTGTGTACCCTGATGTAGACATCTATGAGCTTCGACTAAACTTATGCCTTTATTGCTATCGCTTCAGCCTGTCTTTCCATTTTAGTATCAGCTTCCACTCTTGCTCTGAGTTTGGCTTTGTACTTGAGATTTCGAGGCTTGGTTCGGAGTCGATAACCACAACATGGACACCATAATCCTTCCCATTTGATGAAGATTTCACAAATTTGACATCGTCTCTGTCCAGAAGCATATCTTCCGGTTCCTACTGGCTTTTGAGCCTTATATCGAACACAAATTCCTTTACAAGTCATCTTTTCATCAATTCCTTAATAATTTAATATAACATTCACAACTATTTAAGGATCGATCGATAAATTCTATAATATTTCTATACTTTTTTTGTAAAAATTTCATTGATCGTTCATTAATTAAAAACAGATTTCAGATAACTTTGAAAAAGACTATAAATATTTACCTATTATTTTGAAGATCGTATTTTTTGAAATTTTCATAATTGCATCCTTCGAACTATAAAAAATTTTCAAACCTATGAACTTTATTCTCGATTTTTTTATCCCGTTCTAGAAAGTGGCAAAATAAAATGTCGGGGACCTTCTCTTTGGGTAATGTATTTTGCTGACATCATATCTCGTTTTCCTCGCTGATTGTAGTTCTTTACTTTAAGTGATGTTCTACTTTCATCTACAAATTCCAATTCAAAATCTGAACAAAATCTCAGATTAAGTAATTCGGTGATTTCTTTTGCAATACTCATGTTGCCATTGCCTATTTTTACAATTTTTCTATCTGCTCGAAGCTCGGCAAGAATTTTTGCCATATGCATAACTAATACTTCAATTGAAGTAAAAATTGATCTTTCAATTTCTTGTCCATAATAAAAAACTGAAAGTCCAATCCTAAGACCTGGATCAATCCCAAGTACTAACTCATTTTTTTCTATACCTACTTGTAATTTTTGAATCATTAGGCCTTGAATTATCACAGGGTCTTTATCAATAATTTCTTCATGAAGCATAGGTTTTTGAGAAATTTCAGGAGTCTCTTTACACGTAGTTAAGATCAAATGTCCTTCATAGGAATTTATCTCCTCTGGAAGAAGTGAATCATATTTTAATTTTAGTGAATTAAGGGCCTTGACGAATTTATAATAAGGTCTACCATAAGTTGTCGCAATTCCAATACGGGCTTGTTTTAAGGGTTGGATAATTTTGCAATCTTCAAGTGAAATTTAGGTTTATGCCTTCAGAACAGTTGACACAACATGGTCAACGGCTTCATTAAATTTAGTATCAATTTTATTTTGTACATCCTTTAGATTCACATCTCCAGAAGTCAAAATTCTTTGAGATTCAGATTTGGCCTTTTCTGTAGCCTCAGAAATTATGACCTCAGCCTCTTTAGTAGCCATTTGAATCACCTGTTCACGTAATTTGTCAATTTCTTTTTGGGCTTTTTGATTAAGCTGCTTTTTCATATCGGCTAGATTCTCATTTAGAGAATCAATATCAGATTCTAGACCAGAAAGAGCCTTGATAATTTTTTCAACAGTTCCAGGTGCAGCTGTAGATGCTGGAATCTCTTTTGCCAGAGTTTTTTGAGAGTTTTTTGAACCCTTTAATTTCAAGTTATGACAAGCATTCAAATCCAATAATTAAATCCTTCATTTTTGCCATCTTTCCTTTCTTAAAATATGATTTTTAGTATACTGAAAACTGACAAATAACCTATAAGGTTTAAGAGGAATATTGAAAAAAATTAGCATACATTCCAAAACAAAATTGAAAGCTAATCTAGATTACTTTACAGGTCAGGTTCTTATGCAAGAATTAACAAGTATAGTTAAATCCAAAGAACAGAAAATTTTTCATGTTACATTCAAAAATGGGGCTCGGACCAAAATTCACCAACACAATGGAGGTCAAATC
>JACZUQ010000005.1:15178-17170 GCA_022573065.1 Nitrososphaerota archaeon
TAATTATTACCAAAGGAAAAGGAAGTCTTCAAAAGTATTCAAAATCAGGAAATAACAAATCAAAATTTCAAATCAAAAAAACAGATAAAGTCAATCTTTTGGAAGGAGATATTGTTTACATATCTGCAAAAAAATTACATACTCATGGATCTATTGATAAAAAACGAGTATTTTCACACATTGCAATTAATGCAAATCCCTCAATTAACCAAAGTGCAAAAACAACATGGTATGAATCAGATTTTAAAACAAAAGTTACAAAAATTTTATCGTGATTTAATATCAGAATATGCCACAAAAACCTTCATTTAGTTGTGAGTAGTAAAATGGCTCTAGCAAGATCACCTTTGGATTCAGTTAATGCTTCTATTGCTTGTTCTTTAGATACACTTGCTTGTTGAGATACTAGTTCTAGGTCCTCATCACTAAATACTGGAACTTCTCTCTCCTTTTCTTCATAACTTTCTGCAATTACCTGAAAAATTGTATTATCCTTTGCCTTCATCTCGGTTACGGAAGGTTTTGCAATTATAATCTCTTTTTTGTCAGTCTTGATGATCACCTCTTGAACATTTGGTATCTCTGACATATCAAGACCCATCTTGTCCATCATCCTTCTCATATTGCGATTTCCACCGCGCATCATAGTGACCGATCTCCTTTATTCTGACTTTTTAAACTATCTCTGATTTTTACAGCAACTCCTCTATTTTGAGAAGAAATCATTTCAGATGATAAAACTGATCTACCAACAGCAATAACTTTGGATTTGAATAAAACTGGAACATCAGAAGAAATTCTGATGTTTTTGCCACACCATAGTACATGTTGACAAAAAACGGATCTACCATCTTCAACAAATGGTTTTGAATCTTTATCTATCTCTAAACAGTTTTCTTTGAATTTTTTACTTTTTAGAAGAATTTGGGCAAATAGAGGAGATATTGCAAGACCTCCATCTATCCTCAATGTACATAGAAGTTTTTCATCATAAAAGACGCTTCTAATTCTTCCATTTTTTTTAGAATATGTAATTTCTATTTTTTTTGGCATGTATTTAGAAACTCCATTTCCAAAAAGTGCATCTAATGTATGATTGAGTTTTTCGATAGAATCCATATTCTTACAAAAAAAGTATTCTAAATATTTATTATATCTAACTCTATATTTAAGAGAACAATCTATATAGATAATCTAAAAATGTATAGAATATGGTGGAACGAGAAGAAACAAGGAAAATTCAGTTTACTGGAAAATCCTCATATATTGTTTCATTGCCAAAACGCTGGATTATGGAACTTGGTCTAAAAAAAGGAGATCTAATCAATGTTGTAAGACAGGGTTCTTCTACTTTATTAATTTCTCCAACACGATATCAAAACAAAGCTCTTCAAATTGAAGATGCGACTTTTGAGGTTGATTTAGACGATGATAATTCATCAATCGTAAGAAGATTAATTTCCCTTTATTTTCTGGGTTTCAAAACTATTAACGTCAAACCTAAGACAGGAAGATTCAAACCGGCTCAGAGAACTGCAGTTAAAGATGCAGTAAAAAAAATGTTAATGGGAACTGAGATTATTTCTGATTCAACTGGTGGTATTACAATTCAAGTATTGGTAAATTTATTAGAACTCTCAGTTAATGGCGCAGTCAAAAGAATGATTCATCTGGCCAATTCAATGTTAAGGGATGTCTTTTTGGCAATGCAAGAATTAAACTATGATCTTGCTAATGAAGTAATTGATACAGATGACGAGGTTGATAGATTTGGTTTTTACATAATCCGTCAGCTAAAAATTGCGATTCAAAATGAGCATTTGCTAAAAGAAATGGGATTTAAAAATTCCAGAGATTGTTTGGGATATAGATTAATTGTAAAAAATATTGAAAGGACAGGAGATCATGCTGTAATTATTGCTAAAGATTTGTTAGAATTTAAAAAACCTATCAAAAAAGAGATCCTCTCAAAAATACAAGATATGAATGAGT
>JACZUQ010000005.1:17270-21132 GCA_022573065.1 Nitrososphaerota archaeon
TATAGATTAATTGTAAAAAATATTGAAAGGACAGGAGATCATGCTGTAATTATTGCTAAAGATTTGTTAGAATTTAAAAAACCTATCAAAAAAGAGATCCTCTCAAAAATACAAGATATGAATGAGTTTGCTTTATCTGTATTAGATGACTCTTGTCTTGCTCTCTTTAAGGAAGATTTTGCTCATGCAGAAAAGATCATAAAAAAATCCACAGAAATTACGAAATTTGAAAAAAAGGTCCTTGATAGTACTAAATCATTAAATGACGATGAAGAAATATTCAGAATTAGAAGAATGGTTGAAAATATTCGACGAATTGCAGAATATTCCAGTGATATTTCAGAAATTGTCCTTAACATGAATATTGAAAAAATTCTTAAAAAACCTAAAATGTAAATTTTGTTATAAATGAAATCTGCGATACTAATTACCTATGATGAAGATGATGCTGTAAATGAGGCTTTAGCCTTATGTGATGCTGCAGGTTACAAAATTTCCAATGTAATAAAGCAAGAATATTTACAAAGAGCAAAATTTGGAATTAGTGAAAAAAAAGTTGAGGATATTGAGAATCTAATTACAAAATTTAGGCCAGAAGTGATAATTTTTGATGAACTTCTAAGACCTAGTCAAAATTACAATTTAGCTTCTAAACTAAAAATTCTAATCCTTGATAGAGAGACGTTGATTTTAGAAATATTCGAAAGTAGGACAAATAGTTCTGAATCAAAACTTCAGATAAAGCTAGCACATCTACGTTACGAAATGTCAAGAGCTAAAGAGAAAGTACGTCTTGCTAAAAAAGGAGAACAACCGGGATTTTTAGGAATTGGAAAATTTGAGGTCGATGTTTATTATGATGACATTAAACATCGAATGATAAGTATAAAATCAAAGCTAAAAAAAGCAGGAAAACAACGTGAGCTTCACAGACAGGGAAGAAAAAGAATGGGATTTAAAACAATTTCATTAGCAGGATATACCTCAGCTGGAAAAACAACTTTGTTTAATCGATTAACTGGCGAAGAACGCCCAAAAGGAAAAGAGCTTTTTACAACTCTAACAACAACTACTAGAAAATTAACCATTGGTAAAAAAGATGTATTAATTTCAGATACAGTTGGATTTATCAGTAAACTACCAGCATATATGATTGAGGCTTTCAAATCAACTCTTGAAGAGCTTCTCTATACCGAAGTTGTTCTAGTAGTAATTGATATAAGTGATTTCAGATCTGACTTGAGAAAGAAATTTCAAAGCTGTACAAAAACTCTTTATGAGTTAGGAGTTGAACCCGATAAGATGATTTTTGTATTAAATAAATCGGATCTAATTAAATCAGATAATATTATTGATAAAGTAAAATTTTTAAAAATAGATGAGACAAAAAAATGGATTAGTATTTCATCTAAAACTGGAGAAAATATTTTACAATTAAAAGGTTTAATTTCAAATATGTTAGAATTAAAAAAATCTACAATCATAGAAGAATCAAGTAAAGAGGAGCTTGACAAAAACTATGGATTTTGAAGTGCTAAGAATTGGTCAGAGACTAGTAAGAGATGACCGAGTAACTACACATGTAGCATTAGTTGCAAGAGCATTTGGTGCTTCAAAAATTTACATGAATGAAGTTGATCCAGAAATTAAAGACACTCTTAACAAGATTAATGCTACCTGGGGAGGGAATTTTGAAATTGAGTTTATTACCGATTGGAAAAAAATTGTCAAGGAAAAAAAAGTGAATTCTAAGAAAATTATTCATTTGACAATGTATGGAGAAAACATAAATGATGTAGCTTCATCGCTTCAAAAAGAGGAAAATATTCTGATAGTAGTAGGGGCAGAAAAAGTTCCACGTGAAGTATATGATTTAGCAGATTATAATGTGGCAGTGGGACATCAACCACATTCTGAAATTAGTGCACTCGCAGTATTATTAGACAGAATTCAGAATGGAAAACAACTTTTGACAAGATTTGAAAATCCATCTAGAGAAATAATACCAACAAAAAATGGTAAAAAAGTAATTATGAACAAAACAATGGATAAATAATGGAATGGAAGGGATGTATTGAATCATGATTGACAAATATGAAGATCCATTCGTGAGAATTTCTACAATGATAGGAGGAGATGAATATCTCAAAGTAGCAAGATCTCTTTTAAAATCTCAGGATGCAACTGATGAAGAAATAGCTAGTTCTACTGGATTACGAATTAACATGGTAAGAAAGGTGCTTTACGATCTTTTTGGTAAAGCATTGATTACAGGAATTAGAGTTAAAGATGAAAAGAAAGGATGGTTTGTTTATCGATGGCGTTCAAGAAGAGACGAAGTAGAAAATTTCATTGAAGGACAAAAGAAGAAGATACGGAATAGACTTCAACAAAGATTAGATTATGAAAATTCTTCAGATTTTTATCATTGTGGAAATGAAGATTGTCCAAGAGTTACTTTTGAAAATTCATTAGATCTTTTCTTCAAGTGTCCTTCCTGCGGTAATGTATTGAACTTGAAGAAAAATGACAAATCAAAAAAAGCATTTGGATATAAAATCGATCACATTAAAAAAGATATGAGACAAGTTTAACGAATCTTCGTTTATTCTCTTGATTTGAAATTAATTTACTTGAATGCAAATTCAACGATTTATTTTCAATTAACTCATTTGCTGTTCAATTGAACGCACAAAATCTCATAAGCACATTACCGTAAAAACAAAAGCATGACTAATGGTTTAGTTGCATTCAGAAGGGAATAGACGAGGTACAATGGCAGGCACCTATACAAAAGATAAAGGAATAGAGGATATGCTTCCAAATGCAGAGCTAGAAAGTGAAGATGCAATTATGAATGATAAAGAAAGATTTGGTAGGGTTCGAACCACACTAATGAAACAGCTTAGGACAAAATATGGGGATGATATTGCAAATAGAGCACTTTATAGGATTAACAAAAGAATTTCTGAAGATTCTCTTAGAGTAAAACTAAATCTGGGTATCATTAATCGTAGTGAAAGTGAAATTTAATCTAGCTAAAAATACTATATTCATGTGGGTAGAAATTAGACTATGATGACTGAGCCTCCAAAATCAGAAGGGTCTGAAGGCTCAGAAGAAAATTGTCCCATTTGTAATAAACCTAAAAGTAAACATACTCCAGAAAAAGTGTTGGAATGCTCTAAAAAGATGAGAGAATTTCAAGATGCTAAGGAAGAATAATCTGTAAAATAATTATCAAGTAGGTGGAAGATACCAAGAAACTGTTTTATTTGCAGACGAATTCTCACCCCACCGCAATTTACCATCTTCATTGAAATAACTCTGGGTTGATTTATCTGCAAATCCATACTTGACGTTTAATTCGAAGTTATGTTCAACAATTTCACTCCTACTAATAGCTGCTTTTCGTTGAAATACTTTGGTGGCAGTTATACTATTTTCGCCTTCTTCTAATGCATCCATTTTAGCTGCATATGCTTCATTATGTTTTTGTTCAGTCAGATTAAACTGTCCCCAAAAGATGAATTGGACTGTGTCATCAACAGTTTGAACAAATCTCCCAAAAGCCATTCTGGGTGAATTTAATTCTAAACCTTTTTCAAAACTTTTTAGATCTTCATCAAGTAAATTTTGTACTATTTGTCTTTGAGTTTCAATGAAGTTTTCTCGTTCATCAATTTCTTGCTGTTTTTTTTCTGCTTCTTCTTGTTGTTTTTTCACCTTTTCCAAATGTTGACGAATAATTTCAGAAAGTGGATTTTTTGTTAATCCCTCTTGAATTAAAAATGGAATTTGATTAATAACATCAAAATCAATTTTTGGAATAATTTGAGGGATACCATTTACAAAATATGTT
>JACZUQ010000005.1:21230-25293 GCA_022573065.1 Nitrososphaerota archaeon
AGTACTTACAATACTCATTCCATATCCTTCTTTAGTGGATATCACACTTACAGTGTAATCTCCAGGTTGTGCAGAAGTTTTTAATTCAATATAGAAAGATCCCACATTATTTGTAGTAGACGAAACCGTTTCTGTTGCAAAAGCAATTTTTACTTGAGCATCTGAAACAGGATTTCCAGCTTGGTCTTTTACATTACCCACTATTATTGGAAATTGGCCATCTTCAATAGGATCATTTAGTGGCCAAGCTGAAGTAACCAAGTCTCCCATAGTTGAATTGACATAAGATACCGTAGAAGAAAATATCACTATTAATAGAATTATTGAATATCCTACCTTTATCATGAGCAATTGTTTTGAATTTGAAAATTAAGCTCGTAGCTTTAGTGTTTTTATCAGTAGATAAAATTTTTTTGAGTGAGGAATTTGGAGCATAGAAATGACTAGCAAAATTTATTAATTTCCCAAAATGTCTGATTGCTTTGAAATATTAAATTTTATTCTAGGACTTGAGTTCTAAATTTGGATTTAATGTATTAAGTAATCTAGATCTAGTAATCTGTACGTAACAATCTATATCAGCAAGTCTAGATTAACAATACCAGTTGAGTGCAGAAGGTCTATTGGTCAATAACACTTCGTCAGAAGGATTTGGACATGTTTTGGAAGAAATTAAGGATGAATTTGGAAAAATAGCAACATATCTTGTTTCTAGTTCTAGTCCTATGACAACTGCAGATAAAGTAGGATTAATGTTAACGATTATTGCTTTTGGAGTAATGCTGACTCCGATTGCAATGAGTGATTCAGATCCATATCATCTTAAAGGAATCTTAGAAGAGGTAAAAGATAGTGTTCCATTAATAGATAATTTAGATAAAAAACAAGATGAATATCAATATAGGATAATTGCTCACTTGAAACTTGTACCCGATTTTCATTTAGAGACACCAGAAAAAATTATACTAGGAAAATTTAATCCAAAAACACTCTAGTAGTAGTGTAATACAATTTCATTTCCTAATCTGCAAGTTTTTTTCAATTTTAATTTCGTAGCTTTTTGAATTAATGAAAAACCTTCCCCCTCAACTAATGTAATTGCATTTTTTCCACCAATAAGATAGGGCGTTATTGTAATAATTATCTCATCTACAAGACCTTGTTTGACAAATTCCCAATTAACAGTACCTCCACCTTCAACAAGTAGAGTTTTGATTTTTTTCTTAGATAAAATTCGTAAAAGATTTTTTATATTTACTAATTTATTTCCTGTGATAATTATCTCAAGAGGATATTTTTTTAGTTTATCAATATTTTTCTTTGATGCTTTTTTTGAAACAGCTATTATAGTTGGAATTTTTTTACAAGTCTTAATAATTTGGGATTTTTGATCTATGTTTGCTTTAGAATCTAAAATTATACGTAATGGGTTTTTGCCTTTAGTATGTCGAACTGTTAAAAGAGGATCATCTCTTTTTATTGTATTTGACCCAACTAAAATAGCATCAACTTTTGAACGTAATTTATGAATTCTAACCTTATCTTGTATTGAAGATAATTTAGAATCGCCTGTTTTTGTGGCTATTTTCCCATCTAGAGTCATTGCTGCACTAAGAATTACTTTGGGTCTAGATTTTTCCATGAACTATTTTTCCTCCAATCATTACTGCTCTAATTGTGGATTCACTAGCCCTTTGGACAATTGAAGCATGAGGATTATGCATGGGTTCTAAGTCAAGAGCATGTTTATCAATAAACACACAATCTGCATACTTGCTAGTTTCAATTACACCAATTTTTTTTTGTAAAAGTTTTCCTGCATTTACAGTTGCCATCTTTAGAATTTGTTTAGGCTCAATTCGCTTACGATTCATACCCATTGTTACCTTCCATAAATAATCCATTTCTCGAAACATGTCAGGAGAGTTTATCATGACGTTATCTGTTCCTATTGCAATATTACATCTAGCTTTCATCATTTTTTCAATATTTGGAATACCTTCTGCTAATGCCGCGTTAGCTCTGGGACAAATGACAATACCACGAGTCTTTTTTGCAACTTGATGTAAATCTCTTTGAGAAGCATATGTCATATGAACAAGAAAATGAGGTTTTAACAATAATGCTCGTTGAGTTTCAGTTTTTTTGGTAGTGTTTTGGGATAGATTCGAACTCTGAATAGTTTCTTCTGAATGAATTGCTCGAATTTTTGAAATTTTTGAATAATATTTCAGTAAAGCGTTACTGTTTTCATTTACACCGCTGATCCCTATTCCATCACATTTTTTTAAAAGAATTTCAAGCTCTACTTTTTTTGAAGTAGGAAAAGGAATATTTTTTCTGATCTGTTTTTGTTCCTGATAATATTCCAATCTTCCAAGTATTATTGATCTTATTGGTAGGTTAGATAGTACTTTTTTCAATAGAAGTATTCCATCTAAGCCACCTTCTCTAAAATCAACAAATGTAGTAATCCCTTTTCTTAACATCGAAATGCATGTATTTTTCATAAAATTTGAGAGATGAGATGGTTTAGATTCTCTTAGAATTTTTTGTTTAGCACCAATGATAGGATGAATTTTTGCGTTAACACTACTGTTTAGAGCAAAATCTTTTCCTATGGAATCACCTATATGAGAATGCGAATTAATCAAGCCAGGAATTATTAACAATCCTTCACAATCAATTGAATCTTCATTTGAGCTTGGTCTCAAGTTTGGTTTTATTTTTTTAAATATTTGTTCAGAAATTTTTAGATTTGTAGATGAAACAAAAGTTAAATCTTTACCATAAAGAATACTTGCATTTTTTAAAAGCATGATGTTTCTAAAATTTCAGGTTTTTCTTTTCCTGAATCTCTAATCTCCCTTATTTTATCAAGTGATTTAGTTGCAAGTTTTGCAGCTTCACGTGATGTTTTTCCAATTCCTATTCCACAATTAAGTAATAGATTTAGATCTGCCTTTGCTCTTTGAATGAATTTTTGAGCATATTCTTTTGCATTATCATTTGAAACAACCATAAAATTATCACCACCCATAAAAAATGCCAAAGATTTTTTTTCTAGAAAAAATTCTAACATTGAAGAATATAATCTAAACATTGTAGATGATATTTCATATGGAGATTTTATTTTTCTTGAAGATGATAAATCATCTACATCAAAATGCATAATAGTTACTTTCTGATCCGCTTTGCCATTTACAAAACCGAAGATATTATGTTCTTTGTTTAATATGACTGGAGATTGTTTCCCTTCATGTGCTTTTAGATTTGCATCAAATGGAGTCTGAGCAAATCCAATAGACATTGTTAATTTTAGTTCAAATAATTCTTCTAATTTTTTTTGTATAGCAATATGATCATTTAATGTTAATCCATTTGTTACAACAAAAAATTCATCCGATCTGTTTAAAAATGCTAGACAGTTTTTGTCAGAGAATAATTTCTGAACTTCTTTGTATAATGATGCTTGTAACATTTGTAATTCATGTTCTCTATCACAACCTAAAGTTAGGGTCCAAGGTCCATATTCATTTATTTTTATGATAGTTATTTGTATCAATTCATTTGATTTTTTCTAATTCCTGTGAAATTCTCAAAACTGCTTCAATCGCCCTCTCAGATACGGGCCTGATTCTAGCATGAGCCTGTCTTTCTCCCATTCCGGGTCCTGTAATACCTAATGATACTGGTTTTTTATGTTTTAAAGAAAGTTTTGCAAGACGATTTAATGTGACATTTGCAATTACCTCATCATGTTTAGTTTTTCCTTTAATTACTGCACCAAGTGTTACAACCCCATCTACTTCTTTTTTTTCAAGTAATGTATCAACAATTAATGGCATATCAAATACTCCTAGAACTTTACATGTAAATTTGACATTTAATTTCATAAATTTTGCTTTTTCTAATGCGATATTGAGCATTCTAGATGTCACTTGGTCATTAAATTCCGAAACCACTATAGCAATATTCAAAATTAATGCACCTTAGCGTATTCTAATAATTCTATGCCATCAATAAATGGAATAGCATTTTCCTTTGCATATTTTTTTGCTTT
>JACZUQ010000005.1:25393-30066 GCA_022573065.1 Nitrososphaerota archaeon
TCTACAGAAAGGGCGGAATATGTTTCTGCATCCATCATTTCACAAATAGCAGATATAGGATTTAATTTTGCAAGCTCTGTAAGATAGATGGACAATTCTGTATGTCCCCTTCTATTAGATAATAAACCATTTGCAGCGATTAAAACAGGAACGTGACCAGGAGTTTTAAATGAAGAAATGAATTTGTTATGAGGATTATCAGCCTTGTAAAGATTAGCTATTTCACGAATTGTAAGAGCTCGATCTCTATCAGTAATTCCTGTGTAAGTTTGATAATGGTTAATTGCAATTGAAAAAGTAGGATGATCTCCATATGGGGCTAAACCCATTATCATTTCCTTAGATTTTGAATCAAAATGATCAGAACTAGATAAAATTTCATGCATATAATTTAGACCAAGCTCGTTACCTAGGGAGTTGTTTATTGCAAGACAAATCAAACCTCCGGCATGTTGACGCATACGTGCAATATGTTCTGGTGTAATAAACTCTGCAGCAACTACCATGTCGATTTCATTTTCTCTTCCACTAGAATCATGAAGTAAAACAAATTCTCCTCTTTTAAGAGATAATATAGCATCATTAAGTGACATAACGAGAATTAATTTTCTTTGATTATATAGTTTACTAAAAAACTGGTAATTACCAATAAAGTGGTAATAAATTAGGTTTATTTTAGAATGTATTTTCCCAAAATATCGGTTTCAATATTAATCTTGTCGCCAACTTTTTTTGAATGAAAATTTGTCACTTTCATTGTATGAGGGATTAAACATACTGAAGCTTTATTTTTTGTAACATCAACTACTGTCAAACTAATGCCATCAATTGCAATAGAACCTTTCTTTACAACAAATTTTGCTAATTTTTTTGGAACTTCAAACCAGACTTTGATCTCTTTTGGTTTTTTTTCAATTTTTTTTATTGTTGCTACACCATCCACATGACCTAACACGAAATGTCCTTCCATTCTATCACCAACCTTCAGGCTTCGTTCAATGTTGACTTTAGCACCTTTTACTAAGTTTCCAAGATCAGTTTTTTTTATAGTTTCATCAATCATTTGAAAATCACATTTATTTTTTGAAATTTTTGTGGCAGAAAGACACACTCCATTTAATGCAACACTTTGTCCTACTTTGAGTCCTTTTGCATGCTTACCTAAATCAACTGTCATTTGAAAAGCACTATGATTTTTTGTATTTTGAGTAATTTTTTCAACTTTACCCACTCCATCTATAATTCCAGTAAACATAGTATTTGATCAATTTATTTCCGTATAAATATTCATAGATATACATCATGTTGAAAAAAAATTATTGATGAAATTAGGTCATGACACAAAAACTAGTGACCTTTACATTATAAGGCATAGCAAAATTAATTCTAGTTATGGGTCTATCCCGAACAGCACGTAGTGCTGCAGCAAAAAAAGCTGCCCGAACTAGAAAAAGGAATGCGAGATTAAAGGTAGGAGCTAGAAAGAAGGCTACACAAAGAAGAAAACGTGTGACTAGAAGAAAAGCTACCCGTAGAGCTACTTCACGAAGGAGTACTCGTCGTAGTCCATTATGAATAAGAAGGAAATAAACTTCTTCAACTTTTTTTATTTTAATTCCTATATACTTGATGATATTACTTCTGAAATTATTCTTGATGCAAGATGTGATGTTCGGTCTTTAATGTCGTAACTTGGACATACTTCCATGATATCCATACCAACAATTCCTTGTTCAACTATATTTTTTAGAAGATATACAGCTTCTACATTTTTTAATCCCATTGGGACTGGTACTGAAACACCTGGAGCAAAAGCTGGATCAACGCAATCCATATCAAATGAAATGTAAACATTCTTGCCAATTTTTTGAGAAATATGGTTTGAAATCTCTTTTACTCCTTTTTCCACAATATCAAATGGAGTAATTACCTCAATTTCATATTTTTTTAAATTGTCAAGTTCTTCCTGTTCAGGAGTTCTTATTCCAATCTGTAGGCTTGTTTTTGGGTCAATATGAGGTAAAACATCGTAAAAAACTGAACCATAATAATTCTGAGTTGAACTCACAAAGTCTGGATGAGCGTCAAAATATACCAACGATAACGGTCCTGTTTCCGTGGCAATTGCTTTAATGACATCTCTAGTAATAGAATGATCTCCTCCCATCATAATTGGGATTTTTGCTTTTGAAACAATTTTTGAATAAACCTCATTAATTTGATCTTTTGAAATATCTCCATAATCTAAGATCTTTTTTTGTTTAATTCCATTAAATGGAAGTCCAAGAGATTTTTTTCCTTTTCTAGTAAATGAATCTCTCAAGTGGGAAATCTCACGAATGAAATGTGGAGCTTCTGATGCACCTTTTCTTAGAGCATGGGATTGCGATTCATCAGGAATCCCAAGTATTACTATTTCTGATTGTTCAAAATCATCTGTATTTGCCCAACAGATAGTTTTTTCCATGTTTCTTCTCACATTCCAGTCTAGAAATTGTTTACTCCAAATGGATTAGATATTAATTACTATTTTACAATACTATTTTATGCCTGGTCACTTTTTTGTTGAAGCAGCTGATTTTGGGAGTTTTGCTAGATATGTATGTGCATTAAGGGAAAGCCCTTTACGGGTATATTCTCACGATCTCAATAAAAAACGAGTTTTATCAAGTAGAAAAGTTCTTTCAAAAGCATTATTTTCCATTTATACTAATTCGCCAAAAAGGGGACGATATGTTTCATATAATGCAAAGGGTGGTAAAGAAGAATTTAGTGTTGTTAGTTCCACAAAATCTTTTTCACAATATGCACCAATCATAAATTTAAGTTCACTTCCCTCAACATTTATTATTAATCCAAAAAAAGTTGATGAAAAATTTATTCCAGTACATATTGAAGATTTAGGAAGCCTTGCAAGATTAACTTATGATCCTGAGTCACCTGATGAATTAGATTTAACACTATTTATGTTCCCACAAAAAACAAAATGGATTATAGCATATATTACATCACTTGATTTAGAAGATATTTTGCATTTTTTTAATTATGTAATACTTGATAAAGAGCCTACTAAACCATTTTTACAATATTCTACCAATGATGATAAAACTCCAGTATTTACCGATAAATTTCAGCATGGTTTATCGTACTTGCCTGTGGTAAAACTAAAAGGTAGTCATCCAATATTTGGTTTAAACAAATTAAAATAAAAAATAAATTTTAAAAAAAATTATTTTATCTTTTCATCAGATTCATCGTCGTAGTCATTATCATATTCATCATCTTCCATACCTGCCGGTCCATCTAGTGGTTTCTTTTCTTCTGGAATAATATCTGGAATTAATTCTGCCATTTTTTCGCCTGTGTCTATGCCCCCTGTACCAAAAAGAGTAACCGTAGACTTGACATGAGTTAATTTGCGGATATTCCCTATAATTGCTTCCTTTAGTTTTTCAGGTTTTTTTGATTCTATTTCAGCAATTATATCATAAACTCCAAAAGTTCCTTGGACTTGCTTGATCTCATCCATTTTTTTTAATTGTTCAATTATGGATTCCTCAAAGCCAGTATCACAATTAATTAAAACATAGGCATATTCCATTATTATTATTGATCATATTAGAAGAAAAAAGTTTTGCCATATTTTCAAATGTGAAATTATTTATGTGGAATAAAGATATGATGTAGATATGGCGTTATATGGAATCTATGGAAGTCATACAACCGAATCGTGTCCACTAAATAATAAAGCGAATAGAAAAATGGTGATTGAAGGAGGACCACATTTTAAACAATTAGCTGAAGGGGCTAATATAAAAGTGATAGGACAATATCATTCTGGATTAGAACATACTTTCCTATGGATAGTTGATGCAAAAGATGCTCACTCTGTTGAAGCACTCATGGTTCAAGCAGGAATCCATTCATTTAATGCATTAACAATTGTGCCATTGAATACTTTTGATGGCGTAATAGAAAAATGCAAACAGATTGAAAACTCCTAATTTTTATTTTTTTATTAATTTCAACAACGCTTTTGCTTGCTTGTAATGGACTTCATCAACCATCTTCCCATCTACGGTTGTTGCTCCTTTTCCCTTGTTTATTGATTTTTCATATGTTTCACATACTTTTTTTGCCCATTCAATCTCAATACTGTTAGGATGAAATGCTTTATGGGTTATTGAAATTTGATCAGGATGGATGATAGTTTTTCCTACATAGCCAAGACTTTTTCCAATTTTACAATCTTCTATCAAACCTTTTTCATCATTAAGATCTTGCCATATTGCATCTAATGCATAAACTCCTGCTGACCTAGCTTCCAACGGAATTTTTGCTCTTGCATATTTGGCCCCTACTGACTGCTTTGTATATTCAATCCCTAAGTCATTTAGCAGATCAAATACACCAAAAATCAGAGCATAAATCCGTTTACTTGACAAAGCAATTTCATGAGTGTTTGTAACTCCTTGGGCTGATTCAATAGATGGTATTAGTTCTATTGGTCGTAATTTTCGCTTTTTTTCTAGAGCCGTTAGGATTTTTTCAATTTTTTTTAATTCTTTAGCATTGTTTACTTTAGGAATTACTATTCCATCAATGCCTTTTTGAACTATTTCCTTAAGATCATCTGGGATTTTTCCAGATATTGGAGAGTTTGTTCTAACATA